>SXKJ01000345.1 GCA_005778115.1 Planctomyces sp. | reverse complement strand
GAGACCTCAAACCACCCGGCCCCCGTTTCTGACCAGGAATCGAGACCAACGACGGCAACAATCCCGTTGCCAAAATCCAACACGAACTGGACCAAAAAAACCCGCAGCAAAAAACCGCTGCCGGGAAAAATGATCCGAATCGACTTTCAGAAAAAACTCACAGCCTCTTCGGGTTACTTACTCTACGCAAGCAACTCACGAACGACTCGCCCATGCACGTCGGTCAAACGGTAGTCGCGTCCCTGGAAACGGAACGTCAGCCGCTCGTGATCGAAGCCAAGGCAATTCAAGATCGTCGCATTCAGATCGTGAACATGGACTGGATCGCGCACGATGTTGTAGCCGTAGTCGTCCGTCTCACCGTAAACGACACCCGGCTTCATCCCTCCGCCAGCCAGCCACATTGAGTAGCAGCGGCCGTGATGATCGCGGCCGTAATCGGCTTGCAGTCCACCTTGGCCATAGACCGTGCGACCAAACTCGCCGCCCCAGACGATCAAGGTGTCTTCCAGCAACCCGCGCTGTTTCAGATCGCGAATCAACGCGGCTTGCGGTTGATCGACGTCGTGGCATTGCTTCGGAATGTTCGTCGGCAGCGAACCGTGCTGGTCCCAACCGCGATGATAAAGCTGCACGAACCGCACGCTCCGTTCCAACAAGCGCCGTGCGAGCAAGCAGTTCGCTGCGAATGTCCCCGGCTTGCGCGACTCTTCGCCATACATCTCAAACGTTGCAGCGGTCTCGGTTGAGAAGTCGATCAACTCCGGCACGGACGACTGCATCCGAAACGCCAACTCGTACTGAGCGATGCGAGTCGTGATTTCCGGATCGCCCGCTTTCGCGTGTTCAATCTCGTTGAGCTTGGCGAGTCCATCAAGCATCTTGCGGCGCAGCTCACGGTCGATGCCCGGAGGGTCAGTGAGATACAGTACCGGATCGCCGCTGCTGCGGAGCTTCACTCCTTGATGGCTGGAGGGCAGAAAGCCGCTCCCCCATAGCCGGTCGAGCAATCCTTGATTCGCATCCCGCCCGCTGCCGTGCGAGATCAACACCAGGAACGCCGGCAAATCATCCGCCTCGCTGCCGAGCCCATAACTCGCCCAAGCGCCGAGCGACGGCCGCCCCGGTTGCTGCGATCCCGTTTGAATATAGGTGATTGCCGGATCGTGATTGATCGCCTCGGTGTGCATCGAGCGGATCAAACAGAGTTCATCGACGACCTGCCCGGTGTGTGGCAATAACTCGCTGAGCCATGTCCCGTTCTGTCCGTATTGGCGAAACGCGAACCTCGGCGTGATCACCGGAAAGTTTTTCTGCCCCGACGTCATCCCGGTCAGCCGCTGGCCCTGTCGAATCGAATCGGGCAACTCAGAACCGTGCAGTCGCTTCAATTCCGTTTTGTAATCCAGCAGGTCCAAGTGGCTCGGACCACCAGATTGAAACAGGTAAATGACGCGCTTGGCCGTCGGCGCGAAATGCGTCCGGCCCGTTTGCAGAGCGGACGATGAAAGCCCCTCCTTCGCCAACAGCGAAGCGACCGCGGCGGCTCCGAGCGTGGTTCCCGCACGTCCGCAAAAGTGGCGGCGAGTCACGCCCTGGACGTGTTCATTGATTGGGTGCATTGCCAGAAACCTCACTGACGACTCTGGGGGCGGGTGTTCGATTTTTCAGAATTGGCGGGAACAAAGCGTGACTCGCGAACCAAAGTTGATCCCAGTGAAACCGAAACACCGAACATCCGACCCCGGTCTATCGGCCCGCCGCTCACCTACATTAGGCGCAACGTTGCGGAGGAATTTATACCTCTCACGGCCATGAATGAGACAGGCAAGCGAGATACACTCCCCGTCAGACAAGTTTCCTCTTAGAGAGACCTCATGCCTAGTTCCTATGACGCGTTGTTAATCGTCGGCTTCGGCGGACCAGAGGGTCCGAACGAGGTGATGCCCTTCTTGGAAAACGTCACCCGCGGCAAGCCAGTCCCGCGCGAACGGCTTCTGGAGGTCGCCGAGCATTACCACCATTTCGGCGGCATCAGCCCGATCAACCAGCAAGTCCGCGACCTGATCCAGGTCTTGCGCCCCGAACTAATTCGACGCGGCATCGATCTGCCGATCTTTTGGGGCAACCGCAACTGGTATCCGCTCCTGACCGAGACGGTCGAGGCGATGGTCGATATCAAACTCGAACGAGTGCTCGCGTTTGTGTTGGCGGGCTACAGTTCGTACTCCAGTTGCCGGCAGTATCGCGAGAACATCGAAGCCGCTCGGCAAGCGGCGGGGCCAGCGGCTCCGGTGATCGACAAGGTCCGAGTCTTCTTCAATCACCCCAACTTCATCGAGGCAACTGCCGACCGAACGGCCAACGCCTTCGCTCGACTGCCGACCGAGGGTCGCGAATCGGCACACATCGCCTTCACCGCTCATAGCATCCCAATGTCGATGGCCGACAACTGTCTGTACGCCGCGCAACTAAACGAGACCGCTCGGCTGGTTGCCGAGCGAATCGGTATCCCGCCCGAACGCTGGCAAGTGGTCTATCAAAGCCGCAGTGGCCGACCGACCGATCCCTGGCTCGAACCCGACATCCTCGATCATCTGCGAGCGCTAAAAGATAAATCGGTCTCACAAGTCGTCATCGCACCGATCGGCTTTTTGTCCGATCACATCGAAGTTCTGTACGACCTCGACGACGAAGCCTTCACGCTCTCAAAGGAGCTCGGCCTAACGATGGTTCGATCCGGGACCGTCGGCACGCATCCGAAATTCGTGGAAATGATCGTTGATTTGATTGCCGAACGACTCGCGAACGAATCAGCCGCGACCTGCGAGCGCCGCGCGATCGGAGCGTTCGGTCCCAATCACGATGTCTGCCCTGCCGATTGCTGTCCGTATCCAATGTCACGCCCCGCGCGCTCGCAGTGACCCGATTTATCGGGTCGGGATCGCGCGTTCGACCCCATAAATGGTGTCACTACGAGCGTAGGAGACCTCTCATGCGAATCGCCATCGGCCAGATGTGGCAGGAATCGAACACGTTCAATCGCAATCTGACCCGCTGGTCGAACTTCGAGAACTGGGGGATCGCCGTCGGCCCGGAGATCTTTGAGAAGTACGGCCAAACGGGCGAGATCGGCGGCCTCTTGTCGGCGATCAAGCAATGGCCGCAGCCTCCGGCCGAACTGATCGGTCTCTCTCGCTTCGTCTGCTGGCCGTGGGGAGCCGTCGAAGCCGCGACCTCGAAGCGCATCTTCGAGTCGTTCGACGAACAGTTCCGCATCGCGGGACCGTTGGATGCCGTGTGCTTGGTTCTGCACGGTGCGATGGCGGCGGAAGATGAGCCGGACCTCAGCGGCGCGTTGTTGGAACGAGTTCGCACGGCGGTCGGCCCCGACGTGCCGATCGTCGGCACGTTTGATCTGCACGCGAATTTGACTCGGCGAATGTTGGCAAACGCCGATTTGCTCTGCGGCTATCACACTTGTCCGCATCTGGACTCGTGGCAGCGCGGCGAACGAGCGGCCAGCCAATTGTGGAAGATCCTGAAGCAGGGAGTCCGCACCCACACCGTTTGGCGCAAGCTGCCGATGTTTACCGCCGCCGAATACCACAACACCTTCACTGGCCCGCCCGCTCCGATCTACGAACGGCTCAAGCAGCTAGAAGCCGAAGAGGGCGTGTTTGCCGCGAACGTGGCGATGGTTATGCCGTGGTTCGACGCGCCGCAGTTGGGCTGGTCGGTGATGCTGACCACCGCGCAGAAAGAATCGCGTTGGGAAGAGATCGTCGATCAGCTTTGCTCAAAGTGTTGGAGCATCCGTCACGAACTCGAAGCCGTCGAACGCTTCCCTCCCGCTGAGGTTGTGAAGCGAGCGCTCGCTCTCGGAAAACATCCGATCGTGATCGGCGACGGAGCCGACGCAACCAACAGCGGCAGCCCCGGCGACTCAACCTGCCTCCTGCGCGAATTACTCGCCGCACCAAGAATCCCGCACGGCGCAATCACCTTCATGGTTGATCCGCAAGCCGTAGCCGACGCTGCCAGCGTCGGAATCGGAGGCCAATTCGATTTTGAAATCGGAGGCCGACTCGCCCCCGAATACTCATCCCCCGTCCGTGTGCGCGGCGGCGTCGAGAAGCTGCAAAACGTCGAATGGGTCTTGAGCGGCCACATTAGCAAGAACCTGCCGGTCAACATGGGCCGCGGCGCGATCGTCCGATCGGGGGACGTGCAGATCCTGTTGGTTGAACGTGGCGGCCCCGGCAGTTCGCCCCGGCTGTATGAATCGGTCGGGCTTGATCCGCGGACTTGCGGAATCGTGGTCGCGAAGTCCCCCTCCGGGTTCCGAGCCGACTATGATCCGTTCGTCGCGGGGGCATTCCTCGCCGACTGTCCCGGCTGCGCGTCGCCGCACTGGGACGAGATGAATTTTGAAAAGATCACTCGACCGTTGTGGCCGAAAAACTCACTCGCGTCACCGAATGACGCGAACTGGTGCGAACGCGGCTGGGTGAATTGACCGGCCGATGGCTGTAGGCCGAAAGCCGATGGCCGTGATCCCAAACCCTATGTCTCAGAGACTTGCCATGCTCCAACGATTTTCACGCTCTTCCGCCTTGCTGACTTCAACGCTCATTGCCGCTTGGATCGCCGGTTGCGGTGGGACGGCCGAACCGGAAACGAACAAGCCCGCCAGCAGCGGCTCAAAGAAGCCGGATCCAACGGCGAGCAAGGCGGAAGAGTCGGCCGACGATTCGACATCAACGGCGTCGAACGACGATACGCCATCGAAGCCGTTCGCACCGGTGAAGCTCGGCGGCGGTGGATCGTCAACGGCGACGAACTCGGCCGCAAAGCCGAAGCTCCCTCCGGAAAAGCAAATCGACGAAGTGAAGAAGGCGCTCAAGCCGATTCAAGTGGTGCTCGGTCCGTGGCACGCGATCATCGACAAGTCGAAGACCTACGAAGACCTGCAATGGGTCTGGGATTGGAAGACCGATCGTGCTCAACCCGCGCTGACGATGACCACCAAGGAAGACGGCGAGTACTTCAAATCGGCACGGCTGACGTACTTGGTCGAAGAAGAGAAATTCCAGATGACGTTGACCGACAAGGAAGGAAAACAGCGCGTCCTGCAAGGAGTCTTCACCGAAGAACCCAGCGAAAAGCCGGGCGAGGATAAAAAACAAACTCCCCAACGAACCTACAAGTTACAGCTCGCTGAAACCGGCGATGCGAAGGATCGTTGGCAAATCGTGATGAACCAGCAGGACAACAATCGCTATCTGTTGGAATTGTCCAAGATGCGTGGCTCAAGATTCGTGCGTTTCGACACGGCGGCCAGCCAGCGCGAGGGAACCTCCTTCGCGATCAACGACAGCGATTTCAAAGAGAAGACCTGTGTCATCTCACAGGGATTGGGGACGATCCAAGTCAGCCACAAAGGGAAGTCGTACTGGGTCTGCTGTTCAGGCTGCAAAGCGGCGTTCGAGGAAGACCCGGAAAAGTGGATCGCCAAGTTCGAGGCGATGCAGGAAGGAAAGTAACCATGAAGACAAGCCTTCCCGCCATCACCGTTGAGTTGATTCCCGACCTCGAATCGGGCGGTTATACGGCTCGCATCCCAGATATCCCCGCCTACGGTGAAGGTGAGACCGAAGACCAGGCTCTGGCGGATTTGCGCGAGGCGGTGACGGCGTATATCGAGGCGTTTGGTCTCGATGACGCAATCTCGCGAATGTGCTCCCCGAAATTGCGTGAGACGGACTGGGATCTCCGGGAGCTCGCTCGTGGCTAGTCTTCCGCGCCCGTCAGGCCGTGAGATGGTTCGTTTTCTGGAACGACGCGGATTTGCAATCGTCCGAATTCGTGGTAGCCATCACGTCATGGCCTGCGGGGATCGCCACACGACAGTCCCAGTTCACGGGAATGAGACGCTCAAGATCGGTACGTTGCGAAGCATCCTTCGCGACATTCAACTCGCGCCAATTGAGTTTGAGAATGCTTGGAACTCCGACTTCTAGCTTTGTCGTTCGCGACTGGATCAAAGTCTGCGGCATTCGCGATACCGACTCGGCCGCCGTCGCCGCGACTGCGGGTGCGTCGGCCATCGGCCTGAACTTCTTCGCGAAGTCGCCCCGCTCAATCGCGCCGGATCAGGCAGCGGTCATTGTCAGAAAACAATTGCTCCAGACAATCGGCCTCTTCGTCAACCACTCGCTGGATGAGATTGACGCGATCGCGACACAAGCCGGCCTTACTGCCATTCAACTGCATGGCGACGAAACGCCGCGAGACCTGCACGCGATTCACGAGCGACATCCCGATTGGCACATCCTCAAAGCGTTTCGTGTTGCAGACAGTTTGCAATCGGTCGCGGAGTTCGTTGCCGAGTGCCAACGACTGGGCGTGCCGCTCGCGGGTTGCTTGCTGGATGCTCGCGTGGAAGGTGAGTTCGGTGGGACGGGCAAGGTCGCTCCGTGGGAGTTGATCGCGAATCAGTACGACCGAACAAACTGGCCGCCGCTGATCCTGGCGGGAGGACTGACTCCGGAAAACGTGGCGGCTGCGATTCATGCGGTGCAGCCGGACGGCGTCGATACAGCCAGCGGCGTGGAGTCGTCTCCCGGAGTGAAGGACACTAAACTCATCAAGCGTTTCGTGGCGGAAGCCAAGCAGGCTTTCGCCAAGCTCATCCCCGAATAAGTCAGGCGAGCGGGGCGGCGTCAGCCCCCCGGTTCCGCAGGGGTCG
>SXKJ01000344.1 GCA_005778115.1 Planctomyces sp. | reverse complement strand
ATAGCGACGCCTTTGTTTATAGCCACGCCTCACGGCGTTGATTGAGGATGCCATGAGCCTGACTCTCGAAGATCCCCGCGTCATCGAATTCGACGTTCGCACCGACGAGATGCTCGTCAACATGGGCCCGCAGCATCCCAGCACGCACGGCGTGTTGCGGCTGCTGCTGCGAACCGACGGCGAGATCATCCACGAGATCACACCACACATCGGTTACCTGCATCGCTGCGCTGAGAAGATCGGCGAGAACCTCGCGACGCCACAGTGGGTTCCCTACACCGACCGTATGGATTACCTCGCCGGGATGAACATGAACCTCGGTATGGCCTTGGCCGTCGAGAAGCTCATCGGCATGGAAGTTCCCGAAAAGGCGATGACCATTCGCGTGCTGGTCGCCGAGCTCGGCCGAATCGCCAGCCACTTGGTCGGCATGGGAGCCTACGGCCTGGACCTCGGCACGTTCAGTCCGTTCTTGTACGCCTTCCGTGAGCGGGAAATTATCCTCGACCTGTTCGAGGAGCTTTGCGGAGCACGTCTGACCTACAGCTATTTCACGATCGGCGGAGCGACGCACGACCTGCCGGACATCATCCCGATTCCCCCCGGCCTCGCCGCGCTGACCAAGCGCAACAAGAACATGAAGCTGACCTGGCTGGAAGCGGTCGAGATGTTTCTCAACTGGCTGGAGCCGCGCATCCAGGAATACCACACTCTGTTGACTCGCAATCAGATCTTTATCAAGCGTACGGCCGGCCTGGGGATCCTCACCAAAGAGTTGGCAATCAGTCACGGCTGCACCGGCCCAGTCCTACGCGGTAGCGGTGTCGATTTCGATCTCCGTCGAGACGGAGAGCCGATCTACACACGCAACTACGCCGGCTACGACTTCGACGTCATCTCCGCCCCGTTTGAAGACGCCCCGCGCGAAGCGGTGCTCGGCGACAACTGGTGCCGCTTCTTCGTCCGCATGATGGAAGTCGTGCAGGCTATCAAGCTCGTCCGCCAAGCGATGGCCAAGTATCCGAAGTCTCAAGGCACTTATCGCGTACCGTACAAGATGAGCGCCAAGTTGCCGGTCGATGAAGCGTACCTCGAAACCGAATGTCCGCGCGGCGCGATGGGCTTTTACATCGTCGGCAACGACAAAGCCGAACCGTTCCGTGCCCGCGCCAAAAGTTCCTGCTTCTGCAACCTCTCCGTCACCGCTCCGCTCTGCGAAGGGTTTCTGCTGGCAGATATCCCCGCCATCGTTGGTTCGCTGGATGTCGTGATGGGTGAAATCGACCGGTGATTCAGCGAGACGAATGCGTTTCCTGGAAAGACGACATGCTGCGACTTTTGGGTTCATCGCGGTTTCCATCTGGTCGGCTTCGGCGACGCGATGTGCTATGTGCGAGTGGGTTGAGTCTGCTTGGTACTCGACTCCTTTCGTCAGTGGCTCAGGGCGATACGAGCCCCGTCCCGTTAGCGAATTTCGGTCGCGCGAAGCGTTGCCTGGTGCTCTACATCTACGGAGCTTGGAGCCAGCTCGACACGTTTGATCCAAAACCGGAAGCTCCGGAAAGCATTCGGGGTGAGTTCGGTACCATCGATTCGAAGCTGCCGGGCGTTCGAGTTTGTGAGCACTTGCCGCGATCAGCGAGCGTGCTCGATCGTTGCACGCTGGTGCGGTCGATGTCGCATCCGTGGAACATTCACTCGGCGTCGTACACGCTGACTGGCAACCCGGACACCGAACGGATCGAAGGCCGGCAGCGGAATCCCGACCAGTGGCCCTACATCGGCGGAGTCATCGACCATTGCGCCTCGCGCGGCGAGTTCGGCCCGCAGCCGCGTGGCTTGCCGGTCAACGTGATGCTGCCGTGGCGTCAGAGCTTGTACGCTCGGCCGAACAAGCGATCGGGGACGTTCGGTGGCTTCTTGGGGACGGCGTTCGATCCGTTGTGGACCGAGTTTCGTGGCGAGGCTCCGCAATGTGATCCGTTCCGCGAGATCACGCCCGACGGACGACTCGAATTCGGTTCCGGTGACGGAGCAGCGATCACACTCGATTCGCTCGATCGCCGTCGCGCACTGCTGACTCAGTTTGAACAGCGAACGGCGGAACTCGATCGCTCGGCTAGTGCGGCGGGATACTCGAAGCAACGTGAACTGGCTCTCGACTTCCTCGCTCGGCCGCAAGTGGTCGATGCGCTGCGATTGGAACGGGAGCCGATGTCGCTCCGCGAAGACTACGGCATGACGTTGTTTGGCCAGTCGTGCTTGTCAGCCCGGAGGTTGCTCGAAGCGAACGTGAAGTTCGTCACCGTCTGCTGGGACGAGTTCGGCCAAACCGATGAGAGCTGGGACACGCACTACGATCATCACTCGCGGATGCGCGAGTTCCTGCTGCCGGCGTTTGACAAGGCATTCTCAGCGTTAATGCTCGATCTCGATCGGCGGGGATTACTCGACGACACGCTGGTCCTGTGCCTCAGTGAACATGGCCGCACGCCGACATTCGACATCACCGCCGCCGGCGCTCCCGGCCGAGGCCACTGGTCGCGAGCCTACTGCCAACTCTTCGCCGGAGCGGGCGTGCCACGCGGACAAGTCGTTGGGTCAACGAACTCGACGGCCGGCGATGTGCTGGATCGGCCGATTGATCCGAAGGACATCTTGCGCACTGCGTATCACCTGCTCGGTGTGGATGCCGATCGTGAGTTGCTGGCTTCACCGGGTCGCTCGGTTCCGCTCGTGGCGGGTGGACAAGCCGTGTGCGAGTTGCTGGGATGATGCCGCACGGTCAGCGTCCGCGCAGTAACCCGACACGTCAGCGAGGGCGAATGCTTAACCGACTTGATTTGTGGCCGAGCGTTTTGGAGCCTTCGCCCTCGCTGACGCTTCGGGTTAGTTTTTCCAGATGAGGAGACGACATTGTGAGGCCGACTGGATTATGCGCTGTATTGTCAATGGGAATCTTGCTCATGGCGACGACCGTCTTTGGAGATGATTTAACATTTCACCTTCGTTTCCAGCAGGAGCGGTCCGCTGGGAGTGGAGTTTTCAAGATTCAGAATCGCGATGAAACTTGGGTCGCGAAGGAAACCGCGTTCATCGTTTGCGACGTGTGGGACGCTCATCACTGCTTGAACGCCGTGCTGCGGTTGGAAGAGTTTGCTCCGCGGATGAACGACGTTTTGAAAGAGGCTCGGAAGCGCGGGGCGACGATCATTCACTCGCCGAGTGATTGTATGACGGCTTACGAAGACCATGCGGCTCGGAAGCGAGCAGTGACGGCTCCGTCGGCGAAGGTGAAGCCGAAGGATGTGGAGTTCTGGTGCTCGCGGATTCCCAGCGAAGAGAAGGCGGTCTATCCGATCGACCAATCGGACGGCGGCGAGGACGACGATCCGGCCGAGCACGCCGAGTGGGCCGCGAAGCTCAAAGCGATGGGCCGCAATCCGGGGATGCCCTGGAAGACGCAGTTGAAGCTGATCGAGATCGACGCCGATCGCGACTTTATCTCTGACCGAGGGAACGAAGTTTGGAATGTGCTTGAATCGCGCGGCATCAAGAATGTCGTTTTGGTTGGCGTTCATCTCAACATGTGCGTGCTCGGCCGGCCATTCGGGCTGCGGCAGATGGTTCGCAACGGCAAGAATGTCGCGTTGATGCGCGATATGACCGACTGCATGTACAACCCCAAGCGTTGGCCGCAGGTCGATCACTTCTCCGGCAATGACCTCGTGATCTCGCACGTTGAGCGATTCGTTTGCCCGACGATCACCAGCAATCAGATTCTTGGAGGCGAGTCGTTCCGCTCGAAGTACGACACGCGAACCGAGTCGGTGCAGAAGAGTCTGGTGTCGAATGTTGCTCTGGTGAAGCGACAGCCGAGTGGCGAGTGGTCGCCGATCTCGATTCCTGGCCGTTGGTCCGAAACCAACGCCGGCTTTGGGACATTCGGAGGCTCGGTGTGGTATCGCTGCACGATTCGATTGCCCAAGACATGGGTCGATCCGTCCGGAGTGAAGCTGTCAATGGCCTCGAAAGACGGCGCAGTGCGAGCGTGGCTCAACGGTGAAGCGTTGACCGCTGAGCCGAGCGGTCCAGCCGATCGAACGATGCTGCGCGTGCCCGACAATGCAATCTACCTCGACGACACGAACATCCTGGTTCTGCATGGCGGCGGTGCAGAGCAAACGATTGGTTTGCAGCAAGCTCCGATCGTGATTAGCGGGAAGAACCAATTAGAACTCAAAGGACGCTGGCAATGCCTTGTCGTTGGCGATGAAAAGTCATCGTCGAACATTCCGCTACCGGCGAAGTTTGGAGGCTCCACCGATATGCTGTTTGAACCAGCTCGCTGACGTGCGTTGCCTCTCGGTGGTTCTCTGTGCCTCTGTGTTTAGATTTCTGAAACACACAGGCTCAGAGAACACGGAGAGAAATGGACAACACGGACAATCGAAAGGCTCGCCATGTACGACTCGCAATCTTTGACTCGCCGCGAAGCGCTCGCTGCGGGAACCGCCGTGCTCGGAGCTATCATGATTCAACCTGTTCTTGCCGCCGACAACGACCTGCCGTGGATCGACGCGCATTCTCACATCTGGCCTTCGGAGACGGACATGTTCCCGTTGGCTCCTGGGCAGACGAAGGCGGACCTCAAGCCACCGAGCTTCACCGATGATGAGCTGATGGCGATTGCTCGGCCGGAGGGTGTTGGTCGCGTCGTGCTGATTCAGCATTCGGTTTATCACCTATTCGATAACTCGTACCTTGTCGACGCGGTGCGGCGGCGTCCAAAGATGTTTCGAGTGCAAGGGATGGTCGATGACCATCTGCCGCACGCCGGGGCCACGATGAAGAAGCTGCTGCCGCAGGGAGTCACCGGCTTCCGCATCACGCCGTTCGTGCGAAAAAAAGAGGATCAACCGAAGTGGCTCGAATCGCCCGGCATGATCGAGATGTGGAAGACCGGAGCGGAGACTCGGCAGGCGATGTGCTTGCTCATCAACGCGAGCGACTTAGCGGCAACCGACGCGATGTGCGAGCGGCATCCCGACACGCCAGTTGTGATCGATCACTTCGCTCGTATCGGTGTCGATGGCGAGATGCGAGACTCGGACATCAAGGCTTTGTGCAAGCTGGCTCGGCACAAGCACACGAGCGTGAAGATCTCGGCCTACTATGCGCTCGGCCAGAAGAAGCCGCCACATGACGAGCTGATTCCGATGATCAAGCGGTTGCTCGACTGCTTCGGCCCGCAACGGCTGATGTGGGCCAGCGACTCGCCGTATCAGATTCAGGGAGTCAACAACTACAAGGCATCGATCAGCCTCGTCCGTGACCGAATGGATTTCCTCTCGAAGCAAGACCGCGACTGGCTGTTAGCGAAGACGGCCGAGAAGGTCTTCTTCTATGCCTGAAATTGGTTTGCCTGAGCTGACGGCTGCTCAATGGTCGCTGGTGTTGTTCTCCGCGTTTGGCCTGGGAGTGTCAAAGAGCGGGTTCGCGGGGATCGGCCTGTTTCATGTCGTGGTCTTCGCGTTCATTTATGGAGCGAAAAAATCGACGGGATATGTCCTGCCGATGCTGATCTTCGGCGACGTCTGCGCCGTGCTAGCGTATCGGTTGAAGCATGCTCGGTGGGATTACATCAAGAGCATGTCGTTGCCGACGGGGATCGGTGTGGTCGTCGGCTGGGCGTTGATTGATCAGATCAGCGAGTCGGCGTACAAGCCGGTCATCGGCAGCATCATTTTGGGCTTGGCGGCGATGCAGTTGTCGCGGATGTGGCGACCAGATTGGTTTGAGCATATTCCGCACGCCGCGTGGTTCGCCTGGAGCCTCTGCTTCATTGCTGGTTTCTGCACGATGCTGGCCAACGGAGCGGGTGGGATCATTGCGCTGTATCTCGTGACCGTTTCATTGCCGAAGCTGGAAGTCGTGGGGACGACGGCCTGGTTCTTCCTGATGCTCAACGTGTTCAAGGTTCCGTTCAGCGCCCAGTTGGGGCTTATCGGAATGGACACGCTGATGCTCAACGCGGTGCTGACTCCGATGATTGTGCTCGGACTGCTGGCCGGTCGCTGGCTGATTCACCGACTCCCGCAACGGCAGTTTGATAGTTTGGTGCTGCTGCTTTCGTCGGTCGCGGCTTTGAGATTGATCGGGGTGTTTTAGTACGGCTCACTAACCCGAAGCGTCAGCGAGGGCGATCGCTTTATCGACTTTCAATGGCGTCCTTGGAGCGTTCGCCCTCGCTGACGCTTCGAGGCTGTGAGTTTTTTCTGAAAGTGGATTCGGATCATTTTTCCCGGCAGCGGTTTTTTGCTGCGGGGTTTTTTGGTCCAGTTCGTGTTGGATTTTGGCAACGGGATTGTTGCCGT
>SXKJ01000343.1 GCA_005778115.1 Planctomyces sp. | reverse complement strand
CGGCAACCCCATCGCTCGATAAAACACTTCTGCGGACATGCTGCTCTCTCCTTTCGGGATTCGGAAGAAACACACAACCCGATTGGAAATCAGCATGTCCGCTTATTCAAACAACAGCCCCCAAGAGTCCCGTTGAACCCCTTTTTCGATCAAGATGATGGTCGGACATGCGGCCGCTTGAGCAATCGCTAGTTCGTAAAACACGTTCGGGTTATAGCCCGTCAAAACCGCGACACACAGGTCTCCATGAAGAATCGATTTGAACATCTGGTCGGAGATTTTTCATGGCTCTCGCAGGTGATCCGATCGAAACGCCTCGACGTCGCAAGAATCCAGAGCCGGCTTGATAATGAAGTCATAAACTTCGTCCGCGTGCTCTCGCACCGGCGAGCCTTCGGCCCCAATGGGACTGATGACAAAGCAACTTCGTTTCGCAGGGGCTGTCATGCGCCATTGCCTCCAGAACTGTGTGGTCAACACGCGATGGATTGATGCCACCAGCAAGCTACAGCCAGTGAACGACTTTGCCAACAAGCAGCGGCCCTGCCCGACCGCGATACCAAGCACTCTGCACTCCTGACACAGAAACCAGAACGCCTCATGGAAACATTGAGGGCTTCTGATTCTGAGGCGGCGAGATAAGATCACGACATGGCTACCGCTGACACCCTCACACAACTCAAGTCGCGCATCCTGTCGCACTTCTCGATGATGTTTCTCTCGACGTGGGAGGAAGAGCGTTGGGAGGCGGAGTTGGCGGCGCTGGCCACGGAGATGAATCGCGGATTGGTGACGTGGACGGTGACACGCGGGGCGCAGCCACCGCTCAACGGGGATGCGTCGGCGATGACCGACTCGGCGGACTTCTTGCGGCATGTGCCCGAATTCCCGCGCGAGCAGTTGTTCTTGCTCAAAGACTTTCGGCCTTTTTTGGCCGATCCGCAAATCGTTCGCCAACTGCGCGATCTTGCGCCGGTGTTGATCGAGCAGAGCAAGACGCTGCTGTTCATGGGACCGGACACCGAGATTCCGCTTGAATTGCTCCGGGATGCTCTGAAGTGTGAATTGCCGCTGCCGGGGCTCGACGAATTACACACGGAGTTGAAAGCAGTGCTGGCGTCAGAGAGTGCGAGCCGCCCTGCCCCGCTGGCGGTCACGTCGGAACAAGAAGAGCGGCTCGTGCGAACGATGCTGGGGCTGACGTCGGCTCAGGCGCGGAAATCGTTTCAACGCGCGTTCCTCGGCCGCAGCGAGATCGATGAAGAGGTTTACGCGCAGCTCATCGGCGAGAAGAAGGTGATGATCCAAGGCTCGGAGATGCTCGAATTCCAGGAGCTGACCGAAGGGGTCAAAGACATTGGCGGACTCGACGCCTTGAAGGACTGGGTTTCGAAACGATCGTTGGCGTTTAGCGAGACCGCTCGGAAGCAAGGCATTCCGGCTCCGAAGGGTGTGTTGCTGTTGGGCGTACAAGGTTGCGGTAAGAGCCTCACGGCGCGAGCGATCGCGCGGCTGCTGGCGTTTCCGCTCGTGCGGTTGGACGTCGCGACGCTGCTTAGCGGAGACAAGGGGCAGTCCGAGAAAAACATGCGAGACGTGTTGGCGTTGATGGAGATGATTGCTCCGGCCGTGCTGTGGTTGGACGAAATCGAAAAAGGATTTGCCGGCGCGAACGGCGAAGCGGGATCGGACTCGACGATGGTCCGCATCATGGGACGTTTCCTAACCTGGATGCAGGAAAACCCAGCTCCGGTGTTCGTCGTTGCGACGGCCAACAGCGTCACCGGTCTGCCGCCCGAAATGCTGCGACGCGGACGCTTCGATGAACTCTTCTTTGTCGACCTGCCGAACTATCACGAACGCAAACAGATCTTGGAGATTCATCTCCGCAAGCGTCGGTTCGATCCGACGACCTTCGACATCGCGAAGCTGGCCGAACGGAGCGAAGGCTACAGCGGTGCCGAATTGGAACAGGTCGTCCTGGCCGCGATGGTCGAGACCTACGGCAGTACCGACGGCATCACACAAGTCGCGATGGAAAAAGCTCGCGAGGAAACCGTGCCTCTGTCCGTCACGATGGAAGAAAAGATCTTCCAGCTTCGCGAGTGGGCGAAGGGCCGTTGCCGCCCGGCGACTCCCGACAGCCGTGTGCTGCAAATGCTTGAAGCCGAGCAACGGCAAAAAGCTGCCGCAGCCGCCAATGACGAGCAAGCCTTCGAGGACAAGCCATTCTCATTCGATCCAACCGATCTCGAAGAGGAAGACGAAGTCGAGCAATGGAAGACGCTCGCGCAGAGCGGCGACCTCCCCTCCGCCCTGCTGGAATACGTTCGCTCCCACGACGGCACGACGATCCCACAACTTCAATCCGCCTTCGCCGAGTTCACCTCCACCAAGGGCGAACAAGGTCTCGCATTGCGAGCCGATCCGAACCTTATCTTGTGGTTGGGACTCAGCGCCGAATTTGCAGGAGAGATCTCCAAGCTCATCACCAACAAGCGGCTCTATCTTCGCCTCGCCGCTGCCGACACATTCGGTGACGCGGCCTCCGAGATCAAACTCCCAAAGATCACCTCACTCCCTGACAACAAAGTCTCGAAGCCCACCTGGCTGCCAACCTGTCTGACTGATCTCGCTCCGGATGAACCGGACCCGCGATTGGATCGAGTGGCTCGAATGATGCTTGCCAAATGAATCCGCGACGAATCCCAATTGAACCACAGCAAGATGCACTGAGTGCGATGTTGTCACTGGTAGCCAGTGTCTTGATTGTCTTTCAGTTCCAATTCGTGGCTGGTCAGGAACGCGAAAAGGTCGCCGTCAAGGCGTCGGGAACATCCACTCGTGAACCAATTCCGTCCGAGGACGCTCCCAAAGAACTCCAGCGACTGATCAAGGATGGCAAGGTAGAGGTCGTCTACGACTCCGATCCGGAGTTCGTCAGAGAGTCGCGCGGTTGGGCGGACTTTCATGTTCAGATTAAGTCCTCGTTCAAGTACGACCTGACGAAGACACGCAAGAACGGTCGCTGGACCGTGACGCTCGACAACATCACGCTGAAACCAACGATTGAGCTGACACATCTCATCCGTTTGCCCAGCACGTTTAAGTCACCGGATGTCTGGACGAGTCGTACCTTGCGGCATGAGTTTGATCACGTTGCCGTCAGTCTTGATCCGCGCGCGATGCTGCTGCTCAGACACTTGCTTGTTCATCTGCCGGACATCGAGCGGACGTTGGAGCCTAAAGAAATGCCGACAAATGATGTCCTCAACCGGCTGGTGGATGAAGAGGTTGTCAAACGCCGCCGGGCCGTTGTGGAGTTGATGCGGCAGAACAATCAACAGCTCGACAAGATCGGCGCTCACGGGGCCGAGTTGGTGCCCAACCGCGCCACCTTCTTCTCGCAGCTCTACACCAAAGAGAATCTCGCCGAGACGAAGTTCCCGTTCATCGAGCAGGTGCTCGATCTGCTGGAGACTGCGGAGTATCAACGGGCGGAGTCGCCGTTTCTGGCTCGCGACCCCGCGGATCGCTGAGCACTCACTGCGAACAGGCGAGCGGGGCGGCGTCAGCCCCCTGGTGCATTCGCCGGACGACGAGACCGGGGGGCTGACGCCGCCCCGCTCGCCTGAATGTCTCACTTCAAACCGTGTGACTGACACCTCCGGGGACACCGGCGATTCCGTTTGACTGCTCGAATTCGCGACCTATGGTTGTGGAGCCAACTTTGGACTCTCGATTCGGGCTGCCTTGGAAGACGGTGATCATGGTCGGGTTAGTGTTCGTCATTGCTGCGTTGAGTGCCGCGATCGGCTACATGACGGCGGTGGTCTTCAATCACCGGCAACTGGCCACCGAACGCGAAGACCACAAGCTCAGTCAGGAATTGGAACGCAAAGAACTGACCGAGTTCATGCTCAACGTCCAGGGCATCGCCTCCAACGTGGATGAAAAGGTCGATCGGCACTCGCTGAACTTAACGGCCATCAATCTCAACATGGCGGAGAACCAGCCGACTGATCCCAAAGCGGCGTTGCAAGCGGTCAAACAGCTCGTCGAAGCCAACGCCACGTTGCATGGCGAACTGACCGACGCACAAGTACGGATGGACGTCAAGCAGCATCAGCTTGAGTCGTACATGGCAGAGGCTCGGACCGACACGCTGACCAGCGTGTCGAATCGCCGCGCGTTTGACGAGCAAATGCACCGTCTGTTCGCCATTCACGAGCGGCGGCCCACCGATCTCTGCCTGCTGATGGCGGATATTGATCACTTCAAGCTCTTCAACGATTACCACGGCCATCAAGTGGGCGACATCATGTTGCAGCGCGTGGCGGAGGCGTTCGAGTTGGCGACTCGGTCAACCGACATCGTCTGCCGATATGGTGGCGAAGAGTTCGCCATTCTGATGCCGCGCACCAAACTCGTGGACGCATTCCGAGTCGCCGAACGTGCTCGACGCGCGATCGAGGTGATGCGCTGCGACATCGGCGACATCGAACTGCACGTCACCACCAGTTTGGGTGTCGTCGAACTGCGATCCGGCGAAGGCATCGCTGAATTCATCAAACGTGGCGATCAAGCGCTGTACTCGGCCAAGCAAGCCGGCCGCAACTGCGTGTGGCACGAACCAAGTCGCGCAGCACAGAAACTCGATCAAGTCATGTCCACCGTGGCCGACGCTGCCAGCGTCGGTTCGGACGCGAACAGCGTCCAGCACGAATGCGCTTGAGGTATCGCTCGCGCGGCGACAACATGCTGCGGTTGATCGACACCACGATCCCGCTGCCCCTTTCCCGCCGAGGTCCGTTCATGCGCCAAGGTCACTGCCTTCCAGCGACGCACCGAGCCTCACTCGCACAACATACTATCGCGGGGTCGAACATAAGACTCCCGCGCTGGCACGCCTTGCTCGTCTGTAGCGCGCTGCTGACCGCGACACTCGACGCTGCAGAACCGGCCAATGCCCCGGTGGATTATCTCAAAGAGGTGAAACCACTGCTCACCGCCAAGTGCGTCGCGTGCCACGGCGGCCTAAGACAAAAGGGAAACCTACGGCTCGACACCGCAAAGCTGGCGATGAAAGGGGGCGACAGCGGCCCGGCCATCGTCACCGGCGATAGTTCCAAGAGCGTGTTGATCGAAGCGATACTGGGCGAGAACGGTCGCACGAAGATGCCCATCGAAGGGGAGCCACTCAAGCCGGAGCAAATCGAACTGCTCCGCCGTTGGATCGACGCCGGCGCGAAAGCGCCGACCGACGAACCAATCGCCGACCCACGCGATCACTGGGCCTTCAAGAAACCCGCTCGTAGTGACCGCATTCATGCGGTCAAAGGGAGATCAACTGATGCCAACAACATCCACAACCCCATCGACCTCTTCATTGCAGCCGAACAAGAAACGCGCGGCCTCACTCCCCTTCCCGAAGCCGACAAGGCGACGTTGCTGCGGCGAGTCTTCATCGACCTCATCGGTCTTCCTCCAACCTCTGACGAACTGCACGACTTTCTCAAGGACGATGAACCTGATGCCTATGAACGAGTCGTCGATCGCCTGCTCGAATCGCCGGAGCATGCGCGGCGCTGGGCGCGGAATTGGATGGACATCTGGCGGTACAGCGATTGGTACGGCAGCCGGGGCGGCAATGAACTCCGCAACTCGCGGCGTCATATCTGGCGCTGGCGAGACTGGATTATCGAATCGCTCGCCGCCGACAAAGGCTATGACCGGATGATCGTCGAGATGCTGGCCGCCGATGAGATCGCTCCGGGCGACCGCGACATCGGCCGCGCAACTGGCTTCCTCGGCCGCAACTATTACGTCTTCAACCGCAACGTCTGGCTGCACGACACCGTCGAGTTCACCAGCGCGGCGTTTCTCGGCCTGACGTTCAAGTGTTGTCGCTGCCACGACCACAAATACGACCCGCTGGCTCAAGAGGAATACTTTCGACTGCGTGCCTTCTTCGAGCCGCTCAACGTTCGCACCGATCAGCTCGTTGGCAAGAGCGAACTCATCACTGGCATTTGGCCAGCCGGAGCACCTCCGGGCAACACGCTGAAAGACGGCGACGATTTCGTGTTCGACGCCGACCTCGCCGTGCCGACGTATCTTTTGGATCGCGGCAACGAAAAGAATCCCGTGACCGACAAGCCGCTCTCGCCCGGCGTGCCGAGCGTCTTGAATCTGCCGTTGCCACCCATCGCGCCGATCACGCTGCCGCTCGCAGCGTTTTACCCAGGCCTTCGTGCCGATCGACGACAGGAGTTGATCGACAACGCGAAGGCTGCCGTCACGCAAGCCGAGGCTGATGTCGCCAAGAAACAAGCCGCCGTCGAGTCCGCCAAAAAGAAGCTCGCGGCAGCAGTTCCACGACCGTCAGGGAGTGGCCAAGGCGACACAACGGGACCGCTCCCTAACGGTCGCGGTACGGATACGGTGACGCCGTTCCTCGATGACAACTTCGCGACGCACAACAAAGACGTTTGGAAAATCCTCAGCGGCGATTGGCTCTTCGAGGACCAGAAGCTCAAGCTGAAAACGCCCGGCCACTTCGTGACGATCACGACGCTGATGAATCATCCGCAGGATTTCCAGGCGACTCTGAAATACCGCACGCTGACTGGCGGCTCGATCGGTTCGGTCGGCCTGTTCTTCGACATGGTCGAGCTCAAAGACGCTCAAGCCGTCTACACTGCACTGGGCACCGGCAACTCGACAGTGCAAGCCTTTCACCGCCGAAACGGAGCCGAAGTCTATCCCGGTGCCGGTACCGTCCCGGCGGTTGTGAACGTCAACGAAGACACGACGCTGGTGATTACCGCTCGTGGCCAAGAGCTGAAGATCAGGCTCAACGGCGAATTGAAGCTGACGTACGCGATGCCGACGCCTCGCCAACCGGGCCGCTTCGCGCTCTGGTGTCACGCCGGAGTCGCCGAGTTCCATTCCTTGAAGATCGTGCCGTTTGAGACAAGCGTCGAAGAGTTACGGCTCGCCTTACGAACGGCGGAGTCCGAAGCTGCGCTCGCGGCGAAGTCCATCGAAGTCGCTCGCGCGGATGCGGTGGCGATCGAAAACCGAGTCGCCGCCGAGGTCAAAAAGCATGTCGCTCGACTGCCCTCGGCCGAGGGCGGCCAAGCGACGAAAGCCAGCCACGCTGAACGACTCGCCACGCTCGCGAAAGCGGAGTTCGTAGCGCTGCGTGCCGAACAACAACTCGACAACATCCAATTTGAGATCTCAAATTTGAAATCTCAAATCTCTAACCCAAAGTTGGCGGAAGCTCTGAAAGCCGCCGAGTCCAAACTGGCAACCGCTCGTGCCGCCGTCGAAGCGGCAAAGACCACCACCGCGAAAGACGACGCGACCTACACGCCGATCGGCGCGACCTACCCATCGACCAGCACTGGTCGGCGACTCGCGCTGGCCAACTGGCTGACGCACAAAGACAACCCGCTGACCGCGCGAGTCGCCGTCAATCATGTTTGGAAACGACACTTTGGCTCCGCACTCGTGCCGAGTGTCGCCAACTTCGGACTCAACGGCAAACCGCCGACCCACCCTGCCCTGCTCGACTGGCTCGCCGTCGAATTCGTGGATTCCGGCTGGAACCTCAAGCACCTGCATCGCTTGATTGTCACCAGCGCGGCGTATCGGCGGGCGTCGTCGGAAGGAGGAAGGCAGCAGGCGGAAGGCGGAACGGAAAACACTCCGACTTCCACCCTCCCACTTCCGACTTCGCTTGATCCCGACAACCGCTTCTACTGGCGAGCCAACGTCCGCCGCATGGAAGCCGAAGTCGTGCGTGACACGTTGTGGACGTTGACCAATGGCCTCGACCGATCCTTCAGCGGCCCCGAACTCGATCCCGTCACCGCTGACACGACGCCGCGACGCAGTCTCTACTTCCGACATACGCCCGACGATCAGGCCATGATGCTGGAACTCTTCGACGGCCCCTCCGCCGCCGAATGTTTCGAGCGAACCGACAGCATCATGCCGCAGCAAGCATTGGCGCTCGCCAACAGCTCGCTCGCGCTGATGCAGTCGCGCAAGCTGGCCCGGACGTTGTCGGAGGCTCCGGCCGGCGCGGCACTGACCAGCGATGCCGACTTCTTGCGGGCTGCGTTTGAGCGAGTTCTCAGCCGCATTCCGAATGCCGACGAACTCGCGAAGACCGAAGCCTTCTTGCAGCGGCAGGCCGCCGCGTTGGCCGATCCGTCCAAGCTGACGCGGACGACGACAGGGCTGAATAGTTCGCTGGCTCCATCGACTGATCCACGCTTGCGTGCCCGCGAGAACCTGTTGCATGTCCTGCTGAACTATCACGAGTTCGTCACGGTGCGCTGATCGACCGCTCGCACCACGACCGTCACAGCTTGCTGACAAATCTAGCCCGAATCGTGAGTTTTGAAGTTGCGCATTTAGACGGATGTCACTGCGGATGTAGCCGAAATCGTCAGATTTCGGAGGTCGATGGCGTGACGTCCGAAATCTGAAGATTTCGGCTACGAACACGCATTCTTCCGTGTCTTTCGTGCGCTCTGTGTCTAATGGCGCAACTTCAATGCTCACACCTCGCGTTACGTTTCTGGTTTTTTCAATAGGCCCTGACGGACACGGCGCGTATTTGAAACTACGGCGCGAATTCTTGAATCAATTTCCGACTAATGAAATCGATGTTGTGCATCATCATCGCATTCAGTTCCGAGCGGTCATTCAGTTGGACTGCATCCACATCTATCGTCCACAAGATTCGGCAGGTCAGTTCCGGCTCGCAAGAGAGGACGCCTCCCTGCAAGTCGTCGCGTGTGCCGGTCTTGAGCAACGGATGCTCGACCACGGCCTCCACATGAGGGAGCAATCGCTGGCGAGTCGTCTCGTCAAACACAGGTTGCGTGATGATTAGCCGCCGTAGCTGGTTGTCCCAGCGAAAGTCGCCCCACCACTTCATATGGCACGATTGGTCTCGCACGAATTTTTCTTCGGAGAACTCGGAGGGGAATAACGCGATTCCCAATAGCCACGCGGCTCGTTCAATTCTCCTTAACTCTCGATTCTTGCGAGCCTCCTCGGCGATTGATTCATTTAGGCGCTGGACTCCGCGTTGCACTTGGACGGCGAGCGCGATCAGGTCAGTCGTCACCACCAGCGCCACGGCGACCAAGGCCCAGTGTCCGTAACGATTGAGAACCTTCAGCGCACGCTCGGGCGGTTCGCGCAGTTCGCACACCCACGAGATCAATCCGAGGATCAGCAGCGTCAGCGGCATCACAGACATCGCGAATTGCGAATTGAGATCCCGCCACAGCGCGGTTATCTGAGTCCAGGCGATCGCGGCGATCACGGCGGAGATCAGAAATCTATTTAGCTTCAACCGCCATGACAGCGAAATTAGAAGGACCAAACTGAGAACGGCCGACGGGACAAACCAGTAAACGAGATAGCCCAGCCATGGGAGCGTCCACGCTTCGCGATCGCAGGTCGCGGCGTATCTCAGTCCGCCGACACCCACCAGCAACGCAATCACCCTCCCGGCGAGACGTAAGAGACTCATCGCAGCCTTTCGGAGTTGGAATCGCTCAACACCCAGAAAAAGGAAATCGACCATCGGCGTTCGGCTCACGGCCGAGCATTTCTCGACGACGCTTATGTCTGCGACCAAGAGACTTTGAGGTCATTGGCCAATTGCTCGGTGACACTCGACAGCGTGCTTTGCGTGTGGCGATGGGCGTCCTGGTGAAGGTTGGTTTCGAGCAGGACGTACCGCTTTCGGCCGATCGTGAGATAGATGCGAGCGGTCGTTTTCTTTTCCGCTTCGCCAGAGTCGTTCGACACCTTGACAGGCTTCGGGACATGCAGCGTCAATTCGTGGATCGCGTCCAGCGGATACTCGCGAGCGGACCAGCCGACTTGGAGTCGGATCGTGCCTCGGTTCCAATCGATCAGTGTGTCGCGGCGGCGGCTGTCGAGCCCCAGCCAGATGCCTCCGCCGATTGCCAGCAGCAGCGAGACGCCTGCGTAAATTTGAGCGATGAAGAACGGACCGCGCTCGGAAAAGAGCCACAGCGCGGAAGCCAGTCCGAAGATCAAGCCCGCGATCAATCCGGCGATCAATGCTCCGCCGATCACGGTGATTGGCCCCAGGTGATCGCGGTGCAGGTGGATGAGGTTGCCCGGTTCCCATTCGAGGAACCGCTCGCGAAATTCGAGCCCGAAGCGCTGCCGCTGTTCTTTGGTCTTGAAGTGCGGGTCGGATCGTTCGATGGCGTTCGGCTGCCATATCATCCGCAGGAACGCCAGCGGCAGAAGGATGAATCCTCCGGCTAAGGCGAACATCAGCCCACTGCCGGACCAGCGTCCCGGTTCCAACAGGCTCTCGTTGGGATCGGCTGGGTTGTACGAGACTTGGACCTTCGCTCCGAGTGGGTACTTCTCGCTGATCGCTCGCGCGTGGGCCTCGTCGCCGAATTGTTCGCTGACGGCGGTGATTCGCGAACCGTGCAACGTCTTTCCCTCGACTTGGAATTCGTACTCGATCTCCGCCGAGTACGAATGCGAAATCCGCTCGCGGCTGTTGCTCTTGCTGTCGCGCGTTCGAGTGGTGGACTGCGAAACGTGGGAGTGCGTAATCGAACCCTCGACCTTTGGCCATGACAACGAAGCCTGTGCTTCGCGAACTCCTTGAATGCCCAGCCACAACGGCACGCCGCCGATGCCAATGAAGGCCAGCAACAACGCGGTCGCTCCGAATTTGAGTTTGTTCCCGGAGGAGATCGTGTTCGTAGTGCTCACGGTGGAGCGAGGCTTCCAGAGGAGGATCAGCAGCCCCAGCGGCAGCAGTGTGAAGACCGCTCCCGTCCCGAAGAAGACAAGAACGCCGCCCCAGCGTCCCGGTTCGAGCACGCAGACGCTGGGGTCATTCAGCTTGTACGACACCGTCACCGCCGCATCGACCGGGTATTTATTGAGAAACTTCTGCGTGTGCGACTTGTTGCCGATCATCTCCTGAACGGCGGCGATGCTTGGTGCCGTTGACCTCGAATTCGTACTCGACCTTGGCGGTGTAGGTCGTCGAGTCGCTTGATCTCTCGCGATTCCCGGTTCGGCCCGTATCGACCTTCATCTCGGACGTGACGACCTTCCTCGCGACGGTCGGCCACGAGCCGGACTCCCTCGCCTCACCGACGCCTCGAACTGCCGTCGCGATCATCGCACCGCCCCCCAAGCCCATCAGGAGAAGCAATACGGTTAAGCCGAATCGAACGAGTGGCGGCGGTGGTTTAGTTTGGCTCATATTGATTTGGCTTCTCATTTCGAGCGAACAAAGCTGACGATCGCGAACAGTAGTGCGGTGAGCGGGCCGATGACGAATGCTCCGGTCATCGCGGCTTCCATCGAACGGTCGTGCTGGTTGCTCGACAGCAACAAGACGAGGCCGAGGCCACCGAACAGTCCGACGGCGTAACCTATCGCCCCCAATCCCAGCGACAAGGCGGCGCGTTTGAAGAAAGTCATGGCTTGGTCTTTGAGTAGCCACGCTCGCCAAGAGTGTGGGAAGTACGCGGAAAACCCACGCTCTCGGCGAGCGTGGCTACAAACTCAGCCGGTCACTCTTTGGCCGTCGCGGGCAGCTTCAGGACTTCGACATCGAAGGTCAGGTCGAAGGAGAAGGTCTTGCCGAAGAACTCCGATGCCTTACCGAGTTTCGCGGTGCCGCGGGCTCTGCCGTCTTCCACGACCACGTCGCCGATCAGGTCGGAGTTGCTGTTCAGTGAGGCGTTGTCGTGCCACAGGTTCATCATCGAGAGCTTGTCGTTTTTGTCGATCAGGACTTTCACCTGAGATTGAGGCTCAAAGGCCGATCCGTCGGTGCCGTTTTTGGCGAGTGCTGCCTTCAGCTCGGCCATGTTGATCGGCTTCTCGGTGAAGAAGATCGCGGTGCGAATTTCGTCAGCGTACTTGACCTCGTAGGCCACGACGCTGCCGAGCTTGATCGGCTTGTCGTTGACCAACAGCTTGCCGGAGGATTCCAGCTTCTTGGCGTTGGCCAGTCGCTTGGTCGGTTGGCTGTCGCGAGTCAGGACCGGAACGTCGAAGGTAATCTCGCCAATGATTGTTTTGCCGAAGAACTCAGACTCTTTCTTCGCCTTGAACGAGCCGCGTGCTCGGCCTTCTTCGACGATCGCTTCGCCGATCAGGCCGCTGCCGCTGGCACTGCCCAGAGAACGGTTACCGGCGTAGCTCATGTCGAGCGGCTGGTCTTGATCGTCGAGTTCCACGAGCACTCGCGGCGATCTCGACCGGAACTCGTCGTCCGGGCCATTCTTCTTCAGGATTTCGATCAGTGACGACTCTTTGATCGGCATATCGGACGCGAGGATGCGCGTTACCCATTTGCCGTTGGCGACAATTTCGTAGGCGATGACGTGCGGCAGCGAGACCGGTTTACCATCGGCCACGAGTTTCACTTCAGTCGGCAGCTTTTCGAGCTCCGCAATGCCACGCTTCGGTTTTTCCGGACGAGCCGGAGCGGCGACGGGGGCGTCTCCGTCGTCGTCCGACTTCGTCGGCTTGCGGCCAATTTTCTTTTTCGCGGCTTTGAGCGCATCGCTCGCTGGATCGCCCTCAGGTTTCGACTTTGGCTTCGACGAGGCCGTCGGAGCCTTCGCATCCGGATCGGCCTTCCCCTCAGAGAGCTTCACGCCGATTCCGATCAGCATCATGTTGACGTCGGCGAGGCCGGTGTCCACGAAGCTCATCGTCAGCGTCTTTCCATCCTTCGTGAACGTGACGTTGCCGGAGCTCTTTTCGATCTTGGCGTCGTCCTCCGCTTCCCAACCTGCCGCGAGCAGTTGATCGCGCAGAGCCTCGGCCGACGCTTTCCCTTTGTTGGCAGGCCACTTGACCTGCAAGACGTTGCCGCTGGTTTGAGTGACCTTCTTGGCTCCTTCTGGGATCGGCACGCTGACGGCATCTTTATCGGCGGCGTTCGCTTTGGCGGCCCCCTTCAGAGGCTTCTTGCCGTCGAGGCCGGCGTCCTTCAGAGCGTCTCCGACCGCGCTCTTGATCAGCGCGTCGACATCGGGAAAACCATCTTCTGAGTCTGCTGCCGGTTTCTTCGCAGACGGCTTCTTGGCTGCGACTTTGGCTTCAGCCTCGGCCGCTTCTTTTTGAGCCTTTTCTTCCGCGGCGTATTTCGCATTGGCCTCTTGCAGGTTCTTTTCCAACGCGGCCAGGTCTGCGACCGTGCGCAGGCTCAATCTGACTTTCGTCGCTCCGTCTTCCTCGGTCAGTTGGAGCAACAACGAGTCCTTCGCTTTGTTCTTGAAACGAAGTTCACCAAACGAACGATCGTCGCCGAATTTCGATCGATACAGCTCGTCTGTCTCTGGCGTCCAACCATCCTTCGCGAGCCGCTGCTTGTAAGACTTCGCGACGTTGTCGAACGATTCCGTCGTCTTGAAGTTCAGCTTTTTCTGAGCGTCGTCAAACTCAATCTCTTTGGCGTTCGGCAGTGCGGGGACGTCCGCCGACAGCAACATCGCGCTGTAGCTGATCATCACCTGCCCTTTCTGAGCCGGCGAGACTCCCACGAACGCGACTAGCCGGACGGCGTTCCGCTTGAACATCATCACTTCCGAGTCCGGCGGATTGCCGTTCGAGCCATACGGCTCCCAGCCCGCGTCCGTCAGCAGCTTGCGAGTTGCCTCAACCGCCTCGGCAGTCTTGATTGTGGATGAGTAACTCGCGGCCACGTCGCTTGCGAACACCGACTTGGCCCCCTTCACCACCGGCAACTTGCTGAGCCGCACGTTGCCCAAGTTCGTCATCGTGACCATCGATAACTTCGGCTTGGACGGATCGCCGTTCGGATAGCTCGTGACCGAGACCGTGAAGCCGCTCTTCTGAAAGTTTGAGGACTGGTATTCCGCCGTACTGGTCGCTCCCGGCAACTCTTTCCAGCCGAGCTTCGTGAGCTGCTTTTGCTGAAACTGAAATGCCGTCTTGAAATCGCCGACGGTTTCATAAGTCAGCCCCCCCAGATGCCGCCCGAACGAAGCATTCGCCCCCTCTGGCAGCGGCAACGTGCTCAGGTCGACCACCTTTGCGGCCTCCTCGACCGTCGCCGCCACGCCAGCCTCGTCGGCCGCGATGACCGTTGATGGCAGCAACGATTGTCCGGCGATCACATTCAAGCCCAACGAAACTCCCGTCGCCAGCAACGCGGATCGCAGCAGATTTCGCCAAGTCAACTTTCGCATGATGTTCCCTTTCGTTGGAAGAGTTGTGTGCTCCGTCAGAGCTTTCACTTGGTCAAACGCATTCCGCCAGCGGATCGCACACAGAATCGGAAGATTTGCAAATGCCCGTGATTTCGCCGGGAATGTCGATTGATGATTTCCTCCAAATCGCCGCTAGACTCATTCCTGCTCACTGGACGCAAAGCAGGCGAGCGGGGCGGCGTCAGCCCCCCGGTAACATCGAGACGGACCCTGGGGCTGACGCCCAATGGCACTAACTTTGAGCGGAATGGCGATAAACACCGGTGAGGTGTCGGCGATTTTCCCGGCAAAAAACCGGCGGCTAGCGCCTTGCCGCTCACGAAAGTAAATGCCATTGGGCTGACGCCGCTCCGGTCGCCTGTTTGCAGTCTGTCAGCCTTGAATTTGTCAGGACGATTAAGGGACACGAGGAGTTGTTGAATGGGTGCGATATCCGTGGGGGAGCTGCTGGGAAAAGTTCGCGGAGGAGACGCGGCGGCGGCTGAGGAGCTGGTGCGGACCTATGAGCCGGAACTGCGGCGAGCGATTCGCGTGCGGCTGACGGATGCTCGGTTGCGGCGGCTGGTGGACTCGATCGACATCTGCCAGTCGGTGTTGGCGGGCTTCTTTGTTCGCACGGCCGCGGGACAGTACGACATCCAAACTCCGGAAGAGCTGCTGAAGCTGCTCGTCACGATGGCTCGCAATCGAGTCATCGACTGGGCGCGACGATCACAGGCGGATCGTCGTGACGGACGACGCGATGTCTCGATCGAACAGGACAACGGCGAGCAGATGCAGTTCGCGTCACCGCAGCCGGGACCGGTCTCGGTGCTCGTCAGCCGCGAGCTGCTCGAACAAGTTCGCAGCCGGCTCGCTCCTGAGGAATTGAAGCTGATGGAGCAACGAGCCGAGGGACTCGATTGGACCGCGATCGCCGCTCAGACCGGCGACCAGGCCAACGCCGTCCGCATGAGACTGACGCGAGCGCTCGATCGCGTTGCCGAAGAATTGGGATTGGAACAATCGCATGTCTGACAAACTCGCAGCCGAACCATCACCGTCCGTGCCGATCATCATTCGCGAAAACATCGACAGCCTCTCGGCATCGTTCAGCGATCAAGTCGAGATGCTGGCGGGTGAGTTGCGGAGTCGCTGGAAGAGCGGCAAGCGGGTCGTCGTTGAACAACTCGGCCCACCGTTTGAATTGGTTGCGAAGAACGAGGAACAACTGCTCGACCTCATTTACCATGAGGTGCTGCTTCGAGAAGAGTTCGGCGAAAAGCCCAAGCTGGAAGACTTCACCGCACGGTTCCCGTAGCATGTCGAGAGGCTACAACGACTGTTCGCAGTTCACGGAGCGATCGAGGACGAGGGCTGGGGCGACGAACTCGATTCCGCGTTCGCCGACAATGCCGCGACGATGATGCCGGACGATGTCAGTCGTGGCGACGGTCCTTCATCGACGGAACTGGGAGACAGCGATTCGCGGCGGAAGGCGCAGTGGCCGCGAAAGGCACGCGATGCACGACCGGTCGAACCGCCGCCGGGCTACGAACTGCTCGAAGAGATCGGCCGTGGCGGCATGGCGGTTGTCTTCCGAGCAAAATAGCAAATCCTGAATCGCATCGTCGCCCTCAAGATGCTGTTAGCCGGTGGCGTCGCCAACAAAGAGGTGCTCGCCCGCATTCAGCAGGAGGCTCAGGCCGTCGCGCAGTTGCAGCATCCAGGCATCGTGCAAATTCACGAAGTCGGCGAGCATCGCGGTCTGCCGTTCCTGTCACTGGAGTACGTCCCCGGCGGCACTCTCCACGAGTGGCTTGGCGGCCGACCGCTCCCACCGCTCGAAGCCGCCCGCATCATCGAGCAACTCGCGCGGACCACACAGTACGCTCACGAACGAGGCGTTGTGCATCGGGATTTAAAGCCCGCGAACGTGCTGCTGACCGAGCGGCCTCCCAGTCTGCAATCGAGCACAACAATCCCGATGGGGCAGATCACGCCACAAGACGTAGCTACGTTCGCCAAAGCATGGGATGGCGAAGACTCAAACCCACGCTCTGGCGAGCGTGGCTACGAATTGCAAACCAAGATCAGCGACTTCGGGCTGGCTCGCGTGCTTGGCAGTCACAGTGAATTGACTGCGACAGGGCAGGTCATCGGCACGCCGAGCTATATGGCTCCCGAACAAGCAGCCGGAACCGCGGATGATGTCAGCCCGGCTCAGGAAATCTATTCGCTCGGTGCGATTCTGTACGAACTGCTGACAGGTCGGCCCCCCTTCCGAGGTTCATCGCTGTTCGACACGCTCGAACAAGTCCGCACAACGGAAGCGGTCCCGCCACGACAATTGCAACCGCGCGTCCCGCGAGACCTCGAAACGATCTGCCTGAAGTGTTTGGAGAAATCGCCCGAACGCCGCTATTCCACCGCCGCCGCCCTGGCGGACGATCTGCGACGTGTGCAAGCAGGAGACACGATTTCCGCTCGACCGGCCGGCTCGTTCGAGCGGACTTGGAAGTGGGTCCACCGTTATCCGGCGATCTCGTCACTGACCATGTTGACGGTCCTGCTGACGATTGTCGGAGCCGCCGGCATCATGCGCGAGGCTCAGCGAGCCACGCTCAGTGAGCAGCAAGCCAGGCACGACAAACAGCGAGCCGACATCCTACGCATCGACGCCGATCGACAACGCGACGAGGCTCGCGAACAACGCCGCCTCGCGGAGGCCGCTCATTCGAACGCCGAACAGCAACGAGTCATCGCCGAAAACGCACTCAAGCAAGCCGAACAACAGCGAACGCTCGCCGATGCGGAACGACTGAAGGCCGAGCAAGCTCAGAATCAAGCCGAAGCCAGCTTGAACGAAACGATGAGGGCGATCAACTCGCTGGCCGTGCTGGGCGGGTCGCTCCGCAATCAGCCCGGACAACAGGCTCTCAGCAAACGGCTCTTCGACGACACGCTGCAGCTCTACGAAAACCTAGCCAAGCGACAGGGAGACAATCCCGCCGTGCGCCGGCAGCGAATCAAAGCGCTGATTAACTCCGGCGAAATTCTCCGCAGCCTGCGAGACAGCGAGAAAGCGGAGAAGCTGCTTCTCCAGGCGGCGGAACTCATCGAAGCGGATTTGAAATCCAGTCCCGATGATCTGTACTTGAACGACCTGGCAACCGTGCCGTACTGGCAGTTGGGAGTGCTCTACAAAGACATTGGCCGACCTCAGAAATCGTTGGAGTTCTTCCACAAAGATCTCGCCGCAATCGACACCGTCTTGCGGCAGCAACCGGACAACCTCGAATTTCTGGGCAAGAAAGGGAATGCCATCACCAACGAATGCGTGGTCCTCAGATACCTCGGAAAAGGAGTGGAGGCCGTCGGTCGCTATGAAGAAGCGATCGCGACGTTTCGTGATCTCCGACAGAAGTCGTCCAATCCCGTTGTGGCGAATGAGCTGGCAATGGCGCTGCACGACTACTCGACACACCTGCGATCGCTCGGTCGAGTCGAGGACTTCCAGAAAGCGTTTCAAGAATCCTTCGACATTCGATTGAAGGCTTATCAACAGTCCCCTAAGACGACCCACACCCGCATGTTTCTCTCCCGGATGTACGTCAGCCAGGGCTACTACGACCGAGCCGAAAAGAAACACGATTCAAGCTACGAACAGTTCGGAAAAGCGGTCGAACTATTGCAACCCAACGTGGATGAGTACCCCGATCTCTACGAGCATCATCGAGACTTACTCGGAGCAATGATCGAGCAGTTGACCGGTTGCCTGCTGACTCGAAACGCCGAGATCGGTTCTCCGCTCTGGCAGAAAGTCTCCGAGCGATTGCTGGTCGCGCGACAGAAATTTCCCAAAGACAATTGGATCGCCAGCCACGCAGCCAACTGGATGTATGCCTGGGCCGACGCGCTGTGGGAGAAGAATCAACAGGACCAAGCGATTCCGTTCTTGAAGTCGTCCATTCAGGCGTCGATTCAGCTCCCGTCGTTGGCAACCTCACCACTGACTCCGCAACAAGAAGCGAACTACTCCAACTCCACCGCCTGGCTGCTTGCTGTGGCCCCCGATCCCTCCGTGCGATCCATTCCCAAATCCATCGAACTGGCACGCCGCTCGGTCGAACTGGTTCCAAACAATCCCAACAGCATCCACACGCTGGGGACCGCGCTGTACTACGCCGGAGACTATCCGGCCGCTCGCGAACAACTGCTGAAGTCGATCCAGCTCGAACAGGCCGCCGACAAACGAGGCACGCTGGAGCAACTGCTCGACGCACTCAAAGCACTCCCCAAAGATGCGGCCGCCGCTCGGAAAGAACTGGAGGAATCGCTCGGCCTGAAAAAGCCATCGCCCAATGTGCTCGCCCTGCACTTCTCCATGCTCTCGATGACGCTTTGGAAACTCGGCGAACATCAGACTGCACGTGATATGCTTCGCTTGGTGGTTGATCTTCCGACCGGCTTCTCCAAGGACGCCCCCGAAACACGCCGCCTGATCGCCGAAGCACGAGCACTGATCCAACCGGAATAGAACAATCACATCGAGTCTTCCACTGGCATTTGTTACCTTGACGCCCCTGCCCCACGACATCAGTCCCTTCCACAGGAGCCTGACTGTGCCCTCGAAAAACCTACCCTTCCCCTGCGGCCGAACTCGCCGCAGTGTTCTCGCCGATACAGCCCTCAGTTTCACCGGTCTCGCGATGGGAGCCATGTTGCATCGCGACGGCATCGTTCGAGCCAACGACCGTAGGGTGGGTCAACCATCGGGCGACCCACCAGAAACGCCAATCATCGACGGCCGCGCTCAGCATCGTCCAAAAGCCAAGAGCGTCATTTGGCTCTTCATGGGCGGAGGAGTTAGCCAAGTCGAGTCGTTCGATCCAAAACCGGCGCTGATGAAATACGCCGGCCTGACGATCGAAGAATCTCCCGTCGCCGACCAAGTTTTGAAGTCGCCCTTCTATCGCAAAAACGTGCGCGACTTCGCCGGCGGACCACGCAAGCTGATGGCCAAGATCTATCCCATGCAGATCGGCTATCGACCGCGGGGCGAGAGTGGGGTCGAAGTGACCGATTGGTGGCCTCACGTCGGCTCAATGATCGACGACATCGCCGTCGTCCGCTCGTGCTGGTGTACCGACAACGATCACGCCGCCCAATACGAGATGCACACCGGACATCACATCTTCGACGGCTATCATCCGAGCGTCGGCTCATGGGCGCATTACGGTTTAGGTTCGCTCAACGAAAACCTGCCGAGCTTCGTCGCGATCGGCGATCCTCCCGGAGTCTGCTGCGGCGGCAAAGGTGCTCAGAACGGCGCGTATCTCGGCCCCGAACACAACGCCGTGCATCTTAAGTTCGACGCCAACAATCCCCTCCCCTACGCCTCCCCCGGACCGGAAGTTTTTCAAGAAGAACAAGCTGCCGAGTTCGAGCTGCTCCGCGAACTCAACAGCCTCTCCGCCGCAAAGTATCCCGAAGACAGCGCCGTCCGAGCACGGATGAAGTCGTATGAACTCGCCTATCGCATGCAGACCTCGATCCCCGAAGTCTTCAAGATTTCCGGCGAGACCGCCTCAACCGCCGACCTCTACGGCTTGAACAATCCCGTCACGAAGCCGTTCGGCGAGTCATGCCTTCTCGCACGCCGCTTGGTCGAAAGAGGCGTCCGCTTCGTCCAGCTCTATCACGGCGGCGGAGGTGGCGGCTCATGGGACGCGCACTCCAACTTGAAAGACAACCACGGCAAGCTCAGCCCGCAAGTCGATCAACCGATCGCCGCGTTGTTGCGAGACCTCAAACAGCGCGGCCTGCTCGACGAAACCATCGTCGTCTGGGCCACCGAATTCGGCCGCACTCCCGGTGAAGAGGGAACAAAAGGCCGCGACCATCATCCTTACGGTTTCAGTTGCTGGCTCGCCGGCGGCGGCCTGAAAGGTGGCCTCGCTCACGGAGCCACCGACGAAATCGGCTTCCACGCCGCCGAACAACGTCATTACGTCACCGACATCCACGCCACCGTCCTCACCCAACTCGGCCTCAACCCCCGCTCCCTCGAAGTGCCCGGCCACAAGCGACTGGAGATTGAGTTCGGAAAGCCGATTCGAGAGATCATGGCATAACGACTCCACATTGGCTTAGTGGTGACGCGATGGATCACTTTTGGCTTGCAATCTTCAAAGGCACCGTGAGAGGAGGTCTTTGGGGATTCGTGACGGTAGTCCTCGCTGGCGGCTTCGCGTCGATGTTCTTCGGCCTTCCGTTCTCCGACAAGAAGGGAATTGGAGTGTTCCCGACCGGAATGATCTTTACCGGCCTCTTTTTTTTGCGAGTGGGACAAGACCACTATCTGCGGAAAGGGGGTCGTCGATGATCACGGGGATTGTGACCGAAGACGGCGTCCCGCTGATTCACATTTCGGTCGGCGACTGTCTGTGGCCTGCCGCCATCGACACCGGGTTTAACGGTTGGCTGGAATTGTCAGACTCCTGCCGTGATCTGGTCAATCCCCTGTTTCTCGGACGAGTTGATTCCGAATTGGCAAGCGGAGTGAAAATCGAAGAAGACGCCTTCAGCGTTGAGCTTCCCTTTGATGGTGACTCCGTCGAATCAGAAGTCACCTTTGTCGAATCCGATGCCATCTTGATTGGCACTGCACTCATCGCGAACCATCACCTGGAAATCGACTTTCCCGCGAGGACTGTCAACCTGGAACGACTTGAATAATTCGGCTCTCCGCCATTCGTGTTGAAGACGAATCCGTGAGCCGCAAGGCGCGGGTCGAGGAAAAGAACCCGCAGCTAGCGCCTTGCGGCTCACATGGCACCGAAATCAACACGAATGGCGGAGAGCCAATAATTCCAGGACTCAATAACGCACCCTACACGCCGAACAGTTCCGGGATCGGCTTGCCGTTTTGCAGGATCGGGATGGGGCGGCCGGAGAAGTCTTGAAGGGCAATGTTGTTGGCGTCGATGCCGAGGTGGTGGTAGAGCGTGGCGACGAAGTCTTGGACGCCGACTCGGCGTTCGGTGGCGTGTTCACCTCGGAGGTCGGTGGAGCCGATGACTTGGCCGGGAGTGATGCCGCCGCCGCTGAAGACGAACGACATCGCGCTGGGCCAGTGATCGCGGCCTGACTGCATCGTGCCGGCGGGGCCGCTGGCGATTCCGCCGCCGGTGCTCGCCGCGTAGTTGATCTTCGGAGTGCGGCCGAAGTCGCCGCCGATGACGATCAGCGTGCGGCGGTCGAGGCCTCGTTCGTGAATCTCTTCGATCAACGCGGTGATGGCTTGGTCCATAAACGACGTGCGGTACTTCAGCGCGTCGAAGACGTGCTGGTTGACGGCGTGATCGTCCCAGTTGTTGGCTCGGCCACAGAGTTCACCTGCCAGCGTGACGCCGATCAGTTCCACGCCCGCTTCGACCAGCCTGCGAGCCAGCAGGCATTGCTGGCCCCACGCATTGCGGCCGTAGCGATCGCGGCAGGCGTCCGACTCTTTCGACAGGTCGAACGCACGAGCGGTGTCGGGACTCGTCAGCAGATTCCACGCCTGCGACTCAAACGTATCGAGCGCCGCCATGTTGCCGACTTTGTCGAGGTCTCGCCGAAAGTTGTCGATCCGCCGCCGCAGGTCGATCCGCGTGCCGAGCCGCTCTTGAGCCTGCTCCTTCAACCCGATGTTTGGCACCTCGAATTTCGGCGAGTTCGGATCACCTGTCACCGCGAACGGCCCATACGCCGGGCCGAGGTACGCGGGACCGAGATAAGGAATTGGCGTCGCGCCGACGTAGTTCGGGATCGTCCTCTTTGGATCGCGGCGGACATAGTTCGCGATCGTCAGCAAGTCCGGGTGATCGGGAGCCAGCCGCCGCCCCTGCAACGGATGCCCCGTGAAAATCTGCTGCGGCCCGTCGTCGTGACACGTCCCCGTGTGAACGAGCGACTTCAATACCGCACACTTGTGCGCAATCGCCGCTTGCCGAGGAAGCAGCTCAGCGTACTGCAAACCGGGAACACTCGTGTCGATCGGCGAGTACGGCCCGCGATACTCACTGGGCGCGAGCGGTTTTGGATCATACGTCTCCAAATGACTCGCGCCTCCGTGCAGCCAGACGACGATGAGAGCGGTTCGCTCTTGAGTTTGATCAGCCGCCTCGGCCCTCAATCGGTACAGAGCCGGCAGCGTCAAACCCGCGAATCCGGTCAATCCAAAGCGAAGAAACTCGCGCCGGCGTAGCGGTTCTGGAGAAGTGGCGGACAACATCAAACACCTCGCGGACTCGGAGAGGAGAGTTTCGAAGTGCTGTTCCATCGAGCGTTCGATTTCAAGCTGACTCTTTGGCGCAAGCCAATCCACGCAGTCGCGCAGCATCCAGTGACGTTCAACCAGCCTCACATCCCGCGCAGCGGGCCGTTGTTGGCGAACAGCGCATCGACTCGGCGCGTGACGCCCGGGTCTTCGATCAGCGGCGGGGCGTGATGCGGTTTGATTCGGGCGTCGATGATGAGTGAGCCTCGGCAGCCCCAATGCTTTTGATGGACGAACGCGCCGAGGCCGGTGATGTCGGCCGCCGGGTTCGAGCGAGTGAATGTCGTCCACAACCAGTTGTTGATGGTGCGAGCGGAGAACTCGCTGTCATCGACCAGCGTGACGAGCGGGAAAGTGTTGATCGGTGAGTTCGTATCGAAGTGCCGCAGGAACTGACCGATGGATCGCTCTTGCTCGCCGTCACTGGCACCGAATCGCGAGTCGAACGGCGGAGCGGCGATGACAAGTACGCCCGGCAATGCGACGCGCGGATCGCGGAAACCGTTTGACACGGACAACACCGACGGAACGGTCGTTGGCAATTCACGTCGCGGTGGACCGGCGGCGGCGATGACGAGTTTTGAGCCGGCGTTGAAGCCGTGGCCGGAGTAGTCGAGCGTGTCGATAGTCGTCTGCGTTTGGAAATGCAGATCGGTCCGCCAATCGACTCGCTCCAACAGGTGACGGAGGAAGTGGCGAATGTCGTGGATGTCGAGCTGCGGATCATCCTCGCCCGCGACGATAAAGAGGTACTTCGCGAGCGATAACTGTCCTTGGCCGAGAATTGCGTTGGCACACGTCAACAACTCTTGCGGCTTGCGTTGCGCCGCATACGGGACGTACCGCTCGCTGCCAATTGCCAGCAGCAGCGGGTGGACTCCAGCGGCATCGACGGCGTGGACGGCTTTCACTCCGGCAATGACTGTCGGAATGATCGGGCCGGTGATCTCGTGAATGATCTCACCGAAACTCGTGTCTTCTTGTGGCGGTCGGCCGACGACGGTGAAGGGCCAGATGGCACCATCGCGATGGAAGACCTTCTCGACTCTCAGCACGGGAAAGTCGTGAGCCAAGCTGTAGTAGCCGAGGTGATCACCGAATGGGCCTTCTTGTTTGAGGCCGTTCGGATCGACGGTGCCGACGATGCAGAAGTCGGCTTCGGCGGAGATAGGGAGCGATTCGTAGGCCGGACGCCCACGTCCGGTCGGTTCGATTGCTCGGACGTAGGCGTCTGAGCTACGGGGACGAATCATCCTGACCCTTCGCCCGCCGAGAGCGCCAGCGAATATGAGTTCGCTCATCCCTTCCGGCAATGGCATCACGGCGGAGAGCGTCATCGCAGGTGGGCCGCCGACGAAAATGTTAACTCGGAATGGATCGCCTCGGCGGATCGCAGCGGCGTGATGTACTCCGATGCTGCGATGAATTTGATAGTGCAGGCCGATCTCTTGGTTGGAGACGTATTGGCCGCCGGAGAGCTGCACGCGGTACATGCCCAGATTCGAGTGCTGCCAGCCGGGGCGATCGGCGTCCTCCGAGTAAACCTGTGGCAGCGTGATGAAAGCTCCGCCGTCGTTTGGCCAATTGACGATCTGAGGCAGTTGGTCAATCGTGGTCTCGTTCGCGAGCACCGGGCCGCGTGAGACAAACTTCGGCAGCGTGTGCAGCGCGGTGAAAGGTACGCCGCGATAACGCCACGGATGTTTGGCAAACGCCATCGGGTCGATCTTCAACTCGACCAGTCGCCGCACGGCATCGAGTGTGTCTCGAAACAGAAACCGAGTGCGGTCGATCGTGCCGAACAGATTCGTGAGAAGCGGGAAGCGACATCCCTTCCCGCGCGTGAAGAGCAGAGCCGGGCCGCCGGATTGATAGACGCGGCGTTGGATCTCAGCGACCTCCAAACGCGGATCGACTTCTGCGTCGATGCGAATGAGTTGTTTTGATCGCTCCAGGTCGGCGACACATTCTTGGAGATTGCGATAGCCCATGCGGTGGTTGTCTTCGGTCAGTCGCCATTTGCCAAGGAAGCGATTCCATACCGCGTCCATCAATGAGCGTTCCGCGTCGCTGATGGAGCCGCTCCCAGGCGGTCGCGGTACGGTTGGCCGAGAAGGTGATCTCCGCCGCATCCAAACAAAAAGACCCCCGGATTTCTCCGGGGGTCAAGAACACCGAGTTGTCAGGTGAGCCTGCCTTGAAGCGGGCTCGTCAGATTACATACGCAGTCCGAACAGGTTGCCGAGCTTGCTGGTCTTCTTCGACGTCGGGTTGTTCAAACGGGACGGGAAGTAAGCCTTGGGTTCGGTCGGAGGAGCCGGGGCCGGAGCCGGGGCCGCCTCTGGAGCCGGGGCCGGATGAGCGGCCGGGGCAGCACTGCCACAAGCACCGCACGCATTCGCGCCGCAGCCCTTGTCGCAGCAACCCTTGTCGCAGCAACCATCAACCACTTCGTAACCACAAGCACGCAGACCCTCTTCCGCTTGGCGGCGAACACCCTTGTCACAGTCACCCAGGGCAGCCGTCAACGCGGTCACAACTTCGCACGAGCAGCAGCAAGGATTCTTGCGGAGCTGGTCGCCAAGTTCATCGGCCGCTTCTTTGCGAACTCGCTCGTCGCAGTCATTCAGACCGTAGATGAACGCGGTCATGATCTCTGGATTGCAGACGCAGTTGAACTTGTCGCCCAACTTGTCGAGAGCGTTCCGGCGATCTTTCGCATAGCAAGCGGTTTGGGACTTGTAGATCAACTGAGCGATCTCGCAGGAGTGATCTTCGCAGCATTTCGTGCCACAGCAGCTATTGGCATTGTTGCCACAGCAGGCGTTGACATTGTTGCCGCAAGCATTCGCGGCCGGAGCCGCACAGCTAGGACCACACGCAGCGGGAGCACAGCAGGCCTTCGGGCCACAAGGAGCGGCGCAATTCGGAGCGCAGCCATTGTTGCCACAGCCTTTGCCGCATGGAGCGGCACAGCTCGGAGCACAATTGTTCGCACAGGCCGCAGCCGGAGCTGCACAAGCCGGAGCGCACGCGGCGGGTGCCGCACAAGCCGGAGCACAAGCCGCAGGAGCGGCACATGCTGGGGCACACTTCGGACCACAGTTGTTTCCACAGGCATTCCCGTTTCCACAGGCATTCGGGGCGGCGCAGCTCGGATCGCAGCCCTTCTTGCAGCAGCCGGAAGCATCCCAGCCACAGCAATTTGGTTTGCAGCACGGTGGTGTCAACGTCGAGCAAGCACGTTGATACGTGTGGACCGTCGGGCAACACGGCCGAGCGATCGTTGGTTTGCAGCACTTGGGCTGGCAGGTCGAAGTGCAACAGTTTGGTTTCACTGTTCCACAGCAAGAGTCGAACAGCCCGGCATTCGCCACGCTGCCCAACCCCAGAGTTGCGACCACGGCGGTCAAAGTCTTGATCCAGTACATAACGCAGCGTCTCCTTCCCTTGGGACTAATGTCAAACACGGACCGCCGATGGTGCCAGGGGGGCGAACAGGCGGTTTTTCAGACACCGAAGAGAAGCAGAAACCGCCCGCGACGCGCGTCGCGATCTTCCTAGCGGATCCGTGTTCCCACCGGCCGGGCCGTGGTGACAAAGTTCAAAACGCACCACAGTCTCAAAATCCACCATCTCCGAAATACGGGGCCACGCAGAGGCGTTTGCAGGTAGACGCCTCACAATCGGAGATGACAGTTCTAGGGCCTTGAATCGGCAATCTCGAAACGGCCCCTTGAACTTCTCAAGTCGCTAATCAGCAAATGAGTTACGTCGATTTCGCGTCCGGTCGCAGCGTGAATTCCGGATGGCCAAAATGGGGCCGACTTTGACGGCGTCGCGGTCGACATTCCCGGTCGAAACGCTTGAAACTAGGCAAGCTGCATGTGATTCAGGAGTTCGTGGGAACTCCTTCGGGTCGTGCGAATCATGCCTATGAAGACAGGCGACTTTGACGTTCCAGCGTGGTTCTATGTCGCGGGTGAACCTCGCCGGTGACGCCGGTTTGAACCGGCACTCCGGCAACGACAGCCGATGTAACTGTCTCGCATGCTGGTGCCGTTGAGTTTGCGTGTTGTGCGATGCGATGGTGACTACCGAGCGTCGTCCTACCGAGACAATTCTTCGTCCCAGAATTTCAGTTCGCGCGGCAGACTGCTCAAACAATGGCGGGCTCCTAATCCCAACAAACTGGGAACACCATCCGGCCCTCCGCCAAGTGTCGTAACCACGACTCGAAGGCTTTCGTCCACGAGCCTTTCACCTCCAAGGGCTTTCTCAGATCGCAGGGTATTAGCAACGCCTGCACCTGCGTTTTCACCTTGCTACGCTTGGCTGCCACGGTCACTCGCTGTCGCGCCACTTCCCGGTCGCCCCGCGTATGAAGTCCCGGCACCCACTCCGTCGGCAAGTTCGCCCCGGCCAACACATGTGCGCGGACCAAATCCAGAATCTTCTCCGAATCACGATCGTCGGTCTTCCGCTTCCACTCCCCCGGTGTCGTGGCCCATCTTCGTCGGAGCCAGAACCTCACACTCGATCCCCGCCTCCCGTAACTGATCGAACAACCCGAAACCTTGCCCCGAAGCCTCTTCCGCGAACACAATCTTCTCCGCACCGGCTGCCGCCGCATCCGATTTCAATCGCTCGATCAGCATCCGGCGACTCCCAAAATCGTACGGAACCGTCTTCGTCCGAACGGTTCCCTCACGACCAACACAGCTCTTAAACACCATCGTCCGGTCATGCAAATCGCAACTAACCATCAGCACGTCTGACATCACACACGTTCGTTGTCGGAGAATCAGGAATTGGGTTTGAACTCTCCATTCCAGGTTCGCCTTCAAGGAGCCTTTCCTCAAACCACCCATATAAATGACTGGCGTATCGAGTTGTTCTTGAAGCTTCTTCTAGGACGTGTGGAAACGAAGATCGGATGACTAATCGGCATCGTCTGCAAGTACTTCTGGAAGACAATCATTGCCTGGCGGTGCTCAAGCCGGCGGGGGTGTTGACGATGGGGGATCGGACCGAGGATGTCTCGGTGGTCGATCTGGCTCGCGACTACCTGCGGCGGAAGTATGACAAGCCGGGGAAGGTGTTTGTCGGGGTGGTGCATCGCTTAGATCGTCCGGTGTCGGGGGTGTTGCTTTTGGCTCGGACGAGCAAGGGGGCGGCGCGGTTGTCGGAACAGTTTCGGAAGCACTCGGTGCAGAAAGTTTATCAGTGCGTTGTCGAAGGACGGCCGCCGCAGCGAGAGGGAGAATTACTGGATTGGTTGGCGAAAGACGAAACGACGAATGTCAGCCGAGTGGTGACGTCCGGAGGAGACAGCGGCAAAGAATCACGGTTGAGATATCGGTGTTTGCAATCGGTGCGCGGACTGAGTTTGTTGGAGATTGAATTGCTGACGGGGCGGAGTCATCAGATTCGCGTGCAATTGGCGTCTCGCGGGATGCCGATATGTGGTGACGCGAAGTACGGCTCGCGGACCAAGCTGGAAGGTTGGCTGGCACTGCATGCCAGCTCGCTGACATTCGAGCATCCGACACGCGAGGAGTCGATCACGGTGGTGGCACCAAATCCGGCGGAATGGCAGCGGTTCGGATGCGACCGATGAGTCCTATGGGACGTATCCGTCTTATGAGACGGCTGCTTTCGAGACGATTGGACCGCGCTCTGTGATGGCCTTATTGATGCGGACGATTTGGTCCGAGGTGAGCGACCAACTCAGCGACTCGGCATTCTCGCGGATTTGGTACGGGCGCTTGGCTCCGCAGAGCGCGGCGGTGATGCCGGGGCGCCGGATCGTCCAGTTGAGCACGATCTGTGAGACTGGGCGGCCGATCTCAATCGCGATGGCCCGCAGCACGTCCAAGAAGTCTTGGTTCTTCTGCCACTCATCGCCGGAGAACATGGGATATTTGTTGCGGCCATCTTTGACGCCGAAGACGTGCTCGCGTGGCAAATGTCCGGCGAGGAGTCCTTTCATCAGGGGCCAATAGACGACGACCGCGACGCCGTGCTCAACGCACCACGGCAATGGCCCGTCTTCGATCTCACGTTGCAGCATGTTGAAGTGCGGTTGGAACGCGGTAAGCGGGCAGGCTCGGTGAAAGCGATCGAGAGTTTCGACGTTGGCGTTCGAGAGTCCTGCGCTCAGGACTTTGCCTTGTTGAATGAGTTCACCAATCGCGCCGGCCGACTCTTCAATCGGGACACTCGGATCGGGGGCGTGCAGGTAATAGAGGTCGATGCGATCCGTTTGCAGGCGTCGCAGGCTTTCGTCGCACTCAAGCCGCAGAGTTTCCGGCCGGCCACACCGAACTTGTTTTCTCGCGACCCAATGAATGCCTCCCTTGGAGGCGAGGACGATCTTCTCGCGGTCTTGCCGCAGCACGCGAGCGACCATTTGCTCGCTTTCCCCCTCGTAGCCGTAACAGTAGGCGGTGTCGAAGAAGGTAATCCCGGCGTCGAACGCAGCTCGAATGGTGGCGAGGCTGTCGACCTCGTTGATGTCGATGCTGGTGATGCCTGTGATCGGCCAGCAGCCCATTCCCAAAGGTGTGATTGAAAGAGAGGTTCGGCCGAGAGTTCGCAGCGTCATGGAGTGGCTCGTTGTTTGAGAAGGGAGCGAGTGGGGCGGGATCGTATTCGTCAAGCGGTCGAGAGTGAAACATTTTGGCGAGCGAGGTGGCGTCAGCCCCTCGGTTCAGCGATAGACAGACCAGGGGGCTGACGCCGCCCCGTTCGCCAGATTCACTGTTGATGATTGCCTCCGCCTGCGAGCCGCGCTCTAATAGCCGCCCATACGCTTTTCGTTCTCGCGGAGAATTGTCATGCAGCGCAATCAATGGTTTATGGTTTCAGCGTCGTTGTTGGTTTTGGCGATTTGCGGAGCGATCGTTTGGTCGGATGGTTCGCGAGCGGTCGCTCAGACGGGGACCAGCAAGGCCAAGGTGAAAACCGGGACCACTAAGAAGTCGGGAGATAGCAAAGAACTCGACCAGCGCGCGGAGAAGAATCTGGAAGGTTTCATCACCGATACGATCAAGCTGGCGGATGACTACGAGAAGGCGAAGTTGTTTGAAGAGGCTCAAGATCAATTGCGGACGGTCGCTCGCCTGAAGCCCGAAATGCCAGGGCTGAAAGAGAAGATCGACAAGCTGAACGAGGCACTCTTCGAGACCAATGACTTCGACATGGATTTGGATGTCGCCGACAGTTGGAAAGCTCAGGTGCAGGTCTTCAGAGGGAAGCCGGTCCGGGTGGAAGCTCAGGGGAGCTACAAGATCACGATGACCGGACCGTGCGATGCCAACGGCTTGCCAACCAAAGATCCGACCAAAGACATGGCGGCCGGCGTGCGCTGCGGAGCCTTGATGGGAATTGTCGTGCCGGACCCTGACTCTAGTGCTGCGAAAACCGGTGGCCGCGGCAACAACCCGAATGACAAGGACAAAATCGGCGAGCCATTCGAGGTCGGTGCCAGCAAGGAGTTCACGCCGAAAGAAGACGGCATCTTGTTGCTCAACGTGAATCTGCCGGCCGGACACAAGAGCACCGGCAAGCTGCGCGTGCATGTGTCTGGGCACATCAAGCTCCTGGCGAAGGGACCGCGGTAATGGCTGGCGACACCTTGCCACCGCTGCGCGTCGGATTGGTGGGATGTGGTCGCATCGGCCTGCACTTGATTGAGCGATCAGCCGTGGGAGGACCGTTTCAGGTGGTCGCCGCGTCAGAAGAATTGGACGTGAGCCGTCTGATTGCTCCGTTCGGTGTGCGGCTGATGAGTTTGCCTGAGCTCGCGCAGTCCACGGACGTCGACGTCTTATGGGGCACGTCGTATTGGGACTTTCCTTTCGACCGCTTGCCGCTCGAAACGAACCACGTCCAGCACCTGATCGTGGAGACGCCATTCACGCTTAGCCCTCCAGCAGCCGAGCAAGCGTTTGCCGATGCGTCTCGACGAGGTCGGCTGCTAATTCATCATCCTTGGCGAGCCGATCTGGATTTTCGTCAGGCTTTGGCAGTGGCCCGCGATGAGAAGCTCGGCGCGATTCGAGCGGTGAAATTTGTGTTGTGGAGTTACGCACGCCCCCCTCGTGGTGCGACTCGATGCGTCGAGCCCGCTGTCTGGGACGAACTCGCTCAGCCCGGTGCCACGAAGCTTCGCTTTGTCGCTCACGCCCTGGATCAACTGGTGCTGCTCGTTCTGAGCCGCCCAATCCGCGTGTTCGCTGTCGGCGATCGTGTCGCCGATGGCAACGATCTCTTTGCTGGCGACTCGCTCGCACTGCACGTTCTCTTCGAGTCAGGCTGTGAGGCGGAAATCGACGTACGGCTCGATAGTCCCGTGCCCGTTCAAAGCGGCTGGATGCTGACCGGCGAACGCGGCGGATATGCAAAGGGCCGACAACACACACTGACCGACGAAGGCGAAGTCTTTGACTCGCCGGTGACCCCCGCTGGCAATCCCGAGGACACCGATCAATTCGAGTGGCTGGCTCGGCAGATTCGCTCGGGCGTGCCGGATGCGACAGAAGAGGCTTGTGCCTGCTTTGTCGTCACGCTCTTGGACGGGGCGCAGCGATCACTCGTTACGAACCAACCGGTGATACTGAGCTGACTCGTCTGCTTTGCTCTAATTCTGCGTCCAATAGTCCACGACGCAGACGTCTTCAACGTGTGGCCCGACAAGTTTGACGAAGTCTTTGTGAGCCGCGTGCGGCAGGTAAGCGTCGCGTCCCTTCTCATCGGCAAACGTTACGAAAAAGCAGTGCGTGAACCCCTTCGATTTGCCTTCGGGGCTGATGTCCGTGCCCCACTCGAAGTCGCGGATCGAGTCGATCTTGCCAGGCAGGCTGCGGAAGTCGGTTTCGACTGCTTGGATTTGCTCCTTGGTCGTTCCCTCTTTGAACTTGAAGAGCACGACGTGCCGCAAGACTTTCCGTGGAGAATCCTTCGACTGCGCCGAGGACTGATCGCTGTTTATCAAGCTCATGATTGCCACCGCGATGAGTGCGGAAATGATCGCCGTTCCAATTGTCTGACGCATTCCAGATTCCTTGCTGCCGAGTATCGACGCTCTCTCCCATAAATCAGCCGTCGGGCGCTAGCCCCGGTTTGTCCGACAAGAACCGAGGCTAGCGTCCTGCGGCTTATTAGATTGCCCCGGCCGGTGCCGCTCGATCAAGTCGATTCCTTCAAGGTTTCGTACCCCATGTAGATCACAATGCCTGCCGTCACCAGGAACAGTGCGTCGAAGACCATGCTTCCCGAATAGGGAATGCCGAGAACCAAGTCGACGACCGCAGTCACGGCGACAAGACCTGAGGCCGCGATGGAACCGATCAACATGCGTTTCATCTGCTTCGACATCGAAAACTTTCGATTCTCGGTTGCGGGGAATTTTCTGAGAACGGGTCCACGAACGGAACCGAACTACGAATGAGTATAGGGCTGACGTGGTCAGCAACTCCAGCGGAGCGGAGGCGTAAACCGGCGCTGAAGCGCCGTTGCTTCAAAGTCGCGAGCCCACTACCTTCACTCCCCTCTGCAAGCCCTCGTCTGGAGCTTGCGGCCGGCAATTTCATCGCCGGTGAAGGAAACCTCTCTCACTTAATTTGTCAGGAGTATGCATCGTGGCGAAAGACAAGAACGAGACCCTCAAGCTGGACCCCGACACTGCCCCCGAGGCACCTGCCACGCCCGCCGCTGCCCCGTCCGGTCAGCAGACGCTGACCGTGGACGATGCCCGCATCGTGGCCAGCTACGCCAACTTTTGCCGCGTGTCGAGCACTCCGGAAGAGTTGATTCTTGATCTGGGACTGAACCCGAATCCGTTCGCTCAAGGAAGCGTGACGGTCAATGTCGGGCAGCGAATCATCATGAATCACTTCACGGCCAAGCGGCTGTTGCAAGCTCTGGCGGTGACGTTGCAACGCCACGAGCAGGCCTTTGGCACGCTCGAAACCGATGTGATGCGCCGCTTGCGTTCGGGAACCTAGTTACCTGAACCATAGCGGAATTGAACCAGAATAACGTCGGTGAGCGGACTTGCCGCCACCGACGTTTTCGTATCTGTCACCCGACCATGAATGAGATTTAGCCGGAACGCGCTAGCGTCCGGTTGACGATGAATCCAGAAACCGGACGCTAGCGCGTTCCGGCTCACCCGGCGAGTTTCCTTTCGGAGTCCCCCTCATGAACGACATGTTTCCCGAATCGAACGACGACAAACCTGATCAGCCGCCGCAGAACCGTGAAGTCGTCAGCCAGGAAGTTCAGAACACGCACATCGGGGCGCTCGTGCCAGAGAGCATCGCCGCTGGAGTCTTCACAACTGGAGCGGTCGTCCTCAACGGGCCGCATGAGTTCATCCTCGACTTCCTGCTGCGCATGTCGAAGCCGCAGCAGGTGGCGGCCCGAGTCGTTCTTCCCCCCGCCGTCGTGCCCAGATTCATCGCCGCGCTGCGGGACAACCTCAACAACTACACTCAGCGATTCGGCAACCCGGTCATGCCGGGAACGCAGGCACACCCGTTGTGTCCACCCGCCACCGCCGAAGCCTATCAGCAGCAGATGCAACAGCCGCAGCAACAAGGCTCGGCCCAAGAGCTGTACGAGCAACTCAAGATCAAAGACACCGAACTGGGCGGGGCGTACGCCAATGCCGTGATGATTGGCCACACGGCCACCGAATTCCTGTTCGACTTCATCACGACGTTCTTCCCACGTTCGGTCGTGTCGGCGCGAGTCTACATGTCGGCTCCCAACGTACCGCGCCTGCTCGAATCGCTGACGCACTCGTTCGAGCAGTTCCAGCGCAAGATCGCAGCCGCTCAGCAACAACAGCAGGAACCGCCGCAGCGGCCGCTCGATGATTTGCTGTGATTCTCGCTGCTCGTTGGGTGAGCAACTCGCAGAAGGAATTCTCAGTCGCTGGAGCGACTGAGCTACGTAGGCGAGTCGCTCCCGCGACTCGCATTCATCCGTCAGTCGTCGATCTTTTTCCCAGTGCTCCCCCGATGCCCTCCAATCGACGCTCACCGCCGCAGCCTCAGCCACAACCAGGCGACATTGAACTTGAGTTCGGCGTGCCGATCCCCGGCCGCATCTTGCCGCCCGAACAATGGGCGAAGACCGCTCTCAAGAAAGTCCCGTCTGGCCTGCTTTATTGGGAAGCGTTGTTCGGTCGAAGAGCACCCGTCGTGATCGACATCGGATGCGGCAATGGACGCTCGACGCTGGCCAGCGCGGTTGCTCGGCCGGAAGTCGATCATCTGGGGATCGAAATCCTGCCAGTCGTGATCCGCTACGCGACTCGCCGAGCGAATCAACGCGGGCTGAGCAACATTCGCTTCGCCGTCATCGGCGGCCGCGAGTTTCTCTCCGAGCACGTCGCCGCAGGTTCCGTCGCCGAGATCCACATCTATCATCCACAACCGTTCTACGATCCCGCGCAAATTCATCGCCGGCTGATCACGCCAGAGTTCTTGTCACTGGCGCATCGGTCGCTCACGCCGGGGGGCAAGCTGTTGTTGCAGACGGATCATCCGAGCTATTGGGCCTACATACAGTCGGTCGTCCCCTGCTTCTTCGATCTGCGCGCACTCAGCGGCCCGTGGTCCGATTCGCCGCGCGGGCGCACTCGCCGCGAGATCATCGCCCGACATCACGGCCTGCCAATCTTCCGCGGCGAGGCGATTCGACGATATGAAATCAGCGTGGATGAAGCGCTGCGATTAGCGAACTCGCTACCGCCTCCAACATTCAATGCCGACCGCCGACTACGCCAGTTGGATGAAATCGAAGCCAGGTCGTAGCAAAACTCTCAGGCGAGCGGGGCGGCGTCAGCCCAATGGCACTCACTTTGTGAGCGGCACGGCGCTAGCCCGCATTATTCATGCATCGGTCAGTGGCCAGTTTTTTCGGGTGCGCTGTGGATGGAGGCTGGTGGGGAGTCCGGAATGTCGGAGTCTGCGCGGAGGTTCCCCCTCCCCAAGCGTTGTTCAGCGGTGATGTCGGG
>SXKJ01000342.1 GCA_005778115.1 Planctomyces sp. | reverse complement strand
TGCTCACCCATCGAGAGTCCGTTGTCGGCGCTGAAGATGACAATTGTGTTGTCCCACTGACCGCTGGCTTTTAGCTCGTCGAAGATCCGTCCGACGTGATGATCGAACCCGGTGATGGTCGCGTAGTAGTCGGCAAGTTGCTGCTTCGTGTTCGACTCGGTACGCGGCCACGGTGCGAGCCTTTCATCGCGCACCGTCATCTCCCCATTGTCGAACGGATGCTGCGGCAGAAACGCGGGCGAGAGCGTGATTTTGTTGGGATCGTAGAGCTTGTGAAACTGCGGCTCTGCGGTGCGCGGGTCGTGCGGAACCGGCGGTGCGAGATAGATGTAGAACGGCTTCGACTCCTGTGAGGCCGTGCGTGATTTGAGGAACTCGATGGCCCGATCGGCGTGACGCCGACTGGAGCCCACCCGCTCGCCACCCTTGCCTTCGTCGGCAATGGTCGTATCGAAAGCTCTCAGCCCCGGTGCAAAGGCGTTGGTCTCGCCCGATTTGCCCATGTGCCAAGTCTGATACCCGGCCGCCTGGATGACTCGTGGCAGGAAGGTCGCTGGATTCTTGGCATTGGAAGCGGCGGCGGGAGCACCCGGAATGCGCTGCCACGAACGACCGGTCAGCAACATCGCGCGGCTCGGCGCACAGACCGCACCCACCATCGAACCCATCGTGTAGCAATGCGAGAAGGTCATGCCCCGCTCGACGAGCGAATCAAGATTCGGCGTCTGAAGCATCGCAGTGCCGAGCGCATGCAAACCATCCGCGCGATGGTCGTCCGCGTGGATGTGAAGGATGTTGACCTTCAGCTTGTCCGCCGCCTTTGCGGAACAAGGAACCGCAGCGGGAAGTGGCAGCACGGCAATGATCAGAAGGGCGAGTCGGTTCATTTCAAGGGTACTTTCGTAAGTTGTTGTTTCAGAAAGGCGGCGGTCTTGGTGACGACTTCATCGAGCGATGGACTGATCGCGCCGTCGGCCGCGCGCCAGTTGTGTTCGGCGTTGCGGACAATGAGGACTTCGACGGGTGCCTTCACCGCTTTGGCTCGCTCCTGCATGTAATGAGCGTGAGGCACGGGGATCGTCGTGTCTTTGTCGCCTTGCACCATGAGGATGTCGAGCTTGGTCTTTACCCAGCCTAGCGGTGCGGCATGTGACGTTGCGAGCTGAGCCAGAAGCGATGCGGCGAGAAATGCCAACGTGAGTTTCATGGGCTGAATAATCCCGCTGTTTGTGAGCTAGGAGACTTCCACGCTTCTCGCGACCACCACGTCCGGTTTGTCCCGGCCAGCTTTGACAGTGTATTTCCCCGGCGTGTAGACGCGAGGTTTGAAGCTCTCGGTTTGCGAGCGGACGGTGTAAAGAATCTCGCCGGTGGCTTCGGCGATGACTTGGACGACCGGATTCGCCACGCCGTCGAGTTTCAATGCGGGGAGCTGAGCGTGGACCTTGCGACCGTCATTCGCGTCTTGAGTGATGGTGATCGGCCAGCCAGGGAACTGGGCTTTGTCACCGTCGGCGACTTTGGAGAAGCGCGGCCAGCACTCGAAGGTGATCTTTCGCGTCTTCTTATCGAAGCGAATGAGGCCGTAGCTGTCGGCGCGTTGCTTCTCATTCTGAATGTCATCGGGGTTCGCGTAGGCGAGCATGCTGATTGGATTGCCAAGGCCATCCTTGAAGTCGCCGGTCCAGGGCAGCGGGCTGTTCGCGACCGGATTCGGGCCCGGCTTTTCATCCAGCGGATGCCACCAGCGGCCGTAGATCGTGTTGACGATCGCCGGACTTGTGAAACTGAAAGGCCCGTCGCCAAACGTCTCAATGCCATGCTTCACGACGACGGCCAGATGCTGATCGCCACACAGATGCGGAGCCCACGCGCGGCGAATCTCGACGAGAGCACGATTGCGACCACTCTGCGGCCAGCCGTTGCAGTCCAAGTCGGCGAGCAACCGCTGATTCCGACCGCCGTGCATGTGAACGGCTCCGCAGAAGGCCGTTGCGGACAAGACGCATTTCATCTCCGCGCCGCCGCTGTAGTCCTGGCTCCACTCGCGAAGAAACTTTTCCTGCCGCTGGCCCAACAACTCCAAGCCGGGCAGGTCGATGCTCTTCGGGTCGTACGCCGGATCGTTGATGTGGTCTGGCCGCGGCCCCATCTGCGGGATCGTCCCGGCGGGACCAGTCTTGAATTTGCGGTCCTCAAGAATGGCGAAGTCGATCCCGCCGACGGTCATTCGCGTGAAATAGACGCTGATGTCTCGGTCCACCGGCGCGGGATCGGGCGAGTCCGGCAGATGCCAACTCTGCTGCCGCTGCACCTGATTCACATACGCCACGGGATAGCGATAACCACCGTCGGCATCCCCTTCGATGTGAGACTGACCGCCTGACTCGCCCCAGAGATTGCCATGTCCCACATCATGATCATCGGGAATACACACCGTCGGCCGATCGCGGATGATGTCGCGGAACTGGAAGCCGAACTCGATCCAACCCGCCGTATGCTCGATGTGGCGGTAGGTCTGGTCGCCACCGAAGAAGAGCACGTCGGGATCTTGAGCGCGAAGGTTCTCGATGATTTCCGTGCGCGGTCCGATCGTACGACTGGAGTTACAGCTCATGTTGGCGACGACGATCACGTCCTTCTCGACCGGATCGCGACGGATGAGTCCCTCAAACATCGCCTTCTCACCATGACGCACGCGATAGGGGACGTTCTTCGAGCCGTCCCAGCCTTTCACGCGGAAGTGCGCGTCCCAACCCGGATAATGCACCTCGCCTTTCGCGATCTCCTGCCAGTCCTTGCCCGCGTGTTTTACTTCCAGCCGCGCCACTCGCTCCTCGCCCGGCTTCAGCGGGAAAAGCTGCGCACTCATCTTCAGCACACCGTTTTGCTGCGTGTAATACGCGAAGCACACTACTTCATCGCGCGGCACATCCATCGTCGGAGGTGGCGGAGGGCCACCAGCGCCCTTGGTTTTGCCTTTCGCTTTCGGCGCTGCGGCGAGCGTCGCTTTGATCCACCACTCGCCTGTCGTCAGCGATTCGAGGTTCGGAAACTTCGCTCCAAACGGCTGCGGCTCGTCTGCGTAACTTCGAGAGGTGCGCACGAAGAGAAACGGGACGAGCTTAAGAAACAGGCGGCGTGTGAAGGTCATGGCTTGGTGGTTGTTCCCTGAAGGCATTGCAGCTTTGTTGAGATGGAAATGATTGAAGGACTTTGTCGCATGGCGAGAAAGCATCGTCAGTCGATCGACAAGGCGTGTCACGATCATCGTCGGATGACAATTAACCAGTCCTCGCCCGGATCGGCGGGCGGACTGCCGAGGGCAGCAGACTTGCCGCCTTCGACTGTCTTTACGGAGCCATTCACGAGTTCTTCGCCGGTGCGGGGGTTGAACCACTTTACGGTGAAGGTGCCGTTTGCGTTCGAGAGATCGAGGTCCGTTGTGCCGCCACTCGGCAGATAGACCAGGTAAAGCTCGCCGGGTTGGGCGAAACAGAACTTGGAGTTGTCGTCCATTGAATTGCCGACGAGCGCGTTACTGGTCGTCATAGCCGCGAAGGGGACTTTCTCGGTGCGGAAGAAGTCCAGCGCGATGCGGCAGTAGTCCCAGCTCTTGTCGCGACTGCGAAAGTCTTCGCAGACGAGATCGTTCTGTGGGAGTTGATAGCCGAAGTAGTATTCCACACCCGCGCCACCAGCCATGAGGTTGCCCCAGAGCGTGAGCTTGCGGATGTCGTGCATCGTGTAGTGCTTTGAAGTGAAGTTGCCCTCGGCTTTGGTCCCTTTGACCTGCTTCTCCACCGCGATGCCGTTGTGCCCCTTGTAACCGGGATCGGGCGGGACACCGAGGCCCGCCGGATTCTGTTCGTCGTTCGCGACGACCCAGGGGCGACCGGCGGCTGAGGACTCGCGCCGCCAATGCAACGTGCGTTGATGGACCTTGCTCCAGGGGTTTTGCAGCGACAAACCGGTGAGCAGAGACTTGTCTCCCAGCAGCGGCTGATAGACCTTGTCCTGTTCCGGCGGGAATGTGTGCAGGACGATGTGATGCTGGTACGGATCAGTGTCATGGAGGTACTTGACCATGTCGCGGATCTCGTCGCTGCTTTGCGTGTTCTCCTCGCCGAGATTCCAGTTCAGCGCCAGCGCGTGGCCGAAGCGAGCAATGATCTCGCGGCAATACAGCTTGCGTTCGGTGCCGAGTTTGCCACCGTCGAGCGACTCGCTAACGACGCTTTCCTTGCGGCCCGCGCCGAGGCGGTTGTCGTCCATTTCATTCTCCTGCAGTTTGAAATGCAGGTAGAGGCCGCGCGTCGTCGCGTGGTCGAACACCACGCCCCATTGGTCGAGCTTCGAGCAATCGTAGTGCAACTTCGCGCCACGATCGGCGAACGGCCAGACGTTGTCGCCGTCGCCCGACGCGTTGTAGGTGAGGAACGAGAAGGCGTTGACGCCTTTGCCGGCAAGATAGTTCAGCGCACCGATCAATCCCTTGCCCTTGCCATCGCGCCATGTCGGATCGCCCGGCTTCCAATTTGCGACGTGCGGCTCCCAGGTCGTGAGAGGGGATTTGTCCGGCTTGCCTGCAATCGTGTTGTCAAAGTCGGCATAAGCCAGCAGCGTTTCGGGCGAGTCGGGGCCGGCTTTCAGGAAGTACTGCTTCGACCCTGCGAACTGCAGGTGGTGCTTGCCGACGTACTGCAGCCGTCCGTGAGCACGGAAATCGCGGCCGGTCTTGTCCGTCTCGGTGATCGTGAAGCTGCCGCTGACGCCATCGAAGCGTGCGAGAGACTTGCCGCCCCCTTCAACCGCTGCGTTCTTACCGCTGGTGAGCGACACGGCGTACCTCCATACGCCTGCTTTGTCCGGCGAGAGATGTGCACGCCATTTCGTGCCGGATTCGGCAGAGCTCTCCCCAGCCTTGCCGTCCGCCGCGAAGTAACCCGGCACCATGAAACTGGGAGTGCCGCTTTCGTGGGTGAAGCGGACGTTAAACGCGAGGTCGGTGAATGCGTTGGGCTGAGTATCGCGTTCATGCGCAAACGGCCCATCCATTGTGAGAGTGACTTTGTGCCATTGCTTGAGTTCTCCGGTGATGGCGACTTCGGCGTTGCCATCCGCCTGGCGTGGTTGCACAAGCGGCGGTCCTGCAAGCTTAGTTGTGGAGGTAGCAGGTGCGGCCTCGGCCACTTCAGGAAAGGCTTCGGGGATCCGCCCCGACTTCACTCTGGCGGCCGGGCCTTTGCCCTCAGGCTTGAATTCCTGACTGCTGGCGAGAACGAACTTGTCCATCTCGAAACCATCCTCGCGCGTCGAGAATAGGATTTCGTGTTCGCCCGCTTTCTCGATCTCGAGGAACAACTGCATCGGCACGCCGGTGTGAACCTCTTGCGTGCGCTGCTTGCAGTCCCAGGCCCACTTTTGTTTCTGCACCGTCTGCCAACGCCGGCCGGACGCAGGCCACTGACCATCAAGCCCGACATGCACGCCGTTGTCCTCGCTGCCGCTGGAGAAGGCACGCACCCAGACGTAGTAACGGCCTGGGGTGTTGATCTGGACCTTGTAGTGCAGCACCGCCATCTGGCCGGGCTCGTCGGAAAAGTTCTCGCCCTTGATGAGCTTCTGATCGTGGTTGGCCCGCGTGTCTGGCAGGATTTCGAGATACGCCCCGCCGCTCGCCCCCGCGACATGATCGGGATCAGCATCGGGTTTGATTTCGGGCACGCTCTTCGAAGTGCTGATGTACCACGCCCGCTGGTCGGTGAGGGTCTGCTTAAAAAAGTGCTCAGCCTCGACAGCCACGATGCCATCGCGTTCCTCGAAGACGAGCGAAGCGTCAGCGATGGGTCGCGTTGGTTCCGCAGCAAAGCAGGCGGCGTTCGCGGCGATCAGCAGTGGGAGTATGCAGAGGATCTTCATAGTGTTGGCGACTCAGGGTTTGAGTTTGAGGTTAGTGATTCGACAAGTGTCTTCGACCAGACTGAAAGCCAGCGAGGTCAGGAGTGATCCCTTCAATGGCAAAAGCACGGCAGGGGCAACCGTCGCCACCTTCAATCTTCAGCGGTGCGGCGACGAAGAAGACTCTCTCTTGGGTGAGCGAACCAAGGTTGGTGAGACCCTCCACGATGGTGGTGTTCGCTCCGAGCAGGATCTGGTGAATGAGGGTTAACTCGGGCATGTTGTTGACATCAGCTACGGAAGGCGGTTCCACGCCGAGGATGTTGACCTGCTTCTGCACGCACCAGTGCGCGAGGTCCTCGGCGATGCGAGGAAAGTTGTCGCGGTAGTGCTGGGGATGATCGACGTGCCGCGACCAGCCGGTACGCAGCAGCAGCAGCAGCAGCAGCGATTCGCCGGGTTGGAACTTCGCTGCGATCTCGCCGAGGTGCGCGACGGTGATGAGTGTCTTGTCCGCGATGCCATCCAACTCGACGACCCAAGCCGGCCCCATGCAGCGTTCGAGCGGAGTGACCTCAATCGTGCCCGGCCCGGCGGCGAAGTGAGTCTGGGCATCCATGTGAGTCCCGGCGTGCGAGTAGAGATGCAACGTTCGTGCGTTCCAGCCGTCCGTCTCCACAGTCCTGGCCTGCTCCCAGTCCACGCCACGCATGCCGCAGCGCATCGTAAAAGTGAGGTCGATGAATTGGTTCATAGCGCAGCAATAATGAGGTCGGTGATGCCGGAAGTTGTGAGTGTCCCGCCCATGTCGGGCGTGCGGTTCGCGGGATCGTCAAAGACTCGCTGCACCGCATTTTCGATCCGGCGGGCGGCGTTGATCGTCTGCTCGTGTCCCAGCCACTCCAGCATCATCGCTGCGGAGAGAATCGTCGCGACGGGATTGGCGATGCCCCGGCCCGCGATGTCCGGCGCGGTGCCGTGAGAGGGCTGAAACACCGCGCAGTCGTCGCCGATGTCGCCGCTCGGTGCCATGCCCATGCCGCCGACAAGCCCAGCCGCGAGATCGCTCAAGATGTCGCCGAACATATTCTCCGTGACGATCACGTCGAACGCCTGCGGCTTGCGCACGAGAAACAGCGCCATCGCGTCCACATAGACTCGCTCCGTTGCCACATCGGGATACTGTGCCGCGATCTCGTCGAAGATGCGGCGGAAGAACACCATGGAGGGCAACACATTCGCCTTGTCCACCAACGTGCAATGCCGGCGACGTTTGCGTGCCAGCTCAAACGCGAAACGGATCACGCGCTCGCAGCCCTTCCGCGTGAGCCGCAACACATCGCGTGCTTCGTCGTCGGAAGGATTGCTGCTCAGGCGCGCGAAGAAGAGTCCCTCCGTGTTCTCGCGCACGATCACGAAATCAATCTCGCCCGCCTGGTAGCCTTTCAGTGGCGAGTCGTTGCCATGATAGAGCTTGATCGGACGCGGACCCGCGTAGAGGTCTAGCTTTTCGCGCAGGTCAATCTGAGGCGTCATCTCCCTGCCATCCGGCCAGCGCACGCTCGGCAGTCCCATCGCGCCGAGCAGCACCGCATCGGCCTCCGCGCAGGCGTCCAGCGCGGAGGCCGGAAGCGGATTGCCGCTGCGCAAAAACTCCCCTGCGCCGACGGAGTGTTCGCGGAATGAGAGCCTCACGCCCGTCAGTTCAGCTTCCAGCGTCTGAAGCACACGCACCGCCTCGCGCGTGACATCGATCCCAATGCCGTCGCCGGGCAGGACGGCAATGCTGAAGGTGTGCGATGCGGTGTTACTGTCGGTGGAGGCCATGTGTCGTGTGAATCTCAACGAGATGAGGACCGTTCGAAAAATGAGTGTCGTGG
>SXKJ01000341.1 GCA_005778115.1 Planctomyces sp. | reverse complement strand
TCGGAAGAGCACGATCGTGGGGATCGCCAGCATCGGGTTCTTTTATGTGCTGACGCTGTACATCGGCCTGGGAGCCATGACCAGCGGGGCCCTGGACGTGACCAACAGCAACATGGCCGCCCCGCTGTTGGCCAAGAGTTTCGGCGAGTGGCTGTTCGCGATCATCTCGGCCATCGCCTTCACCACCGTGCTGGGAACCGTCAGCGGACTGATCATCGCCGCCAGCGGGGCCGTCGCTCACGATGTCTGCGGCACGCTGCTGAAGATGCAAATGACCGACTACCACAAGATCCGCATCGCCAAAATCGCGTCGGTGGTGGTGGGTCTCATCGCGATCGTGCTGGGAATCCTGTTCGAGAAAATGAACGTGAGCTATCTCGTCGGCTGGGCGTTCTCCGTCGCCGCGTCCGCCAACCTCCCGTCGCTGATCATGCTCATCTTCTGGAAGGGGACGACCAAGCAAGGGATCACTGCCGCGATCACAGTTGGGCTGATCTCATCCCTGTCGTGGATTCTGCTCTCGGCCGACACGTTCAAGGACGTGTATGGCCTCGACCCCGCGAAGGCGCTCGTCCCGTTCAGCCAACCAGGCATCGTGACGATCCCACTGGGCTTCGCCGTGTTGATCGGCGTTTCGCTGCTGACGCGGAAACGCGAACTCGCGGCGTAGAATGGGCACTCTTGCCCGTCCTATTCGGGCTGACCGATCTCTGGTCGGGCAGGAGTGCCCAACCTACGGACTTTCGCCGTCCTCGGCGGGCGACCACAGCTCGCGGAATTTCTCGCGGACGTAAAGATTGAGTTGGTCAGCAAACTCGATCGGAAGGTTCAGCGCCTTGATGACTTCTTGCACGTCCGCGAGGTCTTTCAAGCGGTGCGTGTTGGTCATGCCTGACGCGAGCTTCAATTCGATGAGCGTCGTCAGCGGGATGTACTTTCGGCCTTCTAATTCAATCGCGATGTCGGCTGGGTCAGGAAACGAAACCGGTTTCGGCTTACCATCGCCAGGAAAGCCACCGGTGATCAGGAACTCGATTTTGACGCCCAGTTCCGTGTCACGCAGATTCTTACTGCCAGAGAACGGTGCGAGATAGCCACGCCCCTCCAGCTTTTCATGAATGATTGCGATGCTTTCCTTTGTCACCAGAATATCGACATCCTCGGTGAACCGTCGGAAGCCATGCTGAAACAGCGCCATGCCGCCGACAATGGCATACGGAACACCGATTTCGTCCAACCGCTTGGTAATACGTCGCATCGCCTGTTGAACCGCCCCTTTGTCTTCAAAGAACACGCTGCCTTCGCTCAAGGCCCACCTCGGATTCTGGTTCAAGCGTTGTTCGTAAGGGAGGAACTCTCGAAGTTCCTCCGCAGTGGGGCGCGGATACGTCTCTGAAGCTGCTGGCGATGCGAGACTCGTAGACATGATCGTTCCTGCAAAACTCGATGAGGGGCATCCTACGTTGGCTTGGCTTTCAGCGTCCACGACGTTCTCGGAAAACATCCCTGATCGGCGAGCGTTTGAAATTCGTTGGACGGTCGGTCTCGCGTTGTTTTTTGCCTGTGATCTACAACCCGACGCATGGAAACGTCACTGCATCGCGAATTGAAGCGGTTCGTGTCGGGAAACGAGGCGGCCGAAGAGCAAACGCTCGCAGGTTATCGCATTGATGCGGTCGTGGACGGGCGGTTGATCGAGGTGCAGGTGGCCTCGCTGTTCGCCATTCGGCGGAAGATCGCCGACTTGCTCGCACAAGGATTCGAGGTCACGGTCGTCAAACCGCTGACCGCTCGCAAGCAGATTGTTCGCCGCCAGAAACGTGGAGGCGAGGAGATCTCACGTCGTTGGAGTCCGCGCCACCAAGACTTCCCGGATGTCTTCTCCGAACTGGTCCACTTTCTGGGAGCATTCCCACATCCAAACCTGACTCTAGAACTGCTGCTGATCACCGAAGAAGAGTTTCGGATTCCTCGCCCCAAACGCTGGCGACGTCAGCGCGACTTCTCGATTGAGGATCGCTGCCTTGTCAGCGTCGAAGACCGGCGCGTGATCCGCTCCGCCGAGGAATTGCTCGAACTGTTTCCGCTGGCTGTCCAGCAGCTCTGTGGCGGGGCGCCGTTCACAACCGCAGACCTCGCGATCGCCGCCGACGTGCCGCGCTGGTTGGCTCAAAAGATTGCGTTCTGCTTCCGCAAATTGAACCTCTGGAAAACGATCGGGAAGCAACAGCGAGCCTGGCTGTATCAACCAATTCAGGCACAAGCCAAGCTGAGACGGGCACGAACCATTCGCAAACGCTCCGCGTAAATCCGCATCGATTTGCCCCAATGCCGTCGGTGGATGAAAGCTCGACTCGGAGAGCCATGCTACGGCAGAGGTGCCAGAGGCTCGCTCTGATCGATGACCTCCTTGGTTCGCTCGTTCTTCACGTAGTGCTGCAAGACTTGGCCGCGATAGGTTCGCAGCGGGCGGACGAGCCGGCGCTCGAGATGTTGTTGCCGAGCATTCCATTCAGATGCCGGAACGACTCCTTGAGCAGCCAGCGCATCGAGCGTCGCGAAGGAGGTCTCAACGGCGGCGATGCTTCGTTCGATGTCGTTGAGTGCGACGCGCGACGACGTGGGACGAAACTCGCCACGCGCCCCCCAGCGAGCCATCAGCATCTGCAACAGCGCGTTGAGGTGATCGTACCGCTCGACGTTGTCCGGAATCGCAGTGGGGGTTGAGTTCACGAATTGAATTGCATCGGCCACGTTGCGGATCGAACGGTCGGCAGGCGTCGAGAAGTAGATCGCGGCGAGCCGATGATGCAGCTCTGCAGAGGCGTCCCGATTCGAGCAACGCGGAGTCAATTCGACCAATTCTTGATGCAGGAATGGGCTGACCAACGGATCGAATGGTGACTCGAAGAGGCGCAGCCGATCGAGATCTGCTTCTGTCGGAGCGGCGTTCTTCGCCAGCTCTCCGATCGTTCGAAAGTAACGCAGTCGCCGACGATCGTCCGCGTGTAACTCGGAATCACCGGAGCTGTAGCCGGCTTGCTGAATCATCGCTCGTGGCGCGCTGGTCATGTGCTCTTTGACGCTCTTGCGATACGCCCAGAATTCGTCCGAGTGCCGGCGGATGATCGCTCGCGAGAGTTCCCATTCGCTCAGCCGTGCTGCGACGTCGGCGTTGCTCGCTTCGTCGCCACCCCAGGCCATCAGGAAGCGTTCGTGCGGAGCAAGCTCGGCCTGCACCTGTTGCAGCTTGTTCTCCCAACGCATGACTTCCGTCGGCAGCCGGAACGGCCACGTCGATTGCGAGGCGACATTCACGACGCCGCCCGATTGCAGAATGAGTTCTTGCAGCGACTCATGATTCAGCATCGGTAGTCGCAGCGGAGTGCTCCAATCCCAACTGACCGACGCCAACAACTGCCGCACATGTGGACGCTGCCAGCGTTCAATGAATCCTTCGCGAGCAAAGCCAAGTTCGCTATTCGTGCCCAGGAACACCAATTCACCCGGAGCGATCTCGACTGCCGCGACTTCGCGAAACGCCGCGGACATCGTCTTCGCCAGTCCGCGAACCGACCGCGGGCCGAGATCAATGTGCTGAAATCGAATCGCGAACACACCGTTGTCGTTCAAGCATCCGGCCGCCGCGCGCAGCGACTCGACCATGAACCCGTTCGCCGCCTGCGACAACGACGGCTGATCCGTCGAGGCTACGATCACATCGAACCGTTCCGACATTGTCCGCACGGCTAGAACTGGATCGCAAACGCGCGTCTCCAGCCGATCATCATGCAGAGGTGAAGCGACATCGTTGTTTGAAAAAAGAGATCGGCTCAACTCCAGGACGCCGCGGTCCGCTTCAATGCAGACAATCCGCCGCAGCGGAAACATCGCGGCCATCGCGGCCGGCTCACCAGTTCGCAGGCCGAGCAACAACAGGCTCTGCGGTCGCTCATGAGTCACCAGCGGCAGCACCGTCGGCAGCACATCGGGCGCGAATCGTGGAGCCAATTGAGCATTCGCGGCAAACGTCCCTTTCGGGATGCCATTCTCGCGCACCAAGAATCGCGAACCGGAATACTTCCACGACGTCAGCGTGCTGCGATCGCCTTCGACAACCAATGCCGCTCGGCCTTCATCCATGACCGCCAGTTGCTCCCACGGCGTCTCCGTTCGCGAGGCGATGAACACGCCAGTATCGAACAGCACCTTTGCCGCCAACTCCGGCCGATGCCGCACCCAAGCGGGAGCAGTCAGCGTGAAGAGCAGCGTTGCGGCGATTGCCGCTCGAACGAGAGGCATGAGCGCTGTTTTGCGGTGATGGGTCACGTCATTGAGGCGATTGCAAATTGCAAATTGCAAATTGCGAATTGCAAATTGAAAGGCGCTCTCGTCAGTTGATCGCACTACATGACGACGCTCCTTGATCAGAACTCGTCCGCCATTCGCCTTCGGAGCGTCGCTGCCCTCGCTTCCAATTGGCAACTTGCAATTTGCAATTTGCAATTTGCAATCCGCACGCAGCAGTTCATTTAATCCCGCCACGGCCAACAACATGCTGGTCGCCATCAATGTGATGCCCCAAACCCCAACGCTTGGCAATAGCCAGTTCGTTGCCATCACAGAACACAGCGCGGAGACGAGACACACGACCGAACACTTGCGACCAATCAGCATTCCGGCACCGATACCCATCGGAACCAGCACGAGTCCCGCCATCGTCAACCGCAGCGACTGCAACAGCCACACTTGTGAAATCGTCGCGTTCTCCCACAACGCCAATCGCACTCCGAGCGGAAACAACGCCAGACACAACCACATCCAGCACGACAGTCCGAGCCCACACGCCACGAGGCCACCGCGTCGATCTTCGCGAAGCAACCAACGACCAATCGCGAGTCCCGCCACGAGCGTCCCGAATTCCACTGACATCAGAGCGAACGAATCAGGAACCATTTGCCGAACCAAGCGTTGGCCAACAACCCACAACACGCCAACCGATATCAGCGCCAGAACCCTGTAGCCCAGCCCGATGTGGCCTGGATGATCTTTAGAAACAAATGAAACCTCCGAGCCACAAGGGCTCGGACTACCGAGAGTGCTTCGCTGCCGATTCCAAATCACCATCGCCACTAAGAACGAGACCAGCCCACACACCGCCGCGACAAGCCCGCAGCCTTCAGGACCGATCATTGCCGCCAGGCCAATGCTTCCAATTCCGATCGCGAGAGCAAGCGAGATTCCAAAGACTGTTTGATGTCCAGCGGAGCTCAGCCCCAGCGTGCAGAGCATCGGCAATCCCAATGTTGCCAAAGCAAGGAATGTCAGCCCAGCGCATTGCGCCATCAGCGACGTGGATAGATCAACGCTCGTCGCGCTGAGCAGCTTCCAAGACAAGTCAAACAGGCTGGGCAACACGACCGTCGACGCGGACAGCACAAACAGCCGAGCGGACTGGAACAGCAAACCATTCCGCCACGAAGCCGGCATCAGAGCGTTCGCCATCAACGCAATTAACAACGTCGTGAGCAGTGCCGTCTGAGCCGGCAGCGACGTCCCTGCGTTGAGCCAGAATTGGCTGACTCCGGCCACCAGCGCGAGCCCGCTGATACCACCGAGGATCGCATTCCACCATCGCGAGTTCTGCATGGGCATCCTTGCCAATGTCTGGGTCTTCTGTAGTTCGGACGCCCACGTCCGAACAGCTCGGGCGTGGGCTTCCAAGCGACAAAGCTTCGTCGGGCTTGTACCGCATCGGCAAAAATTGCAGCAAGGCAAATCTTCGTGAACGGTTCGGTGGGATCGTTGGCAGTCCGAAAGCTCGCCGCTACCCTCTCGCCCCGCGCGGAATCCGACGGTTGCCGTGCGGTTTTTGCGACGATTCAACCACCTCTTTTCGCAGCAGAGCAACTCATGGCCAGCAGTTTTTTCTCGAAGATTCCCGCCAAAATTCCGTTTGATCCCAAAGCCAAAAAGGGAGCCTTGGCGTTTAAGCATTACCAGGCGGACAAGGTCGTCGAAGGTCGCACGATGCGCGACTGGCTGCGATTCAGCGTCTGCTACTGGCACACGTTCCGAGGGACCGGTTCCGACCCGTTCGGCACCGGCACGATGTCGCGGCCTTGGGACGACGGGAGCGACTCGGTCGAGAATGCACTGAAGCGAGTCGATGTCGCGTTCGATTTCATCAGCCGACTCGATGCGCCGTATTACTGCTTTCATGACCGTGATGTCGCGCCGGAAGGGGCGACTTTGGTGGAGTCCAACAGGATCCTGGATAAGGTTGCCGCGAAGCTCAAAGCGGCGCAGGCCAAGACCGGCATCAAGCTGTTGTGGGGCACGGCCAATCTGT
>SXKJ01000340.1 GCA_005778115.1 Planctomyces sp. | reverse complement strand
TGCACCGGGTGGCTGACGCCGCCCCGCTCGACAATTCGCATTACGGGTTGCGAGGCCGATGAACGAATCTGAGCTCCAGCAGGCCCAGGCCGATCACGGCCAACGTGTAGACCTGCACGCCGGAGATGCGAGCCAGCGGTTGGCTGAACCAAGCGGTGAGGCCGATCGCCAAGGTCCAATAGGCCAGACCGGAATCTGTCAGCTCGGTACCCGGCCGCCGGTCTCGCGACAACACGTCGGCCGCGAGCAGTAAGCTCTGCACGACGAAGATCGAGTCATAGATGCCGACATACAGATTTAAGATCGGCAGCCATGCGAGCGTTGCCGCCCACAACCATTGGCGGTGATTCGATTCCAACGAGTCCCAGCGCCACCACGTTCTGGCGAGCAATACGAACGGACCAAGAGCCAAGATCCCAAAGACCGCCGTTCTCGCCAGCGACTGTCCGCCCCACAACGAACGCAGTGCGTTATTGAGGTCCACGTATTTCCAAGTCAGGATTTGAAGACCGCCACCGGACGTGCTTTTGCGAAACGAGAGCAACACATCGAGATAGCCGACGCTGACCTCCCAACCAACCAGCGCCAACGAGAGTCCTGCCAACAGGACTCCGGTGATCGTCATTCCCAACAACACTCGCCAGCGGCGGCCGATGACGAGCAACGGTAACATCAGCAACAACAACGTCGGTTTGTAGAAGCTCAACCCCAACGCCAGTCCAGAAGCCATCGGTCGGTTGCGAGACAAGAAGTACCACGCCAGCGCGTAGCTGAAGAAACCTACGGACGAGAGTTGGCCTCCTAGCCAGCACTCCATCAGGAACGGCTCGAACGACAGAGCCAGCAGCATCACGAGCCCCATCTGTTCGCGCGGAAGTCCCGATGATGAGCGAACCAGCAGCCAGACGCCGGCCATGAACAGGCTCAGCGAGACCATCAACCAGATGGCGACCGCCGCTTCATACGACAGCCACGTCAGCGGTCGCAGCAGGCCCGCCACGAACGGCGGATGGACGTAGGGAATCGAATCGCGCGGATCGAGCTTCGGCAGCAACTCATGATAAAGCTGGTCGTGCAACGCTCGGTCGTACAACTGAGTCGCTTGGCCTCGATCCAGAATCTGCGCCGCGACGAAAAAGCCGGCGAAGTCATTCCCCAACGGTTGGCCGAAAGCCGTTTGACCTCGATCCGAAGTCGCGAAGGACGCACACAGCAAGACTCCGCCGACAATCAGGATGGCGATCGACATCCATCGCAGATACTCCGGCTGCAACCGCGCATCGATCGCGCCGCGGAGTGCTGTTCTCAGGCGATACATCCTTGAAGCATCAGGTCCCATCGTGTCGGCAGTCTGGCACACATCGCGTCAGATCGCCAAGACGGAAGCTTTACGAAGCCGTCACCGCTCCGCGTGACGAGCCGATCGCGCGATCGACGTCGTTTGAGACTTCGGCTCGTCACGCGGAGCGGTGACGGCTACGTTGGCTGACGACTCGCTATTTCCGCAGCGGTTCCGTCTGCCAGCCGAGCGATTCGATGCGGTGCAACTCCGCATCAATCTCAGTTCCCTCGAAGAACGACAACCAACCGCGCAGAGTCTGCGTTTCGCCGGGAGCACAGTCCGGGAACTTCGGGTCCGAGTGCAGACAGGGACACGGTGCATTGCCCCACGGCCGATGACAGGGCTCCCACGCGGTGATGATCCAGCGCTTCTTCGAGCCGTCATGTACCGCGACGAACGGTTTGCGAAACAGCTTGTTGTCGTTCGTCTGTGCCGCGAAGCCGCTGGCTCCTTTGAGCATCACGCAATTCTGCACGCGCAGGTCCGACAGCTTTTCTTTCGAGCCGTTCTTTAACCACAACTCCATGCGAACGGCTTCGCGAGTCGGAATGATGAGCGCTCCGAAGTCGATGCCATTCGGCAGTCGGCGTTGAATGTCGAGCGAACCGTCCTTGCGGCGATTCCATTCGAGCCGTTCCATCGCGATGCCTTGCTTGGACCACACCGTGTCGATGTGCGTGTGCGCCAGATACGTCAATCCGAGATTCGACCACAACGCCTCTGGCACATCGACGACGACGTAATCTTTGTCGGACCACGGCGTGAAGACACTGACCTTCGTCTCGCGTTGCGGGTTCACGGCTCCGTCAAGAAATCCGATGCGCGGATGCCGGCCGCCCGGATACGGCAGCACGACCAACGGCCCGTTTGCCGCGCGGACCGGGCGGTTGTCGTCACGGATGTCGAATTTCGCTCGCGCGGCTTTGATCTCGTCAGCCGTCAAACTCGTCGCAGCGGTGATTTCGTCGTTCGAGTAACGGTGATGCCAGATCATGTTCTCAAGCCAGAAGCGGAGTTCGGCATCGTTCTTCGGCCGGCGCGCGTTTGACGGGTCATCAGCCAGTGCAGTGCTCGTCAGCAGCGAGATCGTCAGTAGTATCGCAAGGATTCGCATTTGACCGGTCTCCTTGTGCCTCCATTTTCCGTCCTTCTTTTTTTGCCAGCTCCCTTCGGAGAGCGGGCGAAAAATGAAGGGCGGAAAATGGGACCATGAAATTAGGAATATCCTCAACACGAGCAGATCGCTTTGAGCCGTCTTTGCAAATCGGTGAATGCGGCATCGACTCGATTTGGTGGTGACAGCAGCCAATCGCGTGTGATGTCTCGCACGAAAGACTGAGCTTCCGAGGTCAAATAATCCACTGTGCTCTTGCCCTCGATGCGTGCTCTCATGCAGGCGGCTAAGTGCGTGACGGTGTTTCGCTCATCCCCAGACTGAAAACCTGCCCCACGATAAGCCGACCAGAACGCGCGAATCATGTCGAAGAAGCTGTCCGCTCGGATCGCGTGCTTGATCGTCTTCAGCAACAGATGGCTGAGGAAGAAGCCGAGATCGAACGCCGGATCGCCAAAGTGTCCGGTCTCGAAATCGACCAGCACGAGTCGCGGTCGCTGACCATCGCTGCCCAATTCGCTGGGCACAAGCAAGATGTTCTTGGGGCTAAAGTCGCCGAGCACCAGGCAGGTCGACGTCGCCATTGTCTCGTCGATCAGACGCTCCAGGGCCGGACGCAGTTCGGCCTGCCGCTGTGCCATATAGCGATAGAACGGGTCAAGCCGCAGTTCGTCAAAGATCGTGCGGTCGCCAAGCCGCTCTCGCAGTTCGGCGTCATTCGTCGTGCGCGAGTGAATCCCGGCCAGGATCTCGCCGAGTCGGCGGCCGATCGACTCATCAACCTCACCGTTCAGCAGGGAGGACTTCCAAACGAGGTGCTCGCTCGGGATCGCTTCCATCGCGAACAGATAATTGTCGCGGTCCTCGAACAGCCGCTTCGGCACAACCCTGGGAGGGGTGACTCGCGACAGGACATCGAGCACGTCCCGTTCGCGCCAGATGCGTTCGGGCTGGCTGAACCAGGCGGCCTGCGTGCGGAGTTGTGCCCGCGATTGTTTGACGACGAAGTCCTGGCCACTCGGCACCGAGACGCGCATCACGACGTTGGAGACTCCGCCGGACAGCGTCTCCGCATGCGACTTCGCGGCATCGGCCGAGGACAGCCGGCCCGTCTGGCAGAGGTATTCAATCAGGTTGTCTGGACCGAGTTCGAGCATGTGAGTTGTCCGGGAGCATGGCGCACTTTTGGGGCTCTCCGCCATTCGTGTTGATTTCGGTGCCATGTGAGCCGCAAGGCGCTAGCCGCGGGTTATTTTTCCTCGACCCGCGGCTAGCGCCGTGCGGCTCACGAATTCGTCTTCAACACGAATGGCGGAGAGCCACCTTTTGTAACCAGAAGCGTAAGCGAGGGCGGGTGTTCTCGAAATTGTGACGACGTTGACGAATTCGTCCTCGCTGACGCGTCGGGTTACAAAGTGCGTCGTTCGCTCCCTTGGCCGCCGAGCCCAGAACCGCTGTATGCCCATTTGGCGGATTCTGGTATTTCGTCGCCGGACGTTCGCGGTCGGTCGCGACCGCGATTACTTCGACGGGAGTCTGCGATGAGTCGTTCGCTGGAAATGAGATCCACATCACGCTTCGTCACCGAGGAGGTGGCGAATCAATGGACTCACGGTATTGGCTTTTTCCTGAGCCTGCCGGCGGGCTGGTGGCTGGTGCAGTCCACGCTCAGCAAACACAACCAATGGCTGACGGTGGGGTGCGCGGTTTACGCGGTGACGCTGTCGCTGCTGTATGCCGCTTCGACCCTCTCGCACAGCGTGCATCGCGGAATCTGGCGGCATCGCTTTCGGACCTTCGATCAGGTCTGCATCTTTCTGCTGGCGGCCGGCAGTTACACGCCGTTCGGAGTCGCGTTTCTCCGAGAAGGCTGGTGGGGCGTGCTGCTGGCGGTCATGTGGCTGCTGGCGGGCGTGGGGATCGTGCTGAAACTGTTCTTCACCAAGCTGCACAACGTCTCCACCTCGTTCTATTTGCTGGTGGGCTGGGTTCCGATTCTGGCGGCTCCGCATTACTACCGCTGCGTCGGTGGCGAAGGGGTCGCTTGGATCGTGATTTGTGCGACAGCGTATTCGTCGGGCACTTGGTTCCTGGTCAACGACGAGCGGCGGTTTCATCACGCCATCTGGCATTTGTGCGTGATGCTCGGCGGCGCGTGCCATTACGTCCTGGTGTTGAACTACATCGTGCCCCGCGCCTGAATTCACCAGCGCTGATAGCCGGACGGCCGCAGCGACTGATAGTTCAAGAACGCCAGGTAGCCGAAGAAGAACACAAAGAACTTGGGATCGTTCCAGAAGACCAGCGTCACAACCTGCGGTGCCAGCAGCGACCAGGCCACCATCGAGACCGCGACGGCGATCGACAGCTTTGTGGTGAGCTCGTCCTGGCGATACGGCTGCCAAAAGCCGATCACCTGCCGCGCGATCTGGCCTCCGTCGAGCGGCCAGACGGGGACGAGATTCATCAGGCTCCAGGACCAATTCATGAAGATCAGATCCTCGATCGCGAACGCGGGATACTGCGACAGCTCCAACGAGCGGAAAGAGTCGGTCTTCGTCCAGAACCAGAGTGCGCTGAACAACAACAGCCCCGCGCCTGGCCCGGCCGCCGCGACCGCGATGTTCCCCCAGCGAGAATGGTGCCCCGTCGTCGCATAGCCGCCGAAGAACTCCAGCACGATTTCGGGGTGGCGATTCCCCAGCCGCCGCGTCGTCCACGCATGACCTAGCTCGTGCAGCAAGATCGACACGAACACACACAGCATTCCGACCAGCGTCAAATCCATCTGCTGGTCGTACCACGAGATCCATGCCGCCGTCAGCCAGAAGACCGGGTGGACTCGCACGGGGACGCGCGTAACCGAGAACCGCAAGTCATATTCGGTCGGAGGAAACTGCTGGCCAAACATCAAAGGCTCCCGCTGGTGTCATTTCTCCATGGATTTTAGCCAGCCAATTGAATGCGGCAAAGCAGCCTCGCGAGCTTGATTGTTTCACATTCTCAGCACGCCTAGACTGAGCCCCATCGTCGAGTCACTCCGTTCTTCGATTCGGTGACTCCGTAAACCCTCCCGTTCACTCGCTCTGATTGAAAAGCAACATGGCCCGCATCAACGACAATTATCTGAAGCTGAAAGCTGGATACCTCTTCCCGGAAATCGGCCGTCGAGTCGCGAAGTTCGCCGCCGAGAACCCGTCCGCCAACATCATCCGCCTGGGGATCGGCGACGTCACCGAACCGCTGATCCCGGCCGTCGTCGAAGCGTTTCATCGCGCGGTCGATGAGATGGCTCAACGCAGCACGTTCAAAGGTTACGGCCCGGAACAGGGCTACGACTTCCTGCGGAACGCGATCGCTCAGAATGACTATCAGGCGCGCGGAGCGGACATCGCGGCCGACGAAATCTTCGTGTCAGACGGATCGAAGTGCGACACGGGCAACATTCTCGACATCTTCGGCGACGACAACGTCATCGCCATGACCGACCCGGTTTATCCGGTCTACGTCGACACGAATGTCATGGCAGGACACACCGGTGCCGCCGATGAGTCGGGCCGATACGGCGGACTGGTCTACATCCCGATGACCGCGGCCAACGGTTTCACTCCCGCGCTGCCTGATCGCAAGGTCGATCTGATTTATCTCTGCTTCCCGAACAATCCGACGGGGACCGTGATCAGCAAAGAAGCTCTGACCAAGTGGGTCGAGTACGCGAAGGTCAACGATTCAATCATCCTCTACGACGCGGCCTATGAGTCGTACATCACCGATCCGTCGATTCCGCACTCCATCTTTGAGATTCCCGGCGCGAAAGAAGTCGCGCTGGAGTTCCGCAGCTTCAGTAAAACGGCGGGCTTCACCGGAACTCGTTGCGCATTCACGGTCGTGCCGAAAGCCTTGAAAGGCAAAACATCCTCCGGCCAGAGCGTGGAACTCCACTCGTTGTGGAATCGCCGGCAGAGCACGAAGTTCAACGGCGTGTCGTATCCGGTGCAGAAGGCCGCCGCCGCGATTTACACGCCCGAAGGCAAGCAGCAGATTCGCGACATGATCGCGTTCTATCTGACGAACGCTCGCCTGATTCGCGAAGGCTTGCAGCGCGCGAATATCGAAGTCCACGGCGGCGTGAATGCTCCGTATGTCTGGCTGAAGGCTCCGCAAAACTTGTCGAGCTGGGACTTCTTCGACTTGCTGTTGTCAAAGGGGCATCTAGTGGGAACGCCGGGCAGCGGCTTCGGCGCGGCAGGCGAGGGTTACTTCCGCCTGTCTGCGTTCAATAGCCGCGAAAAGGTCGAGGAGGCAGTTGCCCGGTTCCAACAAGTGGTTGGCTAAACAATGCCCATGAAAGTGCGTGACTTGCTACGACTGCTGCACGATGATGGCTGGCAGGTGGAGCGGACTCGTGGAAGTCACCGGCAACTCGTGCATTCGACGAAAGCGGGGACGGTGACAGTCTCTGGTCACACCAATGACGACGTGCATCCCAAAACGCTGAAGAGCGTTCTCAAGCAAGCGCAGCTCGATGAGGAAGAGTCATGACCGAATATACGGTGATCTATGAACCTGGTCCCAATAACTGGTCTGCCTATGTGCCTGACCTTCCCGGTTGCATCGCGACCGGAAAGACTCGTGGAGAATTGGAAACACGGATTCGCGAGGCGATCGAATTTCACATCGAGGGTATGCGTCAGCATGGTGAACCCGTTCCCGAACCAAGTGTCGAAGCTGGGATCGTTGGTGTCGCGGTCTAACGTGACCCATGTCGCCTCTCAACACGATCTCGCTAGGCGAGGTGCCGTATGTGGTTCTACTACGTCTTTGGCGGATACTTCGGCGGCTTTCTGGCGATCTTGTTGATCGGTGTCCTCATCCTGTTGGTCGTCTGCTGGTGCTGCGGTGTCAGCGTGGACTCGCTGGCGACGTGGGGCCAGGACTCGGCGACGCTGACCTGCTTCCATTGCGGACAACAGACTGCGGCGGGCGGGAAAACTTGCGACCACTGCGGCGGCGAGTTGCAGTGATTTAAGGGAGATCATGGCGTTGAGCTTTGTCGGATTGATTATCGTCGCAGTCCTCGCGGTCATCCTGCTGTACTGCGTGGCGAAGGGACTGTCGGTCATGCTGAGCTTGTTCAAATCCATGCAGTCCGGTCACGCAACGTTGGCGTGTCCACATTGCGGCCAGCAGACGTCTCATGGCCGTGGCTGCTGCGATGTCTGCGGTCGCGAGTTGTGACCTTCGTAGGACGGGCACTCTTGCCCGTTCCCTTCTGTGACGGACAAGAGTGCCCGTCCTACTAAGCGATCTTTCCTGATGCCGAGCCTCACCGTCGAAAACTACCTCAAAGCAATTTGGCAAATTGGAGCCAGCACAGGCTCAACGTCGGTCTCGACCGGCAAGCTCGCGCAGAGCTTGAAGGTCTCGCCCGGCACAGTCACGAGTATGCAGAAGGCACTGGCCGAGGCAGGACTCGCCGAGTACCGGCCGTATGAAGGAGTCAGCCTGACCGAAGCGGGCCGCACGCTGGCTCTGCGAATGCTGCGGCGGCATCGGTTGATCGAATTGTTTCTCGTGCAGACGCTCGGCCTGACGTGGGACCAAGTCCACGAAGAGGCCGAGAACATGGAGCACGCCGTCAGCGATTTTCTGATCGACCGTATCGACGACTTCCTTGGTTATCCGCCGTGCGATCCCCACGGCGATCCGATCCCGACCGCGAACGGAGACCTACGCAACAGCGGCGAACAAGGCCGACCGCTGAGCACCATGCCGGCCGGATCGCGCGTGCGGTTGGTACGTGTTCTGAATCAAGACGCGGGGTTCTTGCGCTACCTCACCGAGTCGGATTTCTCCTTGGGAGCGACCGCCTTGGTCGAACACGTCAACGAAGCGGCGGGGCTGGTATCGTTGCGTCGCGGCGATCGCCCCGTGGCAATGGGCCGCGCGGCTGCGGAGCAATTGCTCGTCGTGATCGTGCCCGCGTAGTCCGGACGCCTACGTCCGGACCCGGCTCGGACGTAGGCGTCCGAACTACATTACGACAGCCCGGTGATCGGCGTGTAGTCCGCGAACACGCGAGCCAGGTCGAATGGCAGATTGCGTTGCAGTCGCACCTCGCCGACGTCGAGCAGCGTGTGCATGATCGTGCCGATGAGATTGCGAATCGTGACCTTGTCCGAGTTTGGTTCGCCCGCGTCCTTCGTCGATTGCCCAATGACTCGGCCCATCGGCAGTCCTCCGCCTGAGAGAAGCAACGGAGCGAGGTTGCCCCAGTGATCGCGACCGCCGCGAGCATTGATCCGCGGAGTGCGGCCCATCTCGCCGCAGCAGACTAACAGAATCTTGTCGCTTAGCCCGCGCGCTTCGACGTCCTCGATGAACGCCGACACGGCGTGATCGAACGGGACGCCGCAGTATTTCATGCCCTCTTCGACGCCGGCGTTGTTCACATCGGCGTGATTGTCCCACACGAAGTTCGTCGTCACAGTCACGAATCGGCAACCCGCTTCGCACAACCGCCGCGACAGCAGCAGCAGCTTGCCGAGCGTCTGTGTGTGATCGGTGTAGAACTTGTAGTTGTTCAACTTCTTGTCGATGTCCTCCGGCCGAATCAGCGGAGCAGTGTCGTAGCGTGCCACCGTCTTCGGGTCTTCCTTGCTGAGATCAAACGCCTCCGCAACGCCGCGCAGGATCGTGTCGAGCGCCTGCTCCTGAAACTTGTCGAGCCCCTCCGCTTCGCCGCGTGTGTCGACGGTGCGGCGAATGCGATCAAACTCCTGACGCAGCTTGCGACGATCATCAAGCCGCTCGCGCGGCAGCGTCAGCTTCAAACTTTGTTGGAACGGCCCATCGCTGCCGGGCATGAAGGGCGCGTAAGCGGCTCCGAGTGCTCCCGAATCGGTGAATCGACCGAAGCCGGTTTGCATCGCTTGAGCTTGCGGGTTGATCGCCTGCGGAAAGAGCGCCGCATTGACCGGCATCCCCGTCACAGGATGCACCGTCCCGGCCACGCGGGAGTACAACGATCCGAGATTCGCCTTGAGCGTGTCGACCGAGACGATCGGCTTGATGTCGTGATTGCCGTCACCGGTCACGAACGACCGCACGACGGACAGCTTCTCAGCCAGTTGAGCCAGCTTCGGATACGTCGCCCCAAACGTGAAACCAGGCAGAGCGGTTTGCACTTCGCCATTGATGCTCCGAATGCCGGTGGGTGCCGTCATTTTTGGATCAAACGTCTCGATTTGCGAAGGCCCACCGTGCATGAACAGAAACACGACGGACTTATCCGTGGTGACCGACTTCCCCGCCGCCGAAGCGGTCGTCCGTAGCCAATCGGCCAGCGTCAGCCCCCCCAGCGTCAATCCGCCGATGCGCAAGAAATCTCGGCGAGAACCACGAGCCAACGGATCGAGAATGCTCAGCATGAATCAACCTCCTCGCGGGGCAGGTTTTCAACCTGCCAGCACGGCCGGGCGGGTTGAAAACCTGCCCCACGAATGGCAACCAATCAGAATGACCTTATCCGTATCGGCTGCTGTGTCCAAGCGAAGTTCGGTTTTTTTCGCGACGGACGCCCGAGGACTGGCGGTGACTGCGAGGTAGTCCGATCACTCCGGCAGCAGCGGCACGCACACCAGTTCGGTGTCGCTGCGAGCATACACGCGCGAGCCAGCGAAGGCGGGATGTGCCCAAGTGAAGCCGATGATGTTGCTGCGCGATTGCTCGTGATAGCCGGTCGCGTTCAGCCGCGCGAGGATCAAGTCCCCTTCGCTGTTGAGAATGATTGCGCGGTCGGCGTCGCCGAGCCACACCAGGCTCGCGTGCGGGTTGCGGCCTCGCGGGGTCAATTGATTGTCGTCGTCCCAGAGCTTCGTCGAGGTCTTCAGCTCGAAGCAGGTCAGGCCGTATTGCTTGTCGAGCAGATAAACGTGGCCGTCGCGATAAAGAGGCTGCGACATCAAGCCGCGCAGGAATTTGTTTTCTTCCCAGGCGAGTTCGGCTTGATCGGGCTGTGCTCCGAGGCGAATCGCTTTCGACCCGTTCCAGTAGCCGCAGACGAGTACGAGTCCTTCTTGAAAGATCGGTTCGGCAATCGCGACGCCGTAGGTGATCTCGTAGGGAACTTGCCAGAACGGTTTCCCGGTCACGGGGTCGAGACCGCGAATGTGCGACGGGGTCCAGTAGATCAACTGCCGCCGCTCGTTGTGCGTGACGATCATCGGGGTCGAGTAACCCGCGGCATCCGAATGAGACTGCCAAACGACCTTACCCGTGTGCCGATTCAACGCGGCAATGCCGTGCTCGTCTTTGCCGCCGGGCTGCACGATGAGGTTGTCGCCGTCGACGAACGGGGAGCCGGCGAAGCCCCACTCCTGCAACTTGCCACCCAAATCGCTGAGGTAGTTCACCGACCAGATCTTCTTGCCGGTCTTGGCATCGAGACAGCGGCACTCGCCGAGTGCTCCGACCGTATAGAGATTTCCTTCATGCCACGTCGGAGCGGCTCGCGGGCCGTTGCCGTAATCGAGTTTGGCATAGGTGACCGGATACTCGTGCTTCCAAATCTGCTGGCCGGAGTCGGCATCGAAGCAGAGCACTCGTTCGGTTTCGGGTTCCTTCTGGCGGTCCATCACGAAGACTTGTTGCCCCACAACCGTCACGCCGGAATAGCCACCGCCGATCGGCACTTTCCACTTCGGCTTGAGACCACCTTCCGGCCATTTCTCCGGCAGCTTCGGGCCGTGCCAGGTGCCGTCTCCGCGCGGACCGCGCCAGTGCGGCCAGTCTTCGGCAAACGATTGGCCGGTAAGTGCTATGACAATGACGGCTGTGATCCAGCGGTTCATGAGAGACTCCAATCCTGTCCCGGCGAGCGGGGCGGCGTCAGCCCCCCGGTCTGTGGTTGACGCCACCGGGGGGGGGGCCGACGCCGCCCCGCTCGCCAAGACGCACGCGTTTCGGGTTAGTTTGTCGATCCGGCTTCTTGTTGAAAAACCTCGGCGATGACTTCTTCGAGCGGGCGGTCTTGAACGCTGACGTCTTCGATCTCGTAACGGCCGAGCAACGCCGTGAGTGTTTGCGCCACTTCATTGCGCGGGATTCGCAACTTCAATCGCGGCGACTTGATGTCGAACACCGTGCCGAACCGTTCGAGTTCGGAAGACGCCGGCAGCTCGCTGGCGAATTGTAATTCGATGATCTTGGTTTGGCTGAAACGGCCCACGATCGTAGCCAGCGGTCCGTCGTGCTGGATCAAGCCTTGATTGATGATGACCGCTCGATCGCAGAGGGCTTCGACGTCTTTCATGTAGTGGCTGGTCAGCAGGACGGTGATCTGCTGCTCGCGCTGGTAGTGCTTGAGGAACTCTTGGACCTTGCGCTGCGAGACAACATCCAAGCCGATCGTCGGCTCGTCGAGCAGCAGCAAGTCGGGGCTGTGCAGCAGTGCGGCGATCAGTTCCATGCGCATCCGCTCGCCGAGCGACAGTTCGCGCACCGGTTGATTGACGAGCTTGCAGACTTCCAGCAGGTCGGTCAGTTCGTCGAGCCGCCGCTGAAAAATGTCCGGTTCGATGTGATAGATCGCCTCGTGCAGGCGGAACGATTCTTGAGCGGGCAAGTCCCACCAAAGCTGATTCTTCTGCCCCATGACCAGCGAGAAGCGGCGGCGATAGGCGATCTCGCGCTGCCACGGCGTAAAGCCCAGCACTTTCGCGGAGCCAGAGGTCGGATAGATCAGCCCGCTGAGCAGCTTCAGCGTCGTAGTCTTCCCGGCTCCATTGGGACCGAGAAAAGCGACCATCTCCCCTTGGCGGATCGAGAAACTGACTCCGCCAACCGCGGTGACTGTTTTGTATTCGCGTCGGAAGAGGCTCTTGAGTGACGCCGCTAAGCCCTCGCGTTTTTGGAACACGCGATAGACCTTCGTGAGGTCGCGAACTTCGATAGCGTGGGGTGCATCGGCGGCAGGTGTCATGGGCGTTATCCTAAGAGGCGTGAGCGATCGGCAGTAGGCAACGCAGCCGTACCGCGACCGTCAGGGAGCGGCCCGGACTGATGAGCGAGCCGCTCCCTGACGGTCGCGGCACGGTGATCGAACGCATAAATGGAAAATAAGAAATGAGAATTGAAAACTGCAAAATGCGAGCGTGGTTGTCATGTCTGATGGTCTTGGTGGCCGGAGCGTCCTTCGCCGATGAGCCGAAGGAACCGAAAGCCGCGCGGTCGGTGCATCTCGGATTTCCGGCTCCGGATGCGACGGTCTTCTACAACGAAGTAACCGTCGAAGAGTCGGTGCCCGGCAGCTACTTCATGGTCTGTGGGTTCAAGCACGGCTACTTCGGCATTCAAGAGCTGAGCGGCCCGGAGGACAAAGTCGTGTTGTTCTCGATCTGGGATCCGGGCGAACAGAACGATCCGAACTCGGTGCCGGCGGATCGGCGCGTCGAGGTGTTGCACAACGACAAAGATGTGCGTGTCGGCCGCTTCGGCAATGAAGGGACCGGAGCGCAGTCGTTCTACAAATTGAAATGGAAGATCGGGCAGACGTATCGCTTCTGCGTGAAGGCGACTGTCGAGAAACCCAAGACGTCGTTCGCGGCGTATCTGTGGCTGGACGAGTCGAGCGAGTGGAAGCATCTCGCCACGTTTCGCACTCAGACCGGCGGCGAGCCATTGCGCGGGTTGTATTCGTTCCTCGAAGACTTCCGACGCGACGGCCGAAGTGCGAAGCAAACGCGCCGCGCAACTTTTGGAAACGGTTGGGTGAAGACGGTGAATGGCGACTGGGTCGCACTGACGAAGGCCCGCTTCACGGGGGACGCAACGCCGCTCGACAACATCGATGCGGGAGTGAAGGATCATCGCTTCTGGCTGGCGACTGGCGGAGACGTCATGAATCATGTTCCGCTGAAGTCGAGCCTGTCGTGGACGCCGCTCGAACTACCTGCCGAATGATCGCGAGCCTTGTGATCGCGGCCGTTGCCATTCGACAACATGATGCTGTTTCACAACACCAGCGTTTCTTTGAAGCAACGTCGGTCGAGCGTCAGCAGCTTTCCGTGAAGTTGCGCCATTTTCAGCCCCGAAGCGGGCGGAACTCGATAGCCCAGGGCGCAGCCCTGGGATTTGAGCAATTCGGATTTGAAAAGCCCTGAGGGGGCGCGACTCTATTTGTCACGCCCCTTCGGGGCTTATCGGCACGAAGGTGACTCGTTTCCCAGGGCTGCGCCCTGGGCTATCGAGTCTCGCCACCTTTGGGGCTATGAACTGTGCAACTTCTAACGCCACTTGCGGAAGTCAGCACATATGGCCGCTTGGGGGAGCCGGCACGCCGATTGCCTGACTCGTTATATCCTTGAATCGTTCGCTCGGATTCGGTGCCGCATGATGACCGTCCATGAAGCCGCTGATGTGGCTTGCCCCAGCCAACTGCGGCACTTGTGGCATTCGCTGTGGTCACGCACTCCGCGCGCTTCGTTTCGGCAGACTCCTGAATTCCTGGAAGCCTCACTGACCGCGATCTGTGAGGAGCGACATCGGTATTCCAGCCTCGATCCAAAGATCGTCACCGAGTGGCAAGGTCCGACCTGCTCAGAACGGAACCCACTCCAGCCGATGGCGGAACGATGGCGATTTCTGATCGTCTCGGCGTGGCAGCGTCCGATCGGGATCATGCCCTTGCGCGAGCGATTGGTGCGTCGCGCGCTGGGTACATTCCGAGTTCTCTCAGTACCGCAATCACCGTGGGGCAGTTTGCCGGGCTCGGTCGGGCCGCATCCGGCGACCACTTTGGCGGCGGTCGCACGGCATCTCGTTGAGCACGATCACTCATGGGACATCCTGGAACTCCCCGAAGTGGTGGCTCAGGGCGTTGAACCAAATCGCGTCCCGCTGGTTTTCGAGTCTTCGGGACGCCCGGTGTTTCAACGGCCCTGCCGCGAGTTGTTGGGCTTGGAACTCCCCGCGACGTTCAGCCAGTTCTGGGCGAACCGCGACAGTGCCGCGAGGCAATGGTGGCGCGAATTGGATGCCCTGCAGTCACTGAGATCGTCCGAGAAATTCGTCCGCTTCCGACCAGAGGGGGCCAGTTGTGGCGACACGCTCCGCGATTGGGGATTCCTGAAGCAACTGGATCGCATCGTTGACTTGCAAGCCGGCACGTCGCACGGTCCTTTGAGTCAGAAGATGTTTGAATGCTTGCAGGAGACACATCCGCTCGCGGTGGACGCGGGGGCGGCAGATGTCTCAGTGTTGTTCCACGACTCGCGGCTGACGGCGTTCGCGTACAACTTTCATTGCCGGTCGCGCGTCGAGACGGCGCTGATGCTGGCCGATCCGCAAGCCCCGCAGGCTCGTGAGCGGCTGATCGGCTTGATGCTGCGTGACGAGATCGCTCGCGGCGATGCCTGGCATCTCTTCTTGCCCAACAGCGTGCCGGGAGCCGCGCTGGACCGCCGACTGTGGGGGCCGATCGAACTGCGCGAGACCACTGTGACTCACGACCGGAAAACGTCGCTGAGGTCGCGATTCATGCACTGGCTGGATGGTGACCGGCGAATTACTTCAGCGTCTTGTTGCTGAAGTCAGAGATCGCCGTCCCGATGAAAAGCAGGATGCCGTCATCGAAGCGGGTCGAACCGGTGACCTTGCCATCCTTCGCATCCAGCTTGGTTTCGAAGGTTCCCTTGCCCGACTTGAACGTGTCGAGCGCGACTTTGCGGAGGGCCGCGCGATCCTTCCTGTCTTTCAGGTCCGCCTCGGTCAGCTTGACGTCGGACGGCACCGCATCCAATCGAGTCCGTCGGATGTCGATGTATTCGACCCACGGACCGACCCGACCGAACAACGTCAGAAAATTATTGGCTTGCGCGGCGTTGCCTTGTCCCGCCGCTCCTAAAGCGAGCTTGAGTTGATCCTTCGACTTGGTGCCGACTGCGACCCACCAAGCGTTCGGGCCGGTTGCCACGAATACCGGAGCACCCTTGCCGAAGATCATCTCGAAGTCTTCGTGGTTCTCCGGGATTTGAATCGAGTGAATCTCGTAGTCGCCGGCCTTCTCAACATCGAGCTGCAGCTTGTAATCCGCATTCATCTTCGGAATCAGTTCCAGAATCGCCTTGAGAGCCTGGCCGTCTTTGGCCTTGATGCCGAAAACCAGATTCGACTTCTCGCCGTTGGCCTGCGACATCTCGATCAACCCATCAATGACACCGACTTTCACTTCAGCATCAACCATGTCGAAGAACAATTTGGACGCGAGCTTCATCGCCTCCTTTTGCTCGGCCGACTTGGTGGTCGAGGCGGCAATGTCCGCGTCCGCCACAGCACGATAAAGCGGCAGGCTGGACACCAAGCTGGACTGCCGGAATTCATCCAGCGGGAAATGCAGACGGCCACTGAGGATCGCATCCGGAGAACGTGGCACGCTAGAGAACATTCCTGGCTTCTGTCCGAGCAACTTGGCGCTCGCATCCAATCCGGTGCCATGAATTGCTGCCAGCTCAAAGTCCAGCCGCGCATCTTTCTTCGGAGCGTCAGTGATCCAGCCGAGTGTCAGCTCATCGGATTCCGCGATGAAGCGTTCCAGCTCACCCAGGTTGTGTTCGAGCAGCGCCTTTTGCACAGCGAAGGCTTCCGGTGTGTCCTCCGGTTTCTTCTTCAAACCGGCGAGCAGATTCTCCTTGGCCTTCTGAGAGTCAGCGCGCCGCGCCTTCTGATCGGCTTCGGCCTGCTTGGGGTTCTTCATCATCAAGCCGACGTCGTATTTCTTGGCCAGCAACGCGGCGACCACAGCCCCTTTGGTCGGGTCGGGAAGATTCGCTGGAACCAAGTTGCGATCCGTGGCGATGGAAGCATAGGTGATTGGCGGATTGAGCAGTCGCAAAAAACCATTGAAGGCGGCCCCCTTCATCGGATCAGCACCGCCCCCCAATTGGTAGAAACCGGCGGTCAATCGTTTGTTCGGAATTCCGATGCCCGCAAGGTTGGTCAAGAACTTCGTGCCGAGCGGCTTTTTAGGGTCCACCAACAGCGGAAAGTGAGCACGGATGTCCGAGCCGTTGGCGTTGAACAACACATCCACCACGACGGGCCGGGCGGGATCGGTCCCCGCGAACGTCTCTTCCAGAAAAGGCTCCAGCAGTTTCCAGCCTTTGACTCCCTGTGGTCCGGCCAGCTCGCAGAGGAACTTGAGATCGGCCATGAGCTCGTTGGTTGAATTCAACGCCGCATGGAGCTGAGTTGCGTGAGCCGGCGGTGCCTGTTGCGCAATGGCGGCTCCACCGATTAGTCCCAACATCCCACACAAAACCAGCGCGATTTTGCGAACAATTCTCATCGATGACTCCTTCCAACGGCGAAACTCGGCTGAATTTGTGGACGGCGGCGACACTCTCCATTCGAGGGTTTGCGAATCAAACCACTCGACCGTGCCGAGCCGTGCAGGTTGTGCCCGATCAACGAACGGGCGGATTCTAGGTCGATCGGAAAAAATGGGACAAGACGGGAAAAACCCAACGATCACATCGCTCGTGCGAGCACAAGACAGGCATTGTGACCGCCGAAGCCGAAACTGTTTTTCAGAATTCGGCGAATCGGCATGGGGCGCGCCTCGTGAGGAACATAGTCGAGATCACATCCCTCGTCAGGATTGTCGAGATTGATCGTGGGAGGCGCGACTTGGTTTTGCAGAGCGAGCACTGTCGCAACAATTTCCACTCCACCTGACGCACCGAGCAAATGTCCCAATTGGCTCTTCACGCTGGAGACCGCGATGTTGCGGACATGCTCGCCGAAGACCGTCTTGATCGCGAACGTTTCGGCTTTGTCGCCCAGCGGCGTGCTGGTGCCGTGAGCGTTCACATAGTCGATGTCAGCGACATTGACCTTGGCATCCTTGATCGCCGTCTGCATTGCACGAGCAGCTCCGCGTCCTTCGGGATCAGGTGCCGTCATGTGGCTACCGTCGGCCGACATGCCGTAACCGAGGATCTCCGCCAGAATGTTCGCGCCACGAACTCTCGCGTGCTCGTACTCTTCCAGAACGAGCACGCCGGCTCCTTCCGCCATTACGAATCCATCTCGATCTTTGTCCCACGGTCGGCTGGCTCGTTCGGGATCATCGTTCCGAGTGGAGAGCGCGGCCATGCGCGAGAAACCGGACAAGCCCATCGGAGTGATCGCCGCTTCGCTGCCGCCCGTCACCATTGTGTCGGCCATGTCGAGTTGAATCAGCCGAAACGCATCGCCAATCGCATTCGTCGCGGAAGCACATGCGGTCGCCACCGCGCTATTGGGGCCTTTGAGCGTCCAATGACAGGAGATGTTTCCGCTCGCGGCATTCACCATCAGCTTGGGGATCATGAACGGCGACACGCGCGTTGGACCGCGATCGAACAAGAGGCTGTGCTGTTGCTCAATCTCTTGCAGCCCACCAATACCGCTGCCGATCAACACGCCGTGGCGGAACTGGTCCCCTTTGGAGAAATCCAAGCCCGATTGGCGGATCGCTTTTCCAGCGGCACCCATCGCGAATTGCACGAAGCGATCCTGTCGCTTCACTTCTTTCGAGTCGATCGCGACGTGCTCGGACAGATCAAAGTCTTTGATTTCGCCGGCGAAGCGGACTTTGAAGTCCGAACAATCAAACCGGCCAATCGGTCCGACGCCGCTTTTTCCGGCGCAGAGGCGATCCCAAAAATCGGGAACCTCAAAGCCGAGCGACGTGACGACGCCCAAGCCGGTGACAACTACTCGACGACTCATCCTTGTGCTCTTCCCGTTGCCAGGACATCAGCGTTGCTTGCTGGCTGAACCGCAACCATCCTTGGTGTGGGTTCTCGCTTCACGCGACTCGCCTCGACAGGCTGACATTCCGGTGTTCGCTCAGATGGGGGCAGCCGTACGGCTGACACGTGCCTGCGACCGTCAGCCCCAGGAGGCCGACGTCCATTGAGTCGCTTAAGCGGCGTTCTTCTTATCTGTGATGTACTTCACCGCATCGCCGACAGTCTTAATCTTGTCATAATCGTCGTCGGGGATCGTCACCTCGAATTCGTCCTCGAACTCCATGACGAGTTCTACGACATCCAGCGAATCCGCTTTGAGGTCGTCGACGAACTTGCTTTCGGATTTGATTTCTTCTTTTGCAACGCCGAGTTGCTCGCTCACAATGGCAATCACTTTTTCTTCAACAGACACGGAATAGCCCTCCGAAGGCTGATCGCTGTTTTGACCCACTCTGGATTCGCCCGCACGTCATCGCGGCCACTAGGCCGGGAGGTGTGTTCACTAAATTTAACGCAACGCCTAAGCCGCTCCGTCAAATCGCGGGCACATATAACCGTTTCCGAAAAACGTGTAAACGGAGAAGCTGGCTAGGAAATCGGCGGAGCCGCTGAGAATGCTCTTGGAAACTGAGAACTTCCAACTGAGAGTCAAAAACTCGCCTTCAATTGCCACTCCGTGAAACGGCAATCCAAGGAACTCGCTAGCACTGCGATCGATTCACGGTTTTGACTCGCTGGACCTGCCGGCAATGCGCTCACAATTTCGGGGGGCGGGACTTATGCTTTCCGCCTCTGCGTGTCCGCCCGCCGACGAATTCCCTTCCCGAAGGAGTCCCGCCATGCGATTGGTTGCCTCGTTGTGTTTGATCGCCGCTCTCGCTTCGCCACTGCTCGCCAACAATTGGCCAAACTGGCGCGGGCCGGATTACAACGGTGTCGCGTCTGGCAAGGGATATCCGACCGAATGGAGTGCCACGAAAAATGTCGCTTGGAAAGTCGAGTTGCCTGGCCGAGGTTCGTCGACTCCAGTGGTGTGGGGCGACCACATTTTTCTGACGAGCGCCGCGGAAGGAACGAACGCCTTGCTCGCGTTCAATCGCAACGGCAAGGAACAGTGGCGAGTCGTGATCGGCAAGGATCTCGGTGGCAAGAACAAGAAGGCGTCGGGCAGCAATCCCTCGTGTGCCACCGACGGCCAATACGTTTTCGCATACTTCAAGAGTGGCGACCTGATTTGCGTTGACTTCGCTGGCAAGCTCATCTGGCAGACGAATCTGCAAGAAAAGTTCGGCGAGAACACTCTGTGGTGGGATTTGGGAACGTCGCCTGTGCTCACCAAGCAGCATTGCGTCGTGGCTGTCATGCAATCCGGGCCGTCGTACCTCGTCGCGTTCGATAAGACCACCGGCCAGGTCGCCTGGAAGCAGGACCGCAATGTGGATGCGCCGGAGGAATCCGCTCACAGTTATTCGACCCCCGTTGTGTTGAATGAGAACGGTCACGAGACGCTTGTCGTGTTGGGAGCCGATCATGTGACCGCTCACGACGCGGCCAACGGTCAAGAAGTCTGGCGCGTTGGTGGATTGAATCCCGATCCCGCGTCGCTGAAACGACTGCGCTCGATTGCCTCCGCAGTGGTGTCCGACGGCATAGTGATCGCTCCGTATCAGCGCGGCCAAGAAATCACGGCGATCAATTTGGGAGGCCGCGGCGACGTGACGAAGTCGCATGTGGCCTGGGTCAAGAAGGGAAATGGAACCGATGTTGCGACCCCGGCGGCGGTAAATGGGAAGGTTTATGTGCTGACCGACTCCGGCAAGATGCGGGGTCTCGTGACTTGCTTGGACATCAAGACGGGTCGCGAAATCTGGTCTGGCCAAACGGAGCAAGGTCGTCTCGGTTTTAGTTCGTCCCCAATCGTTGTGGACGGCAAGCTGTATGCGACTCGCGAGGACGGAGTGACCTTCGTGCTCTCTGCCGGCCCGGAGTTCAAGGTGCTCGCCGCCAATGAACTCGACGGCACGCAGACTGTTGCGACTCCGGTTTTCACGGATGGCAAAGTCCTGATCCGCACTGACACCCATTTGTATTGCATTGCCAACTAACCAAGGCGAGCCGGCGGGCGTCAGCCCCCGGACGTTCGCCGAGTTTCAAAGTCCGGGAGCTGACACTCTCCGGCTCACCAGTTTTTTCGTCAGGAGTATGCTCATGCGATTTGCCTTTCGGTTGTTTCTCCTCGGACTTTGTTGGATGGCGGCCTCGCTTCAAGCCGGCGACTGGCCGAATTGGCGCGGGCCGGATCGGGACGACGTATCGAAGGAGACCGGTCTGCTGAAGGACTGGCCGAACGACGGCCCGAAACTGGTTTGGAGCAACAGCGATGTCGGCTTGGGCTATTCGAGCTTTGCAATTGCCGACGGGAAGCTCATCACGATTGGGGCACGCGAAGATACCGAGTTCCTGATCTGCCTGAATGCGAACGACGGCAAGGAACTCTGGGCCGCGCGAGTGGGAACTCGTCTGGATGACGGCAAAGGAGATGGCCCGCGCGGCACTCCGGCGATTTCCGGCGACGCGGTCTGTGCGATGGGAGGCCAGGGAACCGTCATCTGCGCGGCGCTTGAAGACGGCAAAGTGCGCTGGCAGAAATCGATGTCGTCGCTCGGCGGCCGAAAGCCCGGATGGGGCTTTTGCGAATCGGTGCTGGTCGACGGCGATCAGGTGATTTGCACTCCCGGCGGCAGCGAAGGGGCGATCGTCGCGCTCAACAAGGCCAACGGTGAAATCCTCTGGCGAACCGCCGAGCTGACCGATAAAGCGGGTTACTCGTCCGTCGTGCCGGTTGAGCTGAATGGGCAGCGGCAGTACCTGCAGTTGTTCCAGAGCCAAGTCGTCGGCGTCTCCGCGAGCGACGGCAAGCTGCTATGGAAATCCGAGTGGCCGGGCAAGACGGCGGTGATCCCGACACCGATCTATCACGACAACCACGTCTTCATCACGTCCGGCTACGGAGTCGGTTGCAAGCTGGTAAAAGTCATCGGAGGCAGCCAAGTCGAGGACGTGTACTTCAACCAGAAGATGAAGAACCATCACGGTGGAGTGATCTTGTTAGGCGATCATCTTTACGGTTACTCGGACGCGGTTGGCTGGGTCTGCATGGAGTTCAAAACGGGTGATGTCGTCTGGGCCGAAAAGGGTGCTCTTGGAAAAGGCTGCGTCACCTGCGCCGACGGGATGCTGTATTGCGTTGAGGAAAAGACCGGCACCGTCGTCCTCGCAGAGGCATCTCCAGTGGGCTGGAAAGAGCACGGCCGCTTCAATCCCTCACCAAAACCGGCTCGCCGCAATTCCAAGGGAATGGTTTGGGCGCATCCCGTCGTCTGCAACGGCAAGCTCTTCCTGCGAGATCAGGAAATCCTTTCTTGCTACGACGTGAAGGCTCAGTAATTTCAGCTTCAATTTCTTTGTGTCGCACGCGAACCGCGTGCGCTACGCCTCGGAAAGGCATCTCATGCTACGCACGAAAGAAAAACTGGCTCGTGGTGAAACGGTGCGATACGCCGCGATGGGGCGAGTGCTGCACCACAATGTGATCAACATGATCGGATTCAACGGTGGCTTCGATGGGCTTTGGCTCGATCACGAGCACGTCGGGTTCTCGATGGAGAATCTGGAGATCGCCTGCACGGCGGCACGCAGTCAGAGCCTCGATTGCTTCGTCCGCATCGCGCCGACCGATTACGCCATCTTCACGAAATGCCTGGAAGCCGGAGCGGGCGGCATCATGGCGGCGATGGTTTATTCCGCCGAACAGGCCGAGCAGATTGTCCGTTGGACGAAGTTCGCACCGCGTGGCAATCGCGGGCTGAACGTCAGCGGCTTTGATGGGCGCTACACGCTGACGCCGCTCGCCAAGTTTGTGGTCGAGGCGAATCAAAACAACTGGCTCGCGATCCAGATTGAAACGCTTGAGGCGGTGGACTGCGTGGAGGCAATCGCGGCGATCGACGGCGTCGATCTGCTGTTTGTCGGCCCTTCCGATTTGAGTCAGGCGCTCGGCGTCACCGGCGACTTCATGCACCCGAAGTGTCAGGAAGCGATCGACAAGATCGCCGCCGCCTGTCGCAAGCACAACAAGCCGTGGGGAGCCGTCACCCCCAATGCCGAGCATTGCGAGATGCTGTACTCGAAGGGCTGCCGGATGCTCTCGGTGACGAACGATTCACGAATCGTTCAAGCCGGCCTGAACGCGGTCAAAGCGAACTTCGGTAAATTCTTCGCGTAGTGCTGATTGCCCGGCAGCATTGTGGTGCGACGCTCCGCGTCGCAAATCACGACGCGGAGCGTCGTGCCACACTTATTTCGGCATTCCTACTCACCCCTTCGGCTTCATCGCTAGCAACCGTAGTTGCTTGTCGTGGTGCGCGGTCGCGAGTTGGATCCCATCCGGGTGCAGCGACAGGTCGCGGATCGCGTTGCCGATGTTGAATGTGTGGAATTCGTCCTTCTGTCCCGGCTTCCAAAAGAAGATGTGTCCGCCGCCACCTCCGCCGACACCGCCGATCAGAAAGTTGTCGGGATGCAGAACCGCGCCGAAGGCTTTGCCATTCAGACCGGACTTGCAGAGATGAGCGATCGTCTCTTTTCCAGTCTCCCAATCGACCATGCAGAAGGCCGGATTACCAACGCCAGCAAAGGCGTTCGAGACGTTCGTGATACCACCAGCTACGAACTGCTTGCCGTCTTTCGCGAACTGCATCGAGTACGGCCCGCCATAGTCGGCCATGAAGCCGGGATCGAACTTGTGAATCGTTGGGACTTTGAACGATCGCAGCGTCTTGCCGGTCTCAACCTCCCAGTCGATGAAGTTCGCGACCAGATCGCCGGAGACCAGATTCTTACCTCCGGGATGAAACGCGACGTTGTAAACGTGCCGCTCGTGGCCGGTCATCTCGCGGACCAGGCTGCCGTCCTCGACCTTCCATAACTTGACCTTCAGGTCGTTGCCGCACGACGCGACAAACTGTCCGTCCGGACTGACGTCGATCGCTCGAATCCATCCGGCGTGAGCCTCAACCGTGCGGATCGGAGCCGGCTTCTCGGCAGCCGTTGGCCACCACACCAGTCGGCCGTCGTGGCCGCCAGTCAGGACTGTCTCGCCCTTGTTCGCGAACGCGATTGCTCGCACCCACGATTCATGACCTCCTTCGAGATCGGTCTTCGCACCGCTGGCGATGTCCCAGCGGACGACCTTTGAATGCTGCATGCCGACGAACACGAATCGGCCGCTCGGATCAAACCGGCACGAGACCAGTGAGGCTTCATTGGCGAACGACTTCACGACATACGTTTGAGCGGGATCTGCAGGCATGATCGGTCTCCCATTGGTAGTAGGCACACTCCGTGTGCCGTCAGACGGCACACGGAGTGTGCCTACTACGACTTTCTGGCGGGTGTACGCGACACACGATAAGCTCGCGCCGTCGCGTTGGGGAGGTGCAACGTCGTGATCGTGGGCCTAGGCACGGACATCGTCGAAGTCGAGCGGATTAGCAAGATGATCGAACGGCATGGTGATTCGTTCGTGAACCGCATCTTCACGCCCGATGAGATCGGCTACTGCCGGCAACGCAAGTTCTCCGCCGAACCTTTCGCCGGCCGCTGGGCCGCCAAGGAAGCGGTGATGAAAGCGCTGGGGACCGGTTTCATCCAAGGAACGCACTTTCAAGAAATCGAAGTCGTCACTGAGGAATCCGGCCGCCCACGCATCGTATTGCAAGGCTCGACCGCCGAACTCGCCAAGCAACTCGGCATCGGCGAAATTCTCGTCACCATGTCTCATTGCCGAGAGTACGCCACAGCCACCGCGATCGGCCTTCGAGCCACCTGAACTGCCGATGGCTGTGGGCTGAAAGCTGTTGGCTGTTATCCCAAACCCAACGTCCAAAGGATCGAACTCATGCGTCATTGGCTCAGTCTGATTACGACCATCAGCATCGCGTTGGCGAACATCTCCCCGTTGTCCGCGACAGACTTTGATTCCGCGAAGCTCGGCAAAATCGGCGAGCGGATGCAGAGCTTCGTCGATCAGAAAATCATCGCCGGAGCGGTCACAGCCGTCGGCTCGAAAAATGCCATCGCGCATCTCGAGGCGGTCGGGTTGCAGAAGATCGAGACCAAACAGCCGATGCCGAAAGACGCGCTCTTCCGCATCGCGTCGATGACCAAGCCGATCACCGCGATGGGCATCATGATCCTGCAAGATGAGGGAAAACTCTCCGTCGATGATCCGGTCGAAAAGCATCTGCCAGAGTTTCGTGGCCAACGCCTGACCGCGTCGCGCGAAGGGGACTCCGTCACGCTCAAGAAGCCATCGCGAGTGATCACGTTGCGAGACTTGTTGACTCACACGTCCGGTCTGCCCGGTGGATTTCCACCGGGGCTGGCCGACTTGTATGCCATTCGTCAACGCACGCTCGCCGAGGCGGTCCTGGTCAGTTCACAGCAACCGTTGGACTTTGAGCCGGGCAGCAAATGGGCGTACTGCAACGCTGGCATCGACACGCTTGGCCGAGTGATCGAGGTCGTCTCGGGGCAGTCGTTCGAGGAGTTCCTGACCGCTCGTGTGTTCCGTCCGTTGGGGATGAACGACACCGCCTGCTTTCCGACGGAGCAACAAGTCCCGCGTATCGCCGGCTTGTACGAGACTAAGAACGGAGAACTCGTCGTTGCCAATCGCCCGATCGTCGGCCCGGCCACCGGTGCCAAGCATCCGATCCCGGCCGGTGGGCTGTACTCGACGGCGGCCGATCTCGCGAAGCTCTATCAAGCGATGCTGAACGCCGGACGGCTCGGCTCCACGAAGATTCTCTCGCCGGAAAGCGTGCTGACGATGACCAAGGTGCAAACCGGCGATTTGCCTTGCGGCTTCGTTCCCGGCATGGGATTCGGCTATGGCTGGGCCGTCGTCAAAGAACCGCAAGGCGTGACCGCGATGGTCTCACCCGGCACCTTCGGCCACGGCGGAGCGTTCGGCACTCAAGCCTGGATCGATCCGAAACAAGACCTGTTCGTGATCCTGCTGATCCAGCGGGTCGGCCTGCCCAACGCCGATGGATCGGATTTGCGCCGCGAGCTACAACAACTCGCTATCGAAGCAATCAAGAATTGAAGCTATGCTGCCGCCGAATTCGAGTGCTGGTGGTAAGAGCGCTCCCATTACTCAAGACACCCAGGAGTTCAGTCCATGCGTTCCTCGCTGAGTGTGATCGCACTCGTCCTTTCAGTCTTCACGTCCAATTGGCTTGCCGCGCAGGAGACTCCGGCCAAGTCGGCGACGGCACAACGCACATTTCGCGGTGCGGCCGATTGCTTGAAATGCCACACGGGAGGCTTTCCTAAAGAGTCTGACCCGCTGCTGGCTGCGGCAGGCTTTAGTGAAGAAAAACTGACGGACGATAGCTGGGTCTTGCTGGATGAAATCAAGATTTGGATCACCTCCGACAGACATTCACAGGCATTCACGGTGTTGAAGAACGAACGCTCAATACACATGGGGAAGCTGCTGGGAGTGGCCGAGATCCATCGTGACAAGCGGTGCTTGGCATGTCACACCGGCTTTCCGCTGTCGGCGATGGGCGACGATCCGCGGCTGATCTCCGCCGATTTGGTCGATACTTTGAAAGTTGCTCAGGGAGTAAGTTGCGAAGGTTGCCACTCGGCGTCGGGCGACGCGGCCGCGAATCCCGAAGCCAAGGGCTGGTACGTCCCGCATACGAACAAGGACTCGTGGCGATTTCTGTCGTCGAAGGACAAGCTCGACAAATACGGTTTCGCTGACATTCGATCCCCGTCGGAGCGCACGCGACTCTGTCTCTCTTGCCACTTAGGTAATGCCGCCGAGGGAAAAGTCGTCACGCATGAGATGTACGCTGCCGGTCATCCGCCGCTCCCAGGTTTTGAGATGGAATCGTTCGCACAGCAGATGCCCAAGCATTGGCGCGACTTCCACAAGAAGGCCGAACCGGTACGCCAGGAGTTCCTGAAGAAGAACGCGGACGACATTTACGGACGCGACTCATACAAGCTCGACAATTTGCACGAAACGAACGTGGTATTGGTCTCGGCCTTGGTCGCGTTCAGCGAGAATCTGAAATTGGCCAGCAGCTTGGCCAACGAGCAACTAGCAGTACCCGTTGCGAAGCCGGACTTTCCGGAGTTGTCGCTCTTCGAGTGCTACGCCTGCCATCACGATTTGAAAGATCGCAGTTGGCGGCAAAGCCGCAAGTTGCATGGTGCGCCGGGACGACCGATGTTGCGAGCATGGCCTGCGGTGCTCACTAAATTGGCGTTGAAGAGATTGGGAGGCCCCGCGGAAGAATTCGATCGTCAAATGCAGCCCGTCGACAAACTGCTGAGCGATCAACCGTTTGGCCGTCGTGATCATTGGGCCGAGGCGGTCAAACCGGTCACGGAATGGCTCGATCAGCAGGCCGGCACGTTAGAGCGCAAACCATTACCACGCGCCGAGGGCATGCAACTGCTGCGCGACATCGTTGCTGTGGCGGACAGCGAGCTTTGGGATTACGACTCAGCCCGGCAACTGGTGTGGGCTTCCCAAGTCTTGCGACGTGAGTTATCGACGAAATCGAGTCCAGATGACGTCAAAGCTCTTGTTGCCACGATGGACGCCGAGTTGGCTGGCGTGGAGAAACTCTTCGCCCTCAACTTGCTCGACGGGAAAAAAGCCCAGCAACAGATTCCCGGCTCGACGAAGACTCGCGAAGTCACCGAAGTTGATCTCACGAAGTCGCTCAAGCCGATCGGGGACTACGACGCAGTCGAGTTTCGCGAAAAGTTCCATGCTCTCGCCGGCAAGCTCTCGGCGAAGTAGTTCGCAATCGTCGCCACCGCGAATTCTCATTCCTCTGGCCCCATTCGTTTGCCAATGATCTGATGGCAGACGAATGGGGCTCGTTGATTTTCCCATGATGCCGATTACAGGCCGGCTTTCAAAGCTTGCAGGTGCCGCGAGAAGTGTTCGTCGAGAACTTCGATGTACGTGCCAAGATTCGATTCCAGCACGCTGCGAACGGCCCGACCGAAATCGGGATGCGTCAATACGGACCCGAACGTGCAATGCAAAATTTGCCGGCCGGGTGCCGTGAAGCCTTTGCCGGCCGGCACGTCGGCCCACATTTCCAAGTAAGTGCGTTCGAGGTCGCGAGCGGTTGCGAGTTGCTCGCCGGAAGCCACACCGGCCAGCGTGGCCGAGACGTGATACGTCGCTTTGTCGGTGTCGTAACGCCCGCGAGCGAATCCGATGATCTCGCGAAATAGCTTCTCGTCGTGCCGAGCGACGACGCGCAGCGCTTCGAGATAACTCGTTCCAGCCGTCTTCACATGGAAGCGGCCTTTCGTCGCGCGAGCCAGCGCGGCGTACATCGACAGCTTGTCCGACCCTGAATGCAGGCTGAGCTTGTACGGGCCGAGCATCGCCGCAATCGCCGCGTGCTCGCGCAGCGAACGATCTAGTAACGCCAGGTCGCCTTTGAAATCGACTCCTTTCTCAAAGTCACCGACGAATCGCGGCGCGAGACTGACCAGCTTCATACCGCGTGAAAGGCATTGATCCGCAATGATGTAGTGCTCGGCAAGAGTCGTCGGGTTGTCGGTTTCATCGACACTCAGTTCGATCTCGAATTCCCGCCCGGCCGATGTCTGCACGCGGCTAATGTAATCCGACAAGGCGACCGCCTGATTGATCGCTCGGCCGTACTTCACGGCGGCTTGCAGACAGGCACGATCGGTGAAGTCGATGGCCGTGCCAGTTGAGAGTTTTACCTGTCGGCCGACGTATTGCGGTGCCCAGCCGACCTCGGACTGAATGGCTGCCGCTTGTTGCCACAGCGTTGATTCGTCGTAGCTGTCGGCCTTGGGGTCAACGGCTCCTGACGGGTCGATCGTGAAGAACGTGAACCCGACCGCTGCCGTGCGATCAACGTCATGTTGAGTCTTCAAGTGGTCCGCATCCGCGCCGCAAAGCCCCGTCCATCCGGTCGCAGTCATGCCGCTCACCGCATCGTCGATGACGTTCTGCGGCGTGCGTTGCGTGCGCGTCATCTCGCGAATGGATTGCTGCGGGAAGATCGCTTCGATGCCGCACGGCACTCGCCGCATCGCCGCGATGTGGCCGGGCGTGGCGAGACCGATGCGGTCGCCGAATCCGAAACTGGGTTTGAGTCCGAGAGTTTGAAATTTCATGGGAACCTCATCATCGAAGCCAAACGGGGTTGAAAGATTTGTCGTTCATTTTTCGCCCTCCATTTTTGCCAGCTCCCCCCGTCATGATGCCGGAACTGGCGAAAGATGAAGGGCGAAAAATGGGAACTCATTGGGTTGAGTCTTGTCGGGCCGTCGCTCTCTGAATCGCTTGATCGATCCGCGTCAACACGCGGTCACGGCCGACGAGCAGCACGCATTCGTAGACACCGGGGCCAATGGGGACGCCGGTTGTGCTGATTCGCAAAGCGTGAATTAGCGTGCCGGCCGGTTGTCCTTGTTTTTCGCAGTACGATTTGAGCGTGGCTTCCAAGTTCTCGACCGTCCATTCCGGCATCGCTGTGATGCAATCTCGAAAGCCGGCCAGCAGAGCGGGGACACCTTCCTTGGCGACTCGTTTGGTGAATTCTTTCTCGTCGTAAGTGATCTCGTCTTTGAAGAAGTAGGCGACGTCGAGGATATCGCTGAAGAGTCTGATGCGATCGCCCATCGCGGCAATCAACCGCGCGACGAATTCCAACGACTCGTGGGACACGTTTTCAATGTGCCCGTCTTGGCCGGGCAGATTGGAAACCTGCCCCACGATCAGGCCCGCTCTCACGAGATACGGCAAGCAACCCGCGACCTTCTGCTCCAACGGCAACTGCGTCATCCAGTGCTGCTGGAACGAGACCATCTTGTCGGGATCGAAACCGGCCGGAGCTTTCACGACTCGGTCGAGGGTGAAGAGTTTCACCGCATCCTCCAGCGAGAAGATCTCGGTTTTGTCGTCCAGCGACCAACCGAGCCGCAACAAGCCGTTCAGAATTCCTGCCGGCAGGAAGCCGACTCGTTCGTAGAACTCGACCATCACCGGCTCGAGCCCCGCTTGTCCCGCGAGGCCAATCTGAGCGAAGACCGCGTCCCCTTTGTCGCACAGCTTTTTGAACGCAGCGTTGTTGCGGTATTGAGCCAGCTTACGCTTGCTGAGCTTCTCTTTCCCACCCGGCGCAGCGACATACGGAATGTGAGCGAACTGCGGCAGCGTGTTGCCGAGTGCCTGATGCAGCAACACCTGTGTCGGCGTATTCGAGAGATGTTCTTCCGCCCGGACGACGTGCGTGATCTGCATCTGCGCGTCGTCGATCACCGTCGCGAAGTTGTAGAGCGGCGAGCCATCGCCGCGCATGATGACCGGATCGGCCATCAGTCCGGCATCCCATTCGACTCGGCCACGAATGTGATCGTCGATGACGATCTTCTGGTCGCGAGGCACCAGGAACCGAATGACGTGCGGCTGGCCTTCGGCGAGCAATTTTTGGATCTCCGCTTCGCTCAGTTGCAGCGAACGGCGAGCGCTCAGATAGGTCCGCTTCTCGGCTTCGGCCTGCTTGCGGTCCTGGTCGATTTGCTCCTTCGTCTCGAAGCAGCGATAGGCTTTGCCTTCGCGAAGCAATTGGTCGGCGGCGGCACGATACAGCTCGCCACGCTGCGATTGAAAGTACGGAGTGTACGGCCCCCCGATCTCAGGTCCTTCATCCCAGGTCAGACCGAGCCACTTGAATGCTTGCAGGATCGGGCCGAGTGCCTCGTCCATGTTGCGCTGCTGGTCCGTGTCGTCGATCCGCAGAATGAACGTGCCGCCGTTGTGCCGTGCCCACAACCAATTGAACAGAGCGGTTCGCATCCCGCCGATGTGCATGTAGCCCGTCGGGCTAGGAGCAAACCTCGTTCTTACAGTCATCGTCAGTCCTTGCTGAAGGTCATCAAGCGGAGGCGGATGTTATTCGCGGACCGCCCAAAATCGAAACGACTTCCCAATCTTCGATCGGTCCCGGTTTGATCCGAAACAACGGATGCGGGACTGGTCGAGTCACTGACTGAATCTGTTCCCATGCTGTGGGATCGCGTCGCCGCAATTTGGCTTTGAATTGTCCCCATTCGTAGTCCATTTGGCCGCGTGTGACGGGGATCACTTCCGGGTTCTTGACGGGGCCGATTTTGGAATTGTCGAAGCGATAGCCGCGTCGTAACGACTCCGCCTGAATGGCTTGCCAGCGCTGACTGAGGAGTGGCCGATTTCCGAGATCGTGTCAGTTGTGGATGGTGCTGGTAGCCGCGTGTTTCGCCCACTAAGACCGCTTGAGCCAACAGCGCCTCGCGCCAGAGTGCCACCAAGCCGCGTGAGTCCAAATACTTCGGGTGCAGGGACCAGAGTCGCATTTGTGATTTCAATCGTCGAACACCTGGAATCTCAGTCGCGGGAGCGACTGAGCTACGTAGGCGAATCGCTCCCGCGACTCGCATTTAATTCAATCTCGTCGCGAGTTGGAATCGACGGCTGAGCTCCGCGTCGCGTGACCGAGATCGCTGCGGCCCTGCTGGCCCAGCGAGTGGCCTCGATGAGCGATCGGCCTTCGGAAAGGGCTGTGGCGAGTGCGCCGTTGAAGACGTCTCCCGCCGCGACAGCGTCGATCGCTTCGACCGCAATTGCGTCGAGGTGTTCGACGACATCGTCGTCAAGGACGCAGCAACCATGCTCACCGCGCGTGATGATGACTCGCGAGCAACCGGCGGTTTGAAGCTGCCTTCCGGCAGCCTCGGCGTCCGCGGAAGATCGGACTTCGCGACCGGTCAGCAACGCGGCTTCGGTTTCGTTGGGCGTGAAGACGTCGATGAGCCGCAGTCCAACCGCGAACATGATTTCGCGATCGGCGGGAGCTGGGTTGACGATCGTTGTCAGCCCGGATTGTTTGGCATGTCGCAGTCCGGCGATGACCGTTTCCAGCGGCGACTCCAAACACGCGACGAACACGCGAGCATTTTGCCACACCTCTTTTGGAACCGCGTGAATGTCCTCCGGCCGCAGATGTAGATTCGCGCCACTGGCCACGCTAATCAGGTTCTGGCCGCTGGCAGCAACCAGAATCAGTGCGACTCCTGACGGCTGACCGGGGACCACTTTCAGAAACCGCGTATCGAGATTCTCCGACCGCAGGGCGCTTAGCGATTCTTGGCCAAATGAGTCGTCCCCGACGGCCGCGAGGAAGATCACCGGATCGCGCGCCGATCGCGCTGCCGCGACCGCTTGATTGGCTCCTTTACCGCCAGCCGCGCGATAGAACTCGCCACCCAGGACTGTTTCGCCCGGTTGCGGCAACGACTGCGAACGGATCACCAAATCCGTGTTGATCGAGCCGAGGACGATGATCGACATGATTTGTAGGACGGGCACTCCTGCCCGTCTCCTCGCATCGACGGGCAGGAGTGCCCGTCCTACTTCACCGGCCACTTCACGTTGTATTTGCGTTCGATGGATTCCATCCACTCGCGACGCAGCGGAAATGAACTGGCGTTGGCCAGTTCATTCGCGGGGGGGCTGAACGGCCAGGTCTTGAGGAAGTCAGCTCGTTGCGGAGCGTCTTCCTCGGCCGCGATTTCTTCGCGGTCGATGACATGCACGACGATGAAGGCGGAACGGTCATAGTTCGGAATCGCGGCGGTCGTGCCGGGCTTCAGTTGATCGACGGCGGTGAAGAAGTCGTCCCCTAATTTGTCGAGGCCGGCAATCTG
>SXKJ01000339.1 GCA_005778115.1 Planctomyces sp. | reverse complement strand
GCCGCTCGTTGAAAGGGTCATCGTTATGGGCATCACCTACGTTACTGGAAAAGTGTCGTCTGGGAAGGGCCGTGAGGCCGAGTTGGAATTCCTCGTCGACAGCGGAGCCAACTACACCGTCTTGCCAAAGTCGGTCTGGAAGAGCTTGAAGCTCAAAGCGAAACGAGTAGCTCAGTTCGTCCTGGCCGATGGAACGAAGATAGAACGGCACATCGGCGAGTGCCTCGTGCAACTCGAACTTGGCGAGTGCCACACTCCCGTCGTTCTGGGTGAAGAGGGAGACGAAGCGTTGCTCGGAGCGGTCACGCTCGAAGAGTTGGGCCTCGTGCTGAATCCCTTCAATCGGAGCCTGCATCCCATGCGAATGCTGATGTAGCACGACGCGCGAGCAAGTGGTCTTTTCGTTTACCACTCGCTCGCGCGTCGTGCTGGCAGGATCACCGCTGATAGATCGGCAGGTACTGGTACTCGACCGACAGCGCCAGTACCGCGAGGCTTGTGGCGTAGACCGTGCCGAGTCTGAGTTCTTCGTTACGGCGGCCGGACCAACTTCCGTCTTCGGCTTGCAGGTTGAGCAGCAGCGGAATCAGGTGGCCTTTGCTTTGCTCCCACTGCTTGCCACCGACTTGAAACATGCCGACCGTGCAGTAATAGACGCCGTAAAAGAACCAATCTTGATCAGCTCGCAGCGGGTCTTGCAGCAGGGAGTCCGCGGCTCCGAGCGATTCGGGCGAGTGATGCACGCCACAGATTTCGAGGCAAAGAATTCCAGTTCCCGCGCGTGTCGGCGACGAACCGCTGCCGGGCTGATAACCGAAGCCACGATTGCGAATCGAACAGCGTTTGACATATTCGACCGCCGCGTCGATGTGCTCGGCCGGGACATCGCAGCCGAGATTCTTGGCTGCCCGCAGCGCGAGCAATTGCCAGCCAGTCACGCTCAAATCGCTGTCGGGACTGTTTGGGGAGTATCGCCAACCGCCGGCGTTGTTGGGGTCTTTGCGAACCGACTGAGCGGACAAAATCAGCCGCACCGCCTTCTTCAAGGCATCGCGACAGCGTTCGGCGAGCGCGTCGTCGGTCATGCCAGCGACCTCCGCCAGCATCAGCGTACTGATGCCATGCGAGTACATCGGTCCGTGCCCCCGCGCACCGATCAGCATTCCATTGGCCTGCTGCTGGTCGAGCACCCAGCGAATTCCGCGTTGAATCTGCAGGTCATACGGCCCCTCTCCCGGCACATGCCCGGCTGCGAGGAACGCCATCACCGCTAACGATGTCGAGGAAGTCTGTTCGCCGTATTGATCCAGTGCCCACGCCCCGCTGGGATTCTGGCGTTTCGCAAGATGACCCAGCGCCTTCGAGATCGCCACGTCGATCTGCTTGTCGCGTTCGGTGCGTTCGTCTGAGAAGACCGGCCGAGCAGCCAGCAACAACACAACTAACAAAACGAATTTAGCCACAGATGAAACACGGATGAAACACGGATAAACGCTGCTCAATCCATCGTCTGCTTCGTGTTTCATCAGTGTTTTATCTGTGGCCAAAGTACAGAGAACATTCTCAACCACGCACATCATCGCTTCCCCTCCGCGGCATCGGGCTGAGTCTTGGCGATCTCTTGGAAGTACAGCTTGATGAGCTTGCTGTAATCGCCGTGAGCTTGATGCTTGGCCTGCTGCGACAGTTCGGTCTTGAGCTTGCTCGACAACTGGCCCCAGTTGCGGCCGGTCATCTTCTTGAGCTGTGCTTGCAGGTCGCCGAGGTTCTCGCCCCGATCTTGTTCGCGACTGCCCTGACCGTCGGCACCTCCACCTTGAGCCAACTGCGGATTCTCATTCGGTTCGTTCCCTGGCTTGCCCGGTTGAGGCTGACCGTCTTGCGATGGCAACGGTGCCGATTGTTTCGCCGCGTCCGACAACGCGCGAGCCGCTTCGCGCAGGCGCTGAGCCATCTGCGCGAACGGTGAGCTTTGCTCCTGGCCCTCACCCTTTCCTTGGTCACCCGATTTGTTGGGTTGTCCCGGTTGAGCATCGGCCATCGGCTGACCGTTTTTGTTGGGCGAGTCGGCGGGAGCAGGTTGATTCGCCTCCCCCTGAGCTTCCGCCGGTTGACGCAAAAGTTGGGCGGCTTCGGCGACTTCTTCACCAACACCGCGCGGGACCGGTGACTTCGGAGGCGGATTCTTCTCAGCGGCGGCTTGAGCCTGCTCAGCCGCCTTTTGCAAATCCTTCGCCGCTTGCTCCGCTGCTTGAGCCGCCTTGTTCGCGTTCCCTTCTTGCGCCGCTTGCTTCGCGGCCTCCATTTTCTGCTGACTGTTTGCCGCTTGCTGCCCCGCTTGCTTCGCCCCTTCCGCCGGTTGCGACAGGTTGAGCGGTTGCTGACCGAGCTTGTTCTGCGACTCGGCCAATTGCTGGCCGAGTTTTCCAGTGGCGTTGTTCAACTCTTGCTGACGTTGTTGCTGAGCGGCACCGGCGGCACCCGGTTGTTGACCGAGTTGCTCCATCTGCTGTGCGACCTGCTGTTGCTTCTGCGCCAGGTCTTTGGCCTGCTGCGCGAGTTCAGGATTCGCACGCGGGTTGTTCTGCAATTGATCCGCCAATTGCTGAGCGGATTGAGAGGCTTGCTGTCCAGATTGTGAAGCCCGACCAAACTGGCCGGAAGAAGAGGAACCCCTTCAGGACTCGCACAGTCGAGCGGTCTGCTGCGACTGTTTCGCCTCGGTAGATTCTTTTCCTAATTCCTGCTCGACTTGCTTCTGAAGTTCCTGAGCTTGCTGAGCAAGTTCCTTCTGAGCTTTCTGCGCTTCACGGACTTGCTGAGCCACCTGCGGCTGTTCTCCTGCTTTCGGTTGCTCACCCGCCTTCGGTTGCTCACCCGCCTTCGGTTGTTCACCCGCCTTCGGTTGTTCGCCGCCCTTCGGCTTCTCGCCCGCATTCGACGGCTGATCGGATTTTGCATTCTCGCCGGCGGGCGGTTGCGCGTTGGCCGGCATGGGTTGTTCGTTCGCGTTCTTCGCGTTGGCCTGCTCGTTCGCGACGGGAAGTTGTCCGGAACCTCCACCAGGAGTGCTATCAAGTACCAACCAACGGCCATTCAAATGTGCTTCCACCCAAGCATGGCCGTGTTTCTTTTGCACCACCAAATATCCGCCAGGATTGTCGATATCTCCTGCTTGATATTCGCCACCTTTGCAACCGCCAACAGTTCGCGCGGGGATGTTGACCGCACGTAGCATCATGGTCAGTGCATCGGCGAAGTATTCGCAGTGGCCTCTTTTTTGATTGTCATTGAACAGAAACTCTTCGACATCTCGCGGCTTATCTTGGTTAGCCAGGACGGCGGTCCTCTTCATGTACCGGAATCCGCCTCGCGTTTGGAGTTCATCTCGCAACCGTCGTGCGATGCCTTCTGGCGTGCCATCAGAATCCTTCGCGAGTTCACCCGCCCAATTCGTCAATCGGTCCAGCCCCGCTGGCAATTCCAGATCACTGGGGTTCAGATCATTGCTCAGAGTCGCGACCGGGAAGTTAAGTTTGACCGAGTACAGCATGAAATTGACTAACTGTGGTTCAAGCCGACTAACTTGTAGAAATGTTCCCGCTGTCGCACGACCTTGAAACAATTCAAAATTCGTACGCGCTAAATTCGCGGCAACGAGCGGTAGCGAAACCGGCGAGTGCCAAGCCACTGTTGGTTCGACCGGATTCTTGATGAGGAAATCTGTCGCCAGATAGTCGTAGCGAGCCAATATCGCTTCGCGAAACAACGGCTCTTCGAGGTTGTTTCGTTTCGAGTAATCGCGGACATCCAAAGATTTGGCGTCCTGATTGAACAGTCGGACGGTCAACACAGTTTTCTTTTCTTCGGGATCTTCCGGATTGTGATCGGGCGGCTCCTCCTTCGCGGGCATCGGCTGCTCTTTGGCATTGTTCGCGTTTGCTTGCTCATTCACTGCGGGAGGTTGAGCGGTGTTGGGCTGCGGTTGCTCGCCGCGCTGTTGGTTACGAGCCTGAGCGACCTCTTGAGCGAGTTGACGTTGCTCCTTGGCAAGCTGCGCGAGTTGTTGAGCGGCCGGTTCACGATTCGCTTCATTCGGTTTCGCGTTGTCTTGCGGCACGTCGCTGTTCGCCATGTGTTGAGCGTCCGCTTGTTTGGCGAGGTCTCGCAGAGCTTGTTCGGCGCGACGCTGCTCTTGCGCGGCTTTAGGAAGATCGCCGTCAGCGAGAGCCTGTTGAGCTTGCTCGGCCCGTTGTTCTGCTTTCTCGCGCGCGGCTTGGACGGGAGTCGGTTTGTCCTCAGCTTGAGGGGCATTCGGATCGCCGTTGGGCTTCTCGCTATTGGCATCCGCAGGCTTGTTCTTGGCCGCATCGGCCGGCTTCTGTTGCGGCAGGTCGTCGATGCGTTCGTTGAGCGCGGCTTGATCGCGTTGCAATTGTTCGGCGGCCTGTTGACGTTGTCCGGGGTCGTCGGACTTCTGCGCTTCGGCCGCTTTTTCGGCGAGCTTCTTCTGTTCGTCGGCCAACTCGCGTGCGGCTTTGCCGAGCGGCGATTGATCGGCTTTCGCGATCTCGGCTTTGGCCTGCTCCAATTCGGCGGCAAGGCGGTCGAGTTCGTTGGCGGCGAGTTGCTGTTGCTTCTGAGCTTCGGCGAGATCCCCTTGCTTGAGGGCCTCGACGGCCTCTTTCAAAGCTTCAGGATTGGCAGGCCGATCGGGCTTTGATTCGTCGCCGTTGGCTTTGGACTGCTCGGCAGCTTTTTGAACGGCAGCTTCGGCTCGCTGTTGCAGGTCTTGCTGTTTCTGAGCGAGTTCCGCGTTGCGTTCGGCGGCTTGTTGTTCACGGAGCGCGTCGGCGAGATCTTTTTGTTGCTCGGCAAGTTGGCGTGCTTCTTTGGCGAGTTCGCCGAGTTGATCAAGTTGGTCACGCTGCGCGGCGGCGACGAGTTCGGGGCGGCGCTTCAACAGGTCGTTGAGCGAATCCGCGAGTTGTTTTTGTTGGTCGGCGAGTTGTTGTTTTTGTTGTTCGGTCTTGGCGGCTTCGGCGGCGGCCTTCTTTTCGTCACTTCCGTCCCGCGCTGACGCTTCGGGTTCGTTTTTACCACTCGCTGGCGCGTCGTGCTGTTTGGCGTCGTTTTTGGCGAGTTCGTCGGCGCGGTTGGCGAGTTGTTCGGCTTGGCGGGCGAGGCGGCGGAGTTCGAGTAAATCTTTCTGTAAGTCGGCAAGCTGGTCGAACGGCTTTTCGAGTTGAGCCAATTGCTTCGCGGCGTTGTCGAGTTGCTTCTCGGCTTGATCCAGATGGTCGAGCTGTTCTTTGTTGAGTTGTTGGTCAGCTTCGCCGCGTGATTGCTGGACTTCGGCTTCGGCCTGCTTCAGTTCGTTCTGAGCGACCTGCTCGGCCTTCTGTCCGAGTTCGTGAAACAGAGGATCTTGCGCCAACTGTTGGGCAAGTTGTTCGGCTCGTTCGGTGAGTTGATGCAGTTGCTTTTGAAGCTGAGCGACTCGTTCGGCATCGTGAAGATCCTCCGGCTTGCGGTTCTCTTGCGCAGCCTCTTTGCGAAGTTCTTGAATCTCGTTCGCTTTGGCAGCGACGTCACGGCGGAGATTGTTGAGTTCATCGCGGAGCTGCTCCTGCGACTTGGCCAGTTCATTGGCACCTGGCGGCGCGGCCTTCTTGCTGATGCGGAGGACTCGCGGTTCGGACCAAACTTCGTGCAGACCGGGTTCCGGACGCTCATCGGTGATGCGGACGCGGTAGTTCAGCCACTGATTGTGCTCGACTCTGAGCTGCGTCAGGTCGAGCGTGAAACGATGCGCGAAGTTCTTCTGGCCGCGGACTGCTTCGACAACGATCGGCTCACGCGGATTGTTTTCGATGGTGAAGTGCAGCTCCATCGCCCCCAACCCAACGTCGTCCGATGCGGTCACGTCGATCGGCAAGACATCATCCGGCCGAGCTTCCGAGCTATGGTCTCCTTTGACGATTAGCTTCGGAGCCTCATCGGTGACAACGACCAACTCACGCGGCACAGTGTCGTTGTTCGGCAGCTTGTGAATGTCCTGAAGCGCGAACAGAAATGGCCCCGCGACGTTCGGATCAGCCGTCACTTCAAGCGTCGCGATCTGCTTCGATCCGGCAAGATCGAGTTTCTTGCTCGCATCGGCGTGCTGTCGCCAGACAAGCTGCGCGGACTCAACCGGCTTGTTGATTTCAAGCGTGAACTTCAGCCGGCTTTTCTCAAAGACCTTGATCGCACCGATCGCGCCGTCGAGCGACTGCGCGGGCCAGCCTGCGTAAGCGGGAGGTTCCACATCGAGCCGGATCTTCGTGACGACGGGCGGTTCGTCGACTTGAACTTTGTAGTCGCGAGATTTCTGACGCTCGACCGCGATGCGGAAATCAAAATCGCGCATGACATGCGGCACGAGCGTGACGAACGCTTTGCGAGCCTCATCAAACGGCATGACTCGGCGATCCGTCGTGCCGGCCGAGTCACGCCATTCGAGCGTCAACGACTTCGGCGGCTCGACCTGCCCACTCTTCTCGGCCGTCGCCAGCAACTCGACATCGCTACCGCGAGCAACAATGCGGTCGCCATTCTCAACCACGACGGTCCAAGCGCCAGCCGTTCCCCAGTTGCCCCACGGCATCAGGAACCGCTGCCAAAGTTGGCGATACATGCTCGGCGCGACGAACACCGGAATCGCCAGCAACAGACACGACGCGAGCCCCCATCGCACCGACGACCATGCCTTCCGCGACGAGACCACTTCTTCCAAATCGAGTTCATCCACTCGCTGTCGAGTTTGCTTGAGCAACATCTTGCGCATCACAGGCGAGCCTTTGAATCCCTCTGCCTGAGCTGGATCAAACAATTCCACCGCCGAGGTGAGCGCCCCCTCCCAGCGCGGATTCGCTTTGTCCGCCATTGCGGCGAGTTCCGCCCAACCGATCCGTCGGCACAACGGCACAACCACCCAAGCCAAGAAGGCCAGCAACGTCACACCCACAACGCTCGACAACACAGCGATGCGCGTCGTCGGAGCCAAGTCGTACCGATAGTCCGCAATGAACGCTCCCGCCAATCCGAGCGACGCAATCAAGCCGACTCGGCCAACGCCACGCAGGAGCCACTGCCAGCGAACCCAGGACTTCAACTCAGTCAACTGATCCGCAATTTCGGACGGAAGCCACGCAGCGTCATGGGACATGATCGACTCCATCTTGGTTGCTCGCAGTCCCGGCATTCCGCAGTCGGAACGAGCCATCGGCTAGGATTGTATCGGCCGTCCCGCCTGCGGCTATCTCAGCCTGACCGGCGGCTCACGGTGGAATTCCGAAGAATGGACCTCGGCCCAACGATTCGGGACGCACCGGGCAAGACGACTGGCTGCCTCTCGGTCCCGCTGTAGAGGCAGTTTCAAAACCAGCACGACGCGAGAGCGAGTGGTTGATTGACCGACGATGTGACCACTCGCTTCCGCGTCGTGCTAGGTTTTGCAACCGCTTTTAGGTGGAACAGGCGGACCAGCTGATCGGTTCAAGCGGCGCGACGTTCTGACATCGAGGACGAATGGTTGAACGACAGCGATAGCAGCAACTCGACCGTTCGCGCGGCGGCCCCTTGTTGATTGGCGACAAACGTCTTCGCACGCTCGCCAAGTTCCCGCGCGGTTGCTGGGGACTTCAGCAATTCACGCACGGTGGTGGTCAATTCTTTCTCAGAATGCACGACGCGTGCGGCGTCGCGTGTGAGAAGTTGTTCCACGATATCCCGAAAGTTCCAGGTGTTCGGACCAAACAACACAGCCGCCCCGTAGGCCGCTGGTTCGAGCATGTTCTGCCCGCCGCGCTGAGTCAGGCTGCCGCCGACAAACGCGATGTCCGCCAGCCCCCAACACGCTCCGAGTTCGCCCAACGTGTCGAGCAGCAAGACCTCATCCGTAGGACGGGCGCTCTTGCCCGTCGCATCACCGCCTGATCGGCGACGCAGATTCAAACCGCGCGATTCGATCAGCGTCGTGACTTCCTCAAACCGTTCCTTGTGACGCGGGACGAGGACCAAGCGGAGATTTGGAAACTCACAGCGCAACGTCTGCCAGGTGTCGAGAGCGAACACTTCCTCTGGCGATTGCGTGCTTCCGGCGATGAAGACTTTCTCTTCGGGATGTACTCCGAAGAACTCACGAAGTTCGCTCGTCTTCGGATTCGAGCGTTCGGAACGAACGCCGTCGAATTTGATTGAGCCGGTGATGTGCAGCCGGTTGCATGGCGCTCCAAGCGATAACAAGCGGTCGGCGTATTCGTCGTTTTGTGCGGCAAGCAAATCGAAGCCGCGCAGCAACCGAGCGATCAGTAGGCGAATGCGGCGATAGCCACGGAAGCTCTTCTCGCTGACTCGGCCGTTGATCAGGGCCAGCGGGATGCGGAGCCGATTCGCGGTCAGGACAAAGTTTGGCCAGAGTTCCAATTCAACCAGCACGATCGCCGACGGCTTGATTCTTGAGATTGCTCGGCGAGTCGCCCAACTGAAGTCGAGCGGAAAGTAACAGACGGTGTGCTGCGGATATTCCTTCTTAGCGACATCGAGTCCCGTACGTGTCGTGGTCGTGATCACGAAGTCCCAGTCTGGCCGCTGGGCTGCGAGCAGCTTCATCATCGGTCGCAGTTGCAGTACCTCGCCGACGCTTACGGCGTGCAGCCAGAGGCAGGGTTTTGAACCGCTCCGTTCCGGCAGTTGACCCCAGAGTTTCTCACCCCAACCATCGCGGTATTTGCCGAGCACCCAGCGCCGATACAACAACACGGGCGAGACAGCCAGCAAAAGCGCGACGTAAGCGAAGTTGAGAATCCAGGGCATCCGTGCCGCACTCCAAAGTTAGCCAATCGCTCCATGACACTTCTTGAACTTCTTGCCGCTGCCGCACGGGC
>SXKJ01000338.1 GCA_005778115.1 Planctomyces sp. | reverse complement strand
CCCCATTCGGTTCGCTGACGATTGTGAGCGGTCCATCGATCGCCGTTCCAGATCTCCAGGTGGATCGCAGGGGCGGGCACAGCCGGATTCGTGAAACCTCGTTCGCCCAAGGTGTTGCAGACACTTTCGAGTCCGGCGACCTTAGTGTTGCGATCGGAGAATTGTTCAAAGTCGGGTTTCAATTGAATTCTTTTTGCGAGAAACTGTGCCCGGCTGAGGACCATCAGGGCCACCTCGGCGTTCATTGGCTCTATGGTGCGGTGGTGAATGATGAAAGTGGAAGTCGTCCTCGAAGCGTTGAACCATGACCGATATCGCGCCTCCGTTAGCCATCCCTTCGAGCTTTCGGCGTAAGCGGACACGCGCGAAGCGACATTGACGGCTTTGAAAGAACAACTCGACGCCAAGCTCAAGGAGGTCGAAGTCGTGGAACTGGATGTCGGTCGTCCGACAGAGCAGCCTTGGACAAGTCTCATCGCGACTTGGAAGGACCATCCTGACCTGGGCGAGGTTTTGGAGAACATGCGCGAGTATCGTCGGCAGGTCAACGCGGATCCGAACCGACTATGAGCCTCTTCATCCTCGACACCGACCACCTGACGCGATTGCGTCAAGCGCATCCTGCCGTCGTGACGCGAGCGGACCGCGTCCCGCGTGACGAACTCGCAACGACCGTGATCACTTTCGAGGAGCAGGTTTCTGGCTGGTACACGGCTTTTGGAAAGGCTCGCGACGCCCAAAAGGCTGGCCCGCGCGTATGCGGATCTGTATGAAGCCATTCAATACCGTGAGAGTCTCCGGACTGAAGCGACAGTGTTACAACAATTTGAGGGAGTTTCGATTGCGAATCACATTTCACAAAGATCTTTGAATCTCGGCGGGAATGGGATACCTTGGCTCATCATGAAAATGACCAGACGACTCACGGCTCAAGCCAAACGGATGCGGGCTGTTCGCTTGCAAATGCCGCAGCGAACATCCGCCGACGCCTACGCGCAGCTCGACCGTTTCCTGAAGGCGAACGATACGGAGCGGAGTGGCGAGCGGTCGAGCAATGGTGCGAGGAAGAAGGCCTGATTCTCCCCGCGCATCTGACTCCCGAACGAAAAGGAGGCCGCGAGCATGACTTGCTACGGCTCGCGAATGGCAGTCGATGGTTGAAGTTCACCAAGCCTTGGGCGTCTGGATACGCTGTGGACTTGAGTGGTGATGAGCCGATATTGCTTCCAGCAAGACCGCTGCAATATCTGGATCGGCTGCGATTACAGAACCGCTGCTTTGGGGATGAGATTCGGTTCGTCGGGATCACTCACGATGCCAAGTCTCGTCGAATCATCATTAGTCAACCTGATATCCAGGGGAATCCGGCTTCATGGGACGAGATTGACCATTGGTTTTTGAATCAGGGTTTCGTGAAGCTCAAAGTTCAGCGCCTTGGAGCCTACGATTCGGTGGCCTTCGGTGGTCACGGAGTCGGAGTATTTGACGTGCGGCCAATCAACGTCGTGATGACAGACAACGGTCTGCTGCTCCCGATCGACGTCATGATGCGTCCATTGACGAAGCGGCAATTGCAGCGATTGGTCGAATAACCAAAATCAAACTGGCGTAGTTACGGCTGTGTGCCAATAACTGTGTCCCAAATCGGTCGGCTGGCCAGGAACTGTGTCCCAAGTTTGACAAGAACTGTGTCTTGCGCGATCGTAAGTCCAAATGCAGTCATACCCGGCCGGACAACAACTGTGTCCCACACCAACTGTGGTTTGGGACTGGTTTGGGACACAATTCCTGTCATTTGGGACACAATACTTGGCCAGAAATCACACAGCCGTAGTGATGCGCAGTTTGATTGAGAAAGTCGGCAGTCTGCGAAATCTCTGATGGCTAAAAAAATCGGACGGTGCGCCCGGTTTGTCCCGGGCGCACCGTCCTTCATTTTTGCAGTTTAAGGATCACGTCAGCGGCGACGTCGCCGCCAACGGCAGCCGGCGCGGAATCCACCGGCGCTGCCGACTCTCTTGCCGGACTTGAAGATTCAATAGGCAAGGATCGTCAGCACACCAAGCAGGGTCAAACTTTCCAAGGAAACCTCCTTGTAACGAGGTTGAGCAAGAATTCGTCGCCGCGACCGTTGGTCACACGCGAGCGGAGGAATCGGAGACCATTGGCGGCACCAGCCAGTGATCGCGAAGCCAAGCGACCTCGGCGCTGAGCGCGTCGCTCCGACGAGGGAATGGTCCCAAGCGGGGGCCACCGACGGGGGACATGTCGGCGAACCACTGGCCGACGAAATCAGGTTCAACGTGCGAACCGCGCTGAACGTGGACCGATCCCAGTGAACTCAGATCGAGCGATTCGTCGTAGAGGCAGCGGACGTCGCCGACCGGCGTGATGACGAGTACCATCAGGCCGCCTCCTGCACCGGAATCGCACCCGCCTGCCGAAGAAGATTGCGGCGCGGTCGATCGACCAGCAGGCCATCGAAGACGGGTAACAATTGGTTCAACTCCGCAGCGACGGATTCACGCAGGACACGGTTTTCACGAAGTGATTGCGGCTGAACGCCGTTCACAAGGTCTTCGACCTGTGACACGAGAGAGTCGAGTTGTTCGTTCGATCGCACGTTCATCCGCCGGAACCGTTCAAAGAACTCGGTCAGTTTGGAGACAACTGTGTCCCGAAAGACTTTCGGCTTGCCATCCTCTGTGCCGGCGAGCCGGTCGGTGAGATGACCGACGAGTTGAGAGAGTTCGGCGAGGAATGCCTGCTCGGCCAATTGCAGAGCCTCATCAAATCGTGCGGAGACGCGGCGGCACTCTTGTTCGTAGAGTTCTGGATTGAGCTGTCGCAGGTAGTCCGGTGGTTCGATCGACGGAAAATCCCACTCGACGGCAAACAGTCCGCTCAACGAAGCCGGGTAATCCGAGAGATTAAACAGCCGGCCAAGGCGCTGTTGCGCAGCCGTTCGCAGTTCGGCGTATCGTCGGTCGAGTTGCTCAACCGCAGTGGTCAGTTCGCTGCGCAACGACGTCAGTTGAGTGTCGAGTCGCTCGATGTCATCACGTCGAATCAATCGAATGGCGGGGTCGGGGTATGGCAACGAGAGTCCTTTCCACACGGATTGAATTCGACCGCGAACGCTACTGACTGCACCGTAGGCTGGATGCCGTGTGTCGAGCAACTTCTTGCCGGCGCTCAAGAACTCGCCAGCAGCCCCGAACGCTTCAGCGGCTTCGGCCTTTTGTTCGGGGCTGAGGGATTTGCGAACGCCGAACCATCGCAGACTCAGTCGCACGGCAGCCGTGCTGGTTAGCAGTCGTTCAGCAGGGGAAGTCCGACGTGAGGTCGGAGATGAATGGCTCATGGGATGAAGACCTCCGTTGGAGTCAGAAGGTGAAGGTGTTCAATTGAGAGACGGGTCGCGCACGACTTTTCGTGAGGAGCGCGACGAGCCCGCTGACGACTTTTGATAGATGCCAGCGCGAGTGGCATCGAGACAGCGACCGGACGCCCAAGATCGCAAGCGATCAACCGATTCACTGGCGGTTATGGCTACCGGGACGATGTTTCGTGCGGCCTCGGTCAGCGGCAGATCGAGCAGCGCAGCGAGCCGACAGCAAGAACGAATCTCCGCTCCGGTCCACGACTCGTCGGCCGGCAACTTCTGATCGCGATCCAGGTCGAAGGCATCAAGGTACAGATTCCAAATGGCTCGTCGTTCGTCGCGATTCGGCAATTCGAGAAAGAACACGCCGTCGAATCGCTCCGCGCGAGAAAACTCCGGCGGCAACTTCGAGGCATCGTTCGACGTCGCGATGACGAACACATCGGAGGTTCGGTCATTCAACCACCACAAGAATGTTCCGAAGAGCCTGGCACTCACGCCGCTGTCCGTTTGACCGGAGCTAGCCACGCCGCTGAGCGCCTTCTCGACTTCGTCCAGGAATAAGACAGCGGGAGCCATCGCATCGGCGATGCGCAGGGCTTGGCGGATGTTCCGTTCGCTCTCGCCGACAAGGCTGCCCATCAGCGATCCGACATCGAGTGTCAACGTCGGCCGACCGGTTTCATTGCCAAGAGCTTTGGCAAAGGCGCTCTTTCCGGTGCCGGGAACTCCCAACAACAAGACTCCGCGAGGGCGCACGCCCGCGCGACGGACACCGTAGCGAAGAGCGCGACAGCAAAAGGCTTTAAGGGACTCCAAGCCGCCGAGTTGATCGAAGGCTTCGTGACCGCGATGCAACTGCATCAGACCGCTTTTCTTGAGCATCCCACTCTTCAGTTCCCACAACACGTCAGGGCGCAGCGCGTTGTGGCGGACGAGCGAGAGACTGAAAGCGGACTCGGCTTCATATCGCGTCAGCCCGGCGGCGGCATCGAGCAGTGCGTCCAATGGTGGGCCGGAAGGGAGATCGCCGTCTTCCGTAGCGACGCCGCGCGCCAAGTCGAGAAGCTGTTCGCGCGTGGGCAAGTCATGCTCCACTATGACGAACAGGTTTTCTAACTCGATTGGCACTTGCACGATGGGAGCGAGCACAATGAAAAACAGCCGCGATTGCTTGCCCGCGACGAGCAGGTTGTGCAAGGTTTGGACGATCTCAGCGTTTTGCAGGAAGCGGTGGAAATTCTTCAGCACGATCACGGTCGTGCTGTCCGGCGCGATCAGCGACGGCAGGGAACGCAGGACCGCGAGCGGGTCTTTGGTCGGCGCGGCGGCGGAGTCGTTCGCGAGTGCTAGACCCCGATCGACGTCCCAGGCGGCGAATCGCCATTGGTGTGCGTGACAGAGCTGCGCGATGTCGAGCGCTGCGTCTTCGTGCTCGAACGACTGAATCCATAACCCGGTGAAACAGGCGCGGATCAATTCGTCGAGGCGAGTGGTCAATGTCATGAAGTGGCCTCCCTTGGAGGTGATGTGGGTGGATCATGATTCATATCCGTTGCCGGAAGCGCGTCCGTCTCGGGCGCGGTCGGCGGAACGAGGAATTCGTAAGGGTTGTCGTTGAACAGCATGGCGAGTGGGACAAAACCGATTTCTCCGCGTGGCAACCGATTGGCGGCACTCAAGACGGCGATGGGTTCGCCCGTGTCGCGATGTCGGCAGTCCATGAGCGCGAGATCGTTGTTGAATGCTGCTTGTCGGAGCGTGTCGAAATTGGCGCAATGGCTGGAAAGCAATGACATCGGTCAGCCTCCCGTCTGTTGCGTGGCACGTTCGTGCGCGTGCTCGAAAGCCGGTTCGTAGAACTCAGCGGTGCGTTGCTCGTTGATCGTTCGGCCGAGAGCTTGTTCCAGAAAACGGCTGGCGAGTTGGCATTGTTCGCCGGAGTAGCCGCGCGTTTCGAGAGCCGTCTCGCCGTTCGGACGTACGAGGATTTCTATGGTCTTCATAACGCTCCTCCGACATTGACGGTCAATTTGATTGAGCCATCCGACAGCGGCTGCTCATAGACCTCGAAGCCTTGGCGACGCGCCTCGATGTGAGTTTTTTCAACAGAATACGCTTGGAAAAAGCGGTCGAGATGCACGCGGTCGCCCCAGTGTCCATTGAAGTTGTCGAACAGCACTTGGCCAGTCTCTGTTTGGCAGACAACCGGATAGCGCCAATCGGGAAGTTGGACCGCGAGGCCCGACACGACCCCGGAGAAGAGTCGTGTCGAGCCAGCGATCGGTTCGGGGAGATGCAAACGATGGCAAGCCGCTGACACGGCGACCGGATCGCGCACCTCGGTTGCGATCGTGACGATGTGGGACAAGACGAAATCCTTTGTGTGAAGATTTGTGGTTCACGATTCCGAGGACATCGACGGCGGGCCTTCCAGGCATTTCGGCGGATCGCCGTGCTCGAGGCGCTGAGATGTTTCGTTGAGATCAAACTGAAGCTTGGCAATCCTGCCGCCCAAGATGGCAGCCACTCTTGGCGTGAAGCACTCATTCGACCGAAACGGCAGACGCAAGTTGTGATCCCCTTTCATGCGGACGAGCGACAGCAGGAGATACTGCGTTGCAATCTCGTTCCCCTGCGGCCACTTCGCACGACGCGACTTGCCGAACTGGAACATTAGACTTCGTTCCGCGATGGCTTTGGCCCATTCCCACGCGGCTCGCCAGCACTCATCGAATTGCGTTGGTCGACTGCGAAAGTATCTCCACAAGCATTGCTTCGTTTCTTTGACAAGGGACTTACGCGGCCAACCGGGGAGCGTTTTGTCTTCAGCCATCAGTTCGTCTGTAACCTCCTCTGTTGTGAGACAGGTCAATCAGTGCCGTTGACAGGAGCGCCTCAGGCGGCCAAGTGAGGTGTGGTCTTGTGGTCGGGATGCTGAAGTTCGATGGCCGGCGTGATCGTGGGCGAATCCAACCGGCGCGAAGACGAGAGTGGCGTGGATTCACCACCGACTTCGAGTACCAGCAGGTCTTCGAGTTCGCCATCGGAGTCAGGCTTTGAAACTGCGGACAGCAACCATCCGCACACACCGAGTCCCAGCGCACACGTCAGCAGCACGGCACCGCCTTGAAATGCTGCTGCCATCAATGGCACGCGCTGGCGTGCTGTCGCAACCTCCTTGCGGTCGGCTTCGAGAGCGTCCCGTTGCTGGCCAATCTCGATCCGTTCGGATTGCAGATCGTGGTGGATCACGGCCACTTCTTGCCGGGCTTGAGCATCAGCTTTGACCAGTTCTCTCGCAGCTTCAGCGTTCTCGCGGGCCTGCTGTTGGAGTTGCTCGACTTGTTGTTGCTGCCACTTCCGGAGTTGTTCGTCCTTGTCGCAGCCCGTCAGGGCCATTGCGAGCAGCATCAATGTTGGGATCAAAATACGCATCGGAGATTCTCCGTTGATTGAGGAGTCGGGAAAGCAAACGGCGCAGCGCTCGCTGCAACCGGACCCGGCGAATCAAGGCCAGCCTGTCCCCAAACTTAGCGGACCCTCTGTCTGATTTCTGAGTTCGCCAGTTTCCCTGGTCGAGCCGAGTTTCCAGCATCAAGAGATGCTGATTGACGCTCCCATTCCGATGGCTATACGCTGATCGCGGGGCGCGAGCATTCGTGTTCTCGCCACAACGCGCCGTGCCTCATTCCGTTCACATTTGTAAGGGCAGTCTCTCGTGATACCTCCGATTCGACGGCCTCTTGGAAAACTCAGCAGCCCGTTCCTGATTCTTGATTTCATACGCCGACAGCTTGGGGGAAGTGAACGAGATTGCAGACACGGCTTGCGAAGGTCGGGGTTGGCTCAGGTGGCCGAGCGGCTGGAGGCTCGTTGTCTGATGACTTCGACCGAGCCGTTCATCAGCGAGTTTCTCGCGAAGAACAGCGGTGGGTTGTTGGATGAGAATGGGGACTCGTCGGATTGGATTGAGATTCATAATCCGACGGCGAATGCGGTCAGCCTTAACGACTGGTATCTCACGGACAATTCGGGGCAGCTCACGCAGTGGAAGTTTCCGAACGTCTCGTTGGCGGCGGGCGAGTATCGAGTCGTCTTTGCGTCGGGCAAGGATCGGAAGTCGGGTGAGTTGCACACGAACTTCTCGTTGAACGACGCGGGAGAATACCTCGCGTTGGTGCGACCGAATCGGAGCGTGGCGCAGGCGTTCTCGCCGAACTTTCCGCAGCAGCAGAAGGATGTCTCGTTTGGGTTGCTGACCGAATCGCGGCTGGTGACGAGCGGGACGGTCGGCGATTTGCTCGTACCGAACTCGACGGACACGTCGCGGCTGACGACTTGGATGCAGCCGAACTTTGCGATCGACTCCCGTTGGAAGAGCGTGACGACCGGGATCGGTTACGGCATCGCGGCTCCGGGGATCGGCGTGCGGTTCATCGACGTCAACGGCGGCAATGACGGAGCTATTGAATCGACGACGGAAACCGAAGCAATCTTCAACGGCAACTTCGCGCCGGGAGATTACACATTCGCGAGCGACATTCGGACGACGGCGCAGGTCATCGACTATCCGAGCAACACCGGCAGGTTCGGGACGAATCAGGCTTATCCGAACGGCGTCAACAACGACGACCAAGACGACATCGCGTTGCGTGCTCAAGCGACGGTATTCATTCCGGCGGGGAACTGGATGATCGGTTTCGGCAGCGATGACGGCGGGTTGCTGCGGCTGTCGGGCGTGACGTTCACAAACAAGTTCAACTCGGACTCAAGCCCTACGAACGAAATTCGCTACGAAGGTCTGCGCGGTCACGATTGGACCGTCGGGCAATTCACTGTTCCAGCGGGCGGGATCACAGCGACGCTCGATTCGATGTTCTTTGAGCATGGCGGCGGCGACTCGTTCGAGATCGGGATTCGGCAAGGCTTCCGCGACGACAACTTCGTGGACAGCAGCGAGTATCAATTGCTGTCGAACGGGACGTTCAATTGGCAAGTGACGACGGCTGATACCGCTGGTGCGAAGACCGACGTGCAGACGAGCGTCAAGAATGTAAACTCGACCGCGTGGTTGCGAGTTCCGTTTGATATCGCGAACCCGGCGGGAGTTGAGAATCTCACGCTCAACATGCGGTACAACGACGGCTTCGTCGCGTACCTCAACGGGACGAAGATCGCACAGCGGAACGCGCCTGCGACGTTGTCGGTCACGTCGGCGGCGACCACATCGCGCACGGCTGAGCAATCGCGCACGGTTGAGTCGATCAATCTCAACAACGTCAAGAATCTGCTGACGACGGGCCGCAATGTGCTCGCGTTTCAAGCGCTCAATAACGTGAAGAGCGACGGAGCATTCCTGTTGACGCCGGAACTTGTCGCGACTGGCTTGAACGTCTTGCCGCCACAATTCTTCGACACGCCGACTCCCGGCAGCGCGAACTTGCAAGGCTTCGTCGATCAAGTAGCCGACACGAAGTTCAGCGTCGATCACGGCTTCTACACGCAGCCGATTACGGTCGCGATCACGACGGCAACATCCGGAGCGACGATCCGATACACGACCGACGGCAGCACGCCGACCCAATCGCACGGCACGGTTTACACGTCGCCGCTCAACCTCTCGAAGACGACCGTGTTGCGAGCCGCCGCGTTCAAGGCCAACTTCGCGGCGAGCGACGTCGATACGCAGACCTACTTGTTCTTGAACGACGTCATTCGTCAGTCGCCGAATGAAGAGACGCCCGCCGGGTTCCCGACCGGGCCGGTCAACGGACAAGACCTCGACTACGGCATGGACCCGGACGTCGTGAACGATCCGACTTACGGGCCGCAGTTGATCGACTCGCTCAAGGCGATCCCGACTTTCAGCGTCACGACCGACGCGGCGAACCTGTTCGATCCCGGCAGCGGCATCTATGTCAACGCCGGTGGCAGCGGGATCGCTTGGGAGCGACCGGGGTCAATTGAACTCATCAATCCAGACGGCTCGAAGGGCTTTCAAGCGAATGCCGGGCTGCGCATTCGTGGAGGGTTCAGTCGCAGCGGTGACAACCCGAAGCACGCATTGCGGTTCTTCTTCCGCGAGCAATACGGTGACGCGACGCTCAAGTACCCGCTGTTCGGCAAAGAGGGGACCGACGTCTTTCAGCAGTTCGACTTGCGGACCTCGCAGAACTATTCGTGGTCGTTCGGAGGCGACGGCAACAACATCATGGTCCGCGACATCTTCTCGCGCGACACGCAACACGCGATGGGCCAGCCTTACACGCGCGGCGACTTCTATCACCTTTACATCAACGGCCAATACTGGGGCATCTATCAAACTCAGGAGCGATCCGAGGCGGATTACGCCGAGACGTACTTCGGCGGTGACGAAACGGACTACGACGTTATCAAAGTTGAGCCGCAAGCGGGTTACGTTCTCAACGCGACCGACGGAAACCTCGATGCGTGGCAGCGATTGTACGACGCGGTCAACGAGATCGCGGCGGAGTCAGACGCGACCGAACGCTACAACAAGTACCTCAAGCTACAAGGCAAGAACCCGGACGGCAGCAACAACGCGGCGTTCGAGGTGCTGCTCGATGTCGATAATTTGATCGACTACAACTTGATCGCGATGTGGGGCGGCAATCTCGATGCGCCGGTCTCCGCGTTTCTCGGCAATCAAGCTCCGAACAACTGGTACGGCATCCGCAGTCGAGCGGTGGACCATCGGCAGGGCTTCCAGTTCTTCTCGCACGACTCTGAGCACACGCTGCTCAACGCGAACGAGAATCGGGTCGGGCCGTTCCCGGCGGGCGAGACATTCGACCGGAGTTCGCCGCAGTGGATCCTGCAACAACTGATGCACGTCGCAGAGTTCCGCGTGACCTTCGGCGATTCGGTGCAGCAGCATCTCTTCAACGGCGGCGCGCTGACACAAGATGCTGCGACCGCGCGGTTCCTCAATCGCACGAACGAAATTCAGCAGGCGATCATCGCCGAGTCCGCACGCTGGGGCGATTCGAAGCGTGCGCCTGGCGAGGCACCGCTGACGAAGGCCGATTGGCTGAACGTGCTCGACAACATCGTCAACAACTTCATTCCGCCGCGCAACAACATCTTGTTGCAGCAACTTCGCGAGGCGGTGTTGTTCGATGCAGGCGGAGAAAACTTCCGAGGCGCGGCGGCCCCGCTGTTTTCGAGCGTTGACGCTCCGCAATTCAGTCAGCGTGGCGGGCAAGTGGCGGTCGGCTTCGATCTGTTTCTCACCGCACCGACTGGCGACGTTTACTACACGATCGATGGGAGCGATCCGCGACTGGTTGGCGGCGGGATCAATCCGAACGCGATCCTGTTCGACACGGGAGTCGATACCGGCACGCTGATCGCGAACGGGGCCGAGTGGAAATATCTCGACACCGGCAGCGATCAAGAGACCGCGTGGCGAGCCTCCGCGTTCAACGACTCAAGCTGGTCGAGTGGCAATGCGGAGCTCGGCTACGGTGACGGCGACGAGGCGACGACGGTCAGCTTCGGCAGCGACGAGGCGAACAAGCACATCACGACTTATTTTCGCAAGTCGTTCAACGTGACCGATCCCGCCGGTGTCAGCCAATTGACGCTGCGGATGCGACGCGACGACGGCGCGGTCGTGTACCTCAACGGGACCGAGGTCGCGCGCAGCAACATGCCCGAAGGGGACATCGCTTTCGGAACGCTCGCCGCAAGCGGCGCGGATGAATCGACCTTCTTCGAGTTCACACTCGATCGCAATTTGCTCGTCGCGGGGAACAACGTGGTGGCGGTCGAAGTGCATCAAGTCGGCCCCGACAGCGGTGACATCAGCTTCGATGCCGAGCTGGTTTCGACCGGCTTTACCGGCACGCCGATCGACATCAACGCCTCCGGATTGATTCGTGTTCGTGCGAAAGATGGCGACACTTGGTCGGCGCTCGACGAGGCGCGGTTCTTCGTCAACGAGGCTCCGTCGGCGAGCAACCTGACGATCACCGAAATCAACTACAACCCGCTCGGCACAGAGCAGACCGAGTTCATCGAACTTCAAAACATCGGCGCGAACGTCATCGACCTTGCCGAGTTGCGGCTCAGCGAAGGGATTGAGTTCAACTTCACGAACGGTGCGTTTCAAACGCTCGCTCCCGGCGAACGGATTCTCGTGGTGCAGAACAGCGAGGTCTTTGAAACCAAATACGGACTCGGCAAGCCGATTGCGGGTGAGTTCACCGGGTCGCTCAGTGACAGCGGCGAGACGATCAAGCTGCTCAAGCGAGACGGCACGAAACTGCTCGAAGTAACGTACAACGACAACGGTGCGTGGCCGAATCGAGCGGATGGACTCGGCAGTTCGCTCGAAGCGGTCGCGACAACCGGCGATCTCGATGACCCGCAACATTGGCGTGCGAGCACCGAAGTTCACGGCTCGCCCGGCGTCGCGGCAGTCGGCCCGATCAGCAGCATCGTCATCAACGAAGTGCTGACGCACACGGACCTGCCCGATGTAGACGCGATCGAACTCTTCAATCCGACGGACACGACGATCGACCTGAGCGGTTGGTATCTGAGCGACACGAACGGCGACTACAAAAAGTTCCGCATCCCAGACGGGACGACGCTCGCCCCGCTGAGTTATCTCGTGTTTGACGAGTCAGACTTCGACAGCAGCGGCGGGACCGATCCGTTGGACTTCCGACTCGATGCGGCTCACGGCGACAACGTCTGGCTCGTCGCAGCGGACATCAACGACAGCCTCACGCAGTTCATCGACCACGTCGATTTCGGAGCGGCTCTCAACGGCGAATCGTTCGGTTTGTGGCCGCGTCCCGATGTGCCGCCGTCGGTGCCGAGCCGCTTCGTGCCGATGTCCTCACGGACGCTCGGCGGAGTGAACCCCGGCCCGCGACTCGGCGAGGTCGTCATCAGCGAAGTGATGTATCGCCCGACCGAACTGCCGAACGTCAACGAGGACGATCTCGAATTCGTCGAGATTCAAAACCGGTCGAACGCAAGCGTCACACTGACGAACTGGAAGCTCGCGGGAGATGTTCAATTTGCGTTCGCCGCCGGGACAACGCTGGCTGCGAACGCTCGTCTCGTGATCGTGCCGTTCGATCCGGCTGACCCGCTCAATGCTGACCGTCTGCGACTGTTCGCCGAAACGTATGGCCTGCCGCAATCGAGCGTGTTGTTCGGTGGCCTCAAGGGACATCTCGATGACGGCGGAGGCACGATCCGTTTGCTCAAGCCCGACGAGCCGCCCGCGACCGAGCCAAACTTCATTCCGATGATTCTGGAAGACGGGGTCGAGTTCGACGACATCGCACCGTGGCCGACGACGGCGGACGGCGGCGGTCATTCGCTGACGCGCGTCGCGGGAGCGAACTGGGGCTTCGACCCGGCGAGTTGGATCGGAGCGACACCGAGTGTCGGGATCGCTCAAGCGTCGGACATGATCGTCTCGCGCAACGCGAGCGGGAACTTGTTGGTCGAAGCGACGGTTGTCGGCGGAGCGATCGACACGCTGACAATCGACTTCGTTCCGGGGACGGGAAACAACTTTTTCGCGATCCGCAATACCGGTCGCACCGTCGCGGCGCTCAACGTGCCGAACAGCGTGCAGGTCAACGCGAACGAAGTCCGCGTGCCGCTCGCCAGCGTGACCGGTTCGCGCATCCTCGTCAGCCTCGCGGGAGGCGATGACGTCGCGACGATTGATCTCGTCGGCGGACTCGGCAACAAGACGATCGAAGTCTTCGGCGGTGCCGGCGTCGATGACGTGCGGCTGGTCGGTTCGACGTCGGCAGTCGCCAGCGAAATCTATCGGGCGACCGGAGCGAACTCCGGTGAGGTCGCGATCGGCACGATGCTTGTGAAGTACACCGACGTGTCGTTCCTGACCGACACGCAGCTTGCGACCGACCGCCGATTTGAAGTCGATAGCACGCGGCTTCCGGGCAGCATCGCGGCGCAGATCGCTGTCGATCCGGCACTCGCCACACGACTCGCCGTCAGTCTGACTTCACACGCGAACGCACCGATCGTGCGCTTCGGCGTACCGAACGCTGGCGTCACGCTCGCGGGGGGAACCGGCTTCGACACGCTGTCGGCCGTTTCGTTGCCGAACGGTTTCGCAAAGAAGCTCACACTGCTGGGACTCGGTGGCGATGACACGTTGACCTCGAATGTCTTGGCGGGCACGTTGCTCGACGGCGGCGAGGGGAACGATTCGCTCGTCGGCGGAGCGGGCAAGGAAACGCTGCTCGGCGGTAACGGCAACGACACGCTCATCGGCAACGGCGGCGATGACAGTCTGACCGGCGGAGCGGGGATCGACTTGCTCACCGGCAATCTCGGTAACGATGTCCTCAAAGGGGACGCGAGCGACACGCTGATCGAAGCGGGTGACGTCAACTTCACGCTGACGGCGACCTCGCTGACGGGTCTCGGCACCGACAAGCCCAGCGGCTTCGGTGCGGTACGGCTCACCGGCGGCGGCGGCAACAACGTGATCAAAGTGAGCGGCTTCTCTGGCCGAGTGACGCTGCTCGGCGGCGAGGGAAATGACTCGTTGACCGGCGGGACAAGCGGCGTCACGTCGCTCGACGGCGGCAACGGCAACGACACGCTCATCGGCGGAACCGGCCTCGCAACGCTGCTCGGCGGCGCGGGCGATGATTCACTCACCGGCAGCTCGAAAGACGATCGCCTCGACGGCGGCAACGGCATCGACAAGCTCAACGGACTCGCGGGCAACGACGTGCTGCTCGGCGGGAGCGACTTCAACTCCGACACACTGCTCGGCGGGGCGGGGAACGATTTGCTCGACGGTGGCGAGGCGGACGATTCGCTCGACGGCGGCGACAACAACGACACACTCGTCGGTGGAGGAAGCAGCGACGTGCTGGTCGGCGGCAACGGAACCGATGTCGTGCGCGATGTCGCCGACTCGGACATGATCGTCTCCACCGTCGTCGGCCAAGCAGGGAAGTTGCAAATCACGAAGTACGGCGGCGGAGAGCAAGACACGTTTAGCGGTGTCGAGCAACTCGAATTGACCGGCGGCTTCAACGGCAATCTGCTCGACACGCGAGTCTTCTCCGGCAGTGTGCAGCTCGACGGTTTCTACGGCGACGACACGCTCCTCTCCGGCAACGGTAACGACACGCTGCTCGGCGGGTATCAATCCGACTCGCTGAACTCCGGCGCGGGGAACGATGTTCTCTCCGGCGAACCCGCTGGCTCGTTCTACTTTTTCGGCGAGAACGGCAACGACATTCTCGATGGCGGACTCGGCACCGATACGCTCAGTGAAACAGGCAACGCGGACTTCATCCTGACGAACTCGCAACTGACCGGCTTCGGGACTGACACACTCAACAGCATCGAAGCCGCGCGACTGACTGGCGGCGACGACTTCAACCTCATCGACGCGCGCGCCTTCACCGGACCAGTCACCTTGATTGGCAACGGTGGCGACGACACGCTGATCGGCGGCACGAACAATGACGTCCTCGACGGCGGCTCCGGCAACGATGGACTCGCAGGACTCGGCGGCAACGACACGCTCACCGGCGGCACCGGCTTCGACACACTCCTCGGCGGACTCGGCAACGACTCCCTCACCGGCGGCCTCGACAGCGACACGGTGCTAGGCGAATTCGGAGCCGACAAAGTCATCGGCGACCTCGCCACCGGCGGCAGCACGTCAGTCGATAAACTCGCTGGAGGGAACGGCACCGGCAAAAACACAGGCGACTCACTCGTCGGCCTGACCAGCGAAATCGACGAAACGTTTTCGCTCGTTCCCGATTGGCTGAATTGATTTCTGAGAGTGGTGCCAACGACCACGTTGCCCAAAGGGTTCACTCGTGCTGCCACGCCGTTTTGAGTTGAAGTACTTGTTGTCCGAGCGTGTGGCTCAGGCGGTTCGAGATGTGGCGGGGCCGTACATTCAGCCGGATGAGTTCGCGACGGCGAATCCGCGTGCGGGTTATCCGGTTTGCAGTCTGTATCTCGACTCCCCCGCGATGACGTTGTTTCAACAAACGGTCGATGGTTGGGAGTCGCGCTACAAATTGCGCATCCGCTTGTACGACAGTCGGCCCGACTCGCCGGTCTTCTGCGAGATCAAACGGCGACGCAACCAAGTCATCATCAAACAGCGAGTCGCCGCGCCGCGCGATCAAGTGGAGCTCGCGATGTCCGGGCAAGTTCCCGCGCTGCGAAGCAGTCAGCCGGGACTCGCCGTCAGTTCGGAAGCTCAACAAATTTGGGACGAGTTCTGGCGACTGCGTGCCGAGCTGCATGCGGCGGGTGTGACCTACGTCGTCTATCGTCGCGAAGCCTACGTCGGTCGGAACGACGACAACCTTCGTGTCACGTTTGATCGCGAGATTTGGGGCGCTCCGTATCGTCCCGGCGAACGCTTACAGATTCCGGCCTCGGGCGCGGCGGCCCCCATTCAAGGAGTCGTGCTCGAACTGAAGTTCAACGAACGCTTCCCTGCGTGGATGCACCAGCTCGTGCAGCAATTCGGTCTCGAGCGCTGTTCTGTCCCGAAGTACGTCGAATGCGTTCGAGCGGGTCGCAGCTTCGGGATGCGGTGATTTCTCGCCGCAGGTCTCATGCAACCGGCATAACCGGCAACGCGCGGCAGCAAAGGTCGAAGCTTCTCGTCTGGGTCGCCTGACATCACTCGGCTCTGACCTATGTGAATTGTGAAGACTGGGAGACACTCTTCCGTTCGCACCGTGAGAAACCTCGATGCCGCCATTTGTCGAAACGCTGCTCAACTCCGATCACGGAGCACCTGCCCACGGGCTGGCGGGAGTTGTGTTTGGAATGCTGCTGGCGTTGTTGATCGGCCAGATCATCGGCTGGGTTTATCAGGTGACGCATCGGACGTTGTCGTATTCGCAGACGTTCGTAGCGTCGCTAGTCGTGATGCCGCCGCTGGTCGGCTTGATGATGTCGCTGGTGGCGGGAAGCATTGCGTTGGCGTTCGGCATGGTTGCGGTGTTCGCGATGGTCCGCTTTCGGAACGTCCTGAAGGACACGCGAGACACGACCTTTGTGTTGTGGGCCATCATCGAAGGTCTGGCGGTCGGAACTCAGCGATATTCGACGGCGGTCGTGACGATGCTCTGCATGACGGTTGCGTTCGCCTACTTGCGGCTGACGTTGTTTGGCAGCCGACACACGCACGATGTATCGCTGCGAGTCTCATTGCTCGGCGATTTGAAAGTGTTGCAGGATCGGTTGCGTGAGATTTTGGATCGCCATTGCGCTCGCATTCGAGCGCAGTCAACAACCGCGTTCGCGATATCGAGTGGCTCATGCGAGATGACTTATGCCTTGTTGCTTCGCGACCCCGCACGTCACGAAGAACTGCGGCAAGAGTTGAACGAGGCGGACGGCTTCAGCAACGTGTCGCTGGTCGTGCATCACGAAGAATGGGAGATGTAGCTCATGCCGAGCATGCTCCCAAACTCAACATCGAACGATAAACTGACCAACGGCAAGAAGGGTCGCATCCCGACGCCGTGGGCCGTCCGTTCGCAGCGATTGCGACAACGGTTTCTGCCGCCGTTGGCGTTCGCTGGTTTGGCCGGACTCGTGTTGTGGATGTGGCATCATGACATTCCCGCTCCACACACGATCGGCGAGGTCGAAGCGATCCGCTCCATAATGACCGCCGGGGCGAGCGGCTTGCTGACGGAGCCGACCGAAGGACAACGCTGGCAAGTGCTCGACAAGATCGAGGCCAATCAAGTGCTCGCTCGCTTGGATGATCCGTTGCTGTCGCAGCAATTGGTGACGCAGCAAGCGGAACTCGCGCGGATCAAACTCGAAGTCGAAGCGGCGACGGCCAAGTTGTCGTTTGATTTCTCGAATCAACAGCGCGATCACCTTCACGAAAAAATCCGTTTGGCTTGGCAGCGCGAGCAACGCCGAGTCACCGCGTTGCAAACTCAAGTGCAGCTCGCCGTCGATCGGATTTTGGAACAACGTCTCGATGCGGCGGCTGACCGAGCGGAGAACCTGTTTCGACAATCGACTCCGCAGTTGCGAGCGGCGACGGAACTGGAATCTCTGCAAGCTCGGCTTGCGTGTGACGAAGTCGCCGCGCGCATCGCGGCCAACGAGAAAACGCTCGCCGAACAAAAACGTCAGATCACTCAAGCCGAAGCGGGTTACGACGACTACCCACCGCTCAGTTTGCCGGAAGTCGCTCCGTTGCTGGCCCCGTTACAAGCGGCGATCACGACGCAAGCCTCACGCATGGACGAAGTCCGGCGACAGATCGACGGACTCGTGATTCGCGCTCCGTTCGCGGGGGAGGTCGCTGCCATTCACGCTTGGCCGGGACAGCGAGTGAAGCTCGGCGATCCGATCGTCACGATCGCCTCGCACGAGCGTCGCTACATCGTCACCTACGTCCGCGCCGATCAATCCCTGAATCCCGCTCCTGCGGATCGCGTGCGAGTCCGTCGCCGACATTCGTTGTTGCACACAGAAGAAACGACGATCGAACAAGTCGGCTCGCAATTCGAGCCGATCCCGCCGCAACACCTCCGCGACTCCCGCCTTCCCGAATGGGGCATCCTTGTCCGGATCGCGCTCCCTCAACAACTCGCCGTTCGCGCGGGCGAGCTGGTCGAGCTGACCTTCCCGACGAATTGAACGCCAAGCCGAGCGAATTGCCGCCTTGCCCGTGTGGTCAAAAAACTCAGCCGCGTTGAAAACTCATTGGTAAATTAAGTTTCGAAGGAACAAACGATCGAGAACTCGGCCGACCGTGGCTGGAATCGAGACTGGTTCACGCTGAATCAGCGAGGTGTTCCGTCAGTTTTT
>SXKJ01000337.1 GCA_005778115.1 Planctomyces sp. | reverse complement strand
CAGCCCCCCGGTTGGTGGAACGGCCAAACGATTATCCACGAACCGAGGGGCTGACGCCGCCCCGCTCGCCTGAACGATAAATGTCTGCGCGAGTCCACGGTACGTCGTTGTTCTCTGCGTGAGAACACGTGACTTGGAAAAGCTGCAAGTCGCCGCTGAGAAACGCGGCGATCGAGGCACACAAATACAACCGCCACATCCGCACGAAGCGCACATCAAACTGGTGTTCGATGTTCTCAGCGGACGCCTCGAATCGCTGATGCCATTCTCTTAACGTCTTCGCGTAATGCAGTCGCAAGTTCTCGACATCCAAGATCGAGAGTCGGCCGGCTTCAAATATCTCCGTCATCTGCGACAGGCTGGGAGGCTCCGCACCGGGGAAGATGTATTTGTCAGCCCACGCATCCATGGGTGCCGGGGCATTTCGCCCAATGGTGTGAATCAATCCGCGCCCGTGCGGCTTGAGCGAGCGATTGATTTGGCGACCCAGCTCGGCATAGTTGTCGATGCCGACGTGCTCCAACATGCCCACCGAGACGAAGGCGTCAAACCGACCTCGAATCTGCCGGTAGTCGTCTTCGAGAAATTGAACGCGGTCTTCCAGTCCCTCGGCCTTCGCACGGTCACGGGCGTAAGCGACCTGCTCGTGAGAGATGTTGAACGCTCGCACGTGGACGCCGTATTGCCGAGCCATGTGCAGAGCGAGTGCTCCCCAACCACAACCGGCCTCGACCACGGTTTCTCCCGGTTGCAGCCGCAACTTGCGGCAGACGTGGTCCAGCTTCGCCACTTGAGCCTCTTCCAGCGCCAGGTCCGGCTGAGAGTAATAGGCGCAGGTATAAACGAGCTGCGCGTCGAGCCATTGTTGATAGAACTCATTGCTGATGTCGTAGTGGTGGTAAACGCTCGACTTCGAGTCCGCGAACGAATGCGGATGCCGAGTCCGTTGCCATCGATCGCTCAGCCGGCCGAGCCAATTCGGCGAACTGCGCGCGAGGGCTCGATTGAGTTCCAACAAGACTTCGACAAGGTCGCCCTGCACCTCAAGCATCCCCTCGGAATACGCCTCATCGAACGCGAGGCTGCGCTGCCAACAGAGTCGCGTCAGCACGGTGGGATGCAAGATTCGGAACGTGCCAACAGAAGACAACGTGGCTCCGGCGCGGAATCCATCCCACAACTCCAGGCTGAAGTCTGGGTCATTCAGTGATGCCATGAGTCGACGAGCCAGCCAACGTTCCCACGGCCGGGACTCACGCGTGATTGACGCAGGCATCGGTGCCATGAGGTGATCCGGCGACGGCATCAGTGCTGTCGGCCGATTCTGAGCGGTTCGTTCAAGCCTCGAGATGTTTGTCATGATGGCGGACTTCAAAAGGGGCGACGTCCAAGAGGACCACCGACCGCGAGCCAGCCATGCGGCTCGTCGTGTCACTGGCGATCTCATCAGGCAAACGGCATTCCAGGATCGATAACGGCGGCGCTCGAGTTGCAGAGTGCGGATCTTTGTTCGATTCGCAGCCACTTTTGATCGCGTATTCTCACAAACCGAACGACAATCACCCTAAATAAGTCGCCCGTTTGTTCGTCCAAGAGTTGATGCCAACCGCCACGCGACGATCATGGCCGTCGAGCGTGCTATCGTGTGCGGATCTGCGCAGATTCAGCGAGCGTTTCGGACCATCTCGCACGAGCGCTGACGAATGCGTGGATCAATCCAGGTAGCACGACGCGCGAGCGAGTGGTCAAATCGTCGCAAAGACAACCACTCGCTCGCGCGTCGTGCTGGTTTTGAAACAGCCTCTAGGCAACATCGACGTTTCGCAGATACGCGGCCGCCTCTTCGGGCAAGACCGTGTTGATCGACATGCCGCTGCCGAGTTCAAAGCCGGCGGGCGTCGTGAGTCGCGGAAGGATTTCAATGTGCCACAGGAAGTAATTCTTGTCTTCGTCGCCGCGCGGGACCGTGTTGATTGTCAGGTTGTAGTCGGGATTGTCCAAACCGGCCGAAAGCTTTTGCAGAACCGACTTAAGAATCTCTGCCAGCGGCCGCAGCTTCGATCGTTCCACATCTCCAAATGAGGCGTGATGCGACAGCGGCAGGATCCAAGTCTCGAACGGCACATGCGAGGCATACGGCAGAAAGGCGGCGTAATCGGAGTTCTGGACCACCACGCGCTGGCTAGCTTCGAGTTCGTCGTTTCGCAGCACGCAATATAGGCAGTGGCCGGTCATGTCGTAGTAATCCACCGCGATGCCGAGCTTCGTGCGCAACAACCGCGGCACGACGGGCGTGGCGATCAACTGGCAGTGCGGGTGACGCAACGACGTTCCAGCTCCTTCGCCGTGATTCTTGAAGAGCACGATCATCTGGAAGCGCGGATCGCGGAGCAGATCGTTGTGCCGCTCCTGCATTGTGCGCAGCAACGCTTCAATTTGTTCGACCGGTTGCTGCGCGAGAAAAACATCGTGATCGGGGGACTCGATGATGACCTCGTGCGCTCCGCAACCACCGCGATGTCGGAAGATCGGTGAACCATCGGTGCTGCCGTCGATCGGCTCTTCGATGCGCAGGGCGGGGAACCTGTTGGGAATTACGCGCACGCGCCAGTCGGTCGGCTTTGGCAAGCCCCACGCCGGAACGCGAAAAATTTCAGGCGGCGTGAGGTGTTCATTGCCAGGACAAAACGGACAGACCTTGCCCGGCGACTCGACCGTTGGCTTCGGACAAGCACCCCGAAATTCGTCCGGCCGACGTGCTCGAGACGGCGCGAAGATCACCCAATCATTGGTCGTCGAATCAAAACGGAGTAGCGACATGGCAACCTTTCACACCACGCAGAGTGTTCTCGCCGCCGTGACCATTTCAGGGCCTCCACAGAAGGGAGGCATTTGAAACGCGGTTTTCCAATCAACTGCATCGTAGCTTCGGCACCTGTTCACGGAGAACGATCAAAACAAAACCGCCCCGGACGTGACCTGCTTCACGTCCGGGGCGGGGAAGGAGACGGCCGGAAGACCGTCAGTGCTTTCCATTGAGATCGCTCAATCCACGGAGCCGGGTGCGGCTGTTGGGTTGTCTTCGCCGAGATCGCGTGGCATCGGCACCAATCGAGTCCCAATCACCGGTACTGTATCGTCCGAGAAGAGTTTGTCTTCGTGAGGCAGCTTGACCGGGGGAGCTGGCACCGGTTCCTCACGGTGAGACAGCTTCGAGTTACGCTGGTCGAGGATCGCTCGCGCCGCAGCGCGGACTTCTGGTTCGCTCAACCGCGTGAGGTTCTTCAATTGAGCGAGCGGTTCGAGAACTCGCAGGACGCGACCGATGGTGGTTTCCATCATGGCGATCTCGGTCATCGTCTGCCGCACTCCGTTGAGTGATTGCGTTTGCTGACGCAACTCTGTGCCGAGATCTGTGAGCAACTCCAGAGTTTCGATGGCGTTCGCGATGTCATGACCCGCCGATTTCAAATCACCCTCCAGCTTGCGAACCGAGTTCCAATTCTTCTGAGCAAGCTGCGTGTCTTCGGCATTGGCAGCCAGATCGTCCCGTAGCGAGAGCAGTTGCTTGGCATGCGTGTGTGATTGCTCGGTGCTGTCATCAGTGGTGCGGAGCGTATCACGCAAGGCCAGTAAGTTGTTTGCGGCCTCTTGTACCGAAGGGACATCGTCCGCTTGGCGGACCGTATCTTTCAAAACGATCAACTCGGCGGCGTTGCGCTGAGCTTGTTCGACCCCGGCGGAATTCTCGAGCACCTTGGTCCGCAGATCGCCGAGCTTCTGAACTTCGACAGCGGCGACTTCGGCCTCTTGGCCGGCGTCACGCACTTGCTTGTGCAACGCGGAAACTCGATTCAAGCTGGCGACTGCATCCTCCTGAGCCTGTTTCTCCAACAGCAGTCGCTGATGCAGTTTGACGATCTCCGATAGCACTTGCTCGACTGCCACAACCGATTCGCTCTGGCCGGCGACGCGCTTTTGCAGTTCAGAAATCCGATTCAGCGAATTGACTGCGTCACCAGTTTGCTGAGCTTCGGATTCGACGCTCTGACGAAACTCACGCAAGTCGCCGAGCGCCGCGCGAGCCGATTCCAACTGCTTCTTTTGAGTTTGCAGAGCGGACAGCAGATGGCTGGTCTCCCAAGCAACCTCTTTTACGCCGACTAAGTCACGCATGCTTTTTTCGACAGTGGCCAGTTCCCGTCTGACCGAGACCAGTTCCCGTACCAATGGCCGGCGAAGCATGATGTCCAATCCCAGGAACCCGATCGCGATGGCGACCAGGACCAACCCCCAGCGGACGATGGGTGCATTCAACAAATCTTTCTCTGCGGACGTCTGAGTGGTGTCATGAAGGGACAAGGCAAGTCCTCCTGAAAAGTCGGCCATCGCGAGGCCGGACAGCCCAAAAAAGCGGACGAGTCATTAGCAGCTTTCGTAATCGCTGCCACACGGATGCGTTCTCCAATATCGCCTGTCCGACCCCGCAGAAATTGCCAGTTCAGCGGTCCAATTGGCGAACGGCGCGGAACTCCGCCGGACAAACAAGACGCATCAGTCTCAGCAGTCGCGCCGGGCACAGCGGTCGTGACGAAAACGCTGCCGGGCTTTGTGCTCCACGGACGAGCCAGCCTGGGGACTTGGCACTGTGAAATGTCCGTCGTGCGAAGTGTCTTTGGGTGCAGAAGTGAAAATGGGATTGAGCAACATCGCCTGATTTGGGAGTATCCCTCGTCGGTGTCTGGGAGACACCCCAGCCGCGCTCTGTGGAGCCGGCGGCTGTTCATGGACTCAGTAAGGAGACTGAAATGCCCCGCCGTTTTCAATTGCTTGTTGCCGCGTCGTTCGTGGTGACTGTGTTCACCGCTTACTCCCACCGCGCTTGGTCCGGCGAGAAACATCGCCGTGCGATCTGCTGTCAGCCGATTGCGACTTGCCAGCCAAGCGGCCAGTTCGGCTTCAACTTGCTGCCAACCTGTGGCCGCCACGATCGCGTCTAAGTCGTCACCCATCGAATTGTGTGCCCATACGCAACCTGCCCCGCGCCGCCTGGCACCACAACCGGACTCTCTGGATATTCATCCGACGACGGACACGACGTACTGTGCCATGTGGATGTGGGCCGACTGGGGCTCCTTCAAGTCGTACTACGCCATCAATTGCACCACGAATGCGCCGTTGAGCATGGACGGCAACCTTTCGCCATTGCCGGGAGATTGCAATAACCTTGGCGGAGCGTGCAGCACATTTGGTTCGACTGTTGTTCCGACGGCATCAGGGGCAAGCGGCTCGCAACGTCCGACAACCTACGCACAAAAAGGAATCAAGCTCGCCCGAAAACACAAAGCGGGTGAGGAACCGATCAATTGCGCCAACCCCCAGGCGAAGAATCCTCGCGCGTTGACCGAGCGAACACGAATTGGGCAGCCGATCTTCGTGAAGTTTCCGCGCGTGCCAGGTTCCTCGGACTTCGTCCTGGTCGAGTTGCAGCGATTCTCTGTCAGAGGAACCGGCACGACCGGTCAAGAATTGACAGGGACGTTTGCGGTGGGAATGGAAATCGACCAAGCCCCGGCGGGAAAGACGGTCAAAGAACTGAGCCGCGATCAAGTGACTGTCTCTGACGACCACGTCGCACGGCTGGAGATCGGCAATGTGAGTTATGGCATCGTCACGGCCAGCAAACTCACACCGTAATCCCGGGTTTCTTTGGTGACCGCCACGCTCAATGCCCGAAAGTCCTCGGCCTCACAGCCGAGGACTTTTGCTTTTGGCACAACGAAAACCTACCTGCTCGCGCAACGACTTTCGGACAATGCTGGTCTCGGAACGGGGGTCGCTTTGGAAATGAGGATCGGTTTGAACCGGTCCGCCTCGAACAGCAACGACCGTGAGATGATCTTCCGTCAGCGCAATGCTTCGCGAAGGAATTGAAACGCGGGGTGAATGCTGTGCGAGAACAAACTCCGAAGCGTTGGAAAAGAGTCCCTGGACGGGCGGGTCAGATCGAGTTTGATCGAACTCTTTGAGTCCGACACTGGTCAACGTCCAAGCTTCCGCGGGAGGAGCGGTATCGCCCCAGGGGAAAAGCGTGGTCCGTCCGTTGGTGGCCGCGAATTCATATTCCTGAGAAGTGGGCAGGCGCTTGCCGACCATTTCCGCATAGAACACGGCTTCGTCGAAGAACAATCCGGTCAACGGGAAGTCTGGAGTCTGAAATAACTCGGCGCGGTTGCGGAGAGAGAGAGGGGCAGATCGCCATGAAATTCTCGCAGAAAGTCGCTGACCGTGACTTCTTTTTGATCCAACAAGAATGGACTCAGCGAGTGCCCGGATTCCGTGTTCCCAAGGAGCGCCATGCCGTGGTGATCGCTCTTGGGAATGGTGATTGGAAACCACGAGATGGCTTCGTTCGAGCGACGCTCCCAAGAACGGTGTGGATAATGGTCTGGCAACGCATCGGGATTGCGCGGCACATGCCGGTAGACCTCGTGGAAGCGGCTGTTGTCCAGAGCGGCCACGACGAGGTAATCGCCGGGCAACAGATCGATTACCAACGGGCTTTTCTTGGTCGATCGTTTGGCTTGGGAGAAGATCGGTTCGCCCGTCAGTTCGTTGAGCGGATAGATGACGACCACCGCGTCGGGTGGCTCAGTCACGACCGAGACCGCGAGAGTCGCGGACGGCGTCGCAGTTAAGAAGGAGAAGGCGAGCCCAATGGCAGCCACAGTGCTGACAACCGCGACGGCCATCGAGGTCGCCAGGGTAGGATTCCGGCGTGCCCAACTGACACAGTGCTCCGTCGCGCTGACAGATCGCGCGGTGATCGGTTTTCCCGCTAGAAACCGCCGCAAATCGTCGGCCAATTCTTGCGCGGTGGCGTATCGGTCAGCGGGAGCTTTCGCGAGACACTTCAAGCCAATCGTTTCGAGATCTCTGGGGATGGCCGCGTTAAGTAATCGTGGTGGGCGGGGCTGCTGTCTTTGAATCTGGTGGAGCAGCAGTGTGGAGTTGCCTTCAAAAGGGGGCTTGCCGGTCAGCATCTCGTACAACAGAACGCCGAGCGAGTACACATCACTGCGGCGGTCAACGGCATGGCTGTCGCCGCAGGCTTGTTCGGGGGACATGTACGCGGGAGTTCCCAGGACCAATCCGGGACCAGTCAACGTGATTTGGTCTCCGCTCCATTTCGCCAAGCCGAAGTCGGAGACATGCGGCTGGCCTTCGAAGTCCACCAGAATGTTACTAGGCTTGAGATCGCGATGAATTACTCCCGCTTCGTGCGCGTAATGAACGGCCTCCGCAATGGTTACCAGCATCTGAGTGGATTCTGCGAACGTCTGGCGATGATCTTGCATTAGATGGAACAGCGTCTGTCCGTCGATGAACTGGCTGACGATCCCCAGTTGGTCCTCTTCTTGATCGATCCCGCGAACCCGAACGATGTGCGGGTGCTCCAACGTGGCGGCGGCACGAGCTTCTCTCAGAAACATCGTCCGAGCGTGTTCATCCCAATCCGCAAGATGCGGCAACTTGAGTGCGACAATCCGTTCGAGTCGCTGGTCTTTGGCTCGCCAAACGATTCCAAATTGTCCCTCACCCATGATCTCCAGCAATTCGTAATGGCTGAATGTGCGAGGAGCCAGACGCGAACCGGGATCTGTTTTGTCTAAGCGAAACGAATCGCTGTCTTCCTCTGTGAGGTTGCCGCTTCGCGAAGAACGAGGAGCGGACGCGGAATCGGAATCGGTGAAATGCGGGCGCTTGAGGTGCATGGATTCGCCTCCCGGAAAAGCCGCGGGCCAAATGCCCTCCGGCGCGAGGCGTTCAGAATACTCACTCAGATGCGAAATTCCAGCCGTGCTTTCTCCAACCGAGAGCCTTTGTGAAAATGATTCGCACTCGTTCGGGAATTAGTGGAGCTATTGTCGAAAGTCGTTGATGAGTTGAATTGAAGAAGGCGGTGTGCTTGGGGAGAAATTGGAGTTGCACGACATCCCATTTCTTTTTCAGGAGCACACCAGCATGTCGAAAGTGATCGAGCCGTCGAACGTTTTACCCTTGCCCCAGGTCGTGGAGGCGGAGGTCGGCAAGGATTTGCTGACCGAGATCTTGCGGAAAGGGGCTCGCGAGTTGTTGGCTCGAGCGGTTGAGCAGGAAGTTCAAGAATGGCTGAGCGAACGGTCGGGCCTGATGGATGAACGTGGCCGGAAGCTGGTCGTTCGCAACGGACATCTGCCGGAGCGGACGATTCTCACGGGGATTGGCCCCGTCGCGGTGTGTCGACCGCGAGTGCGAGTTAATGTCAAATGTTGTGGACGAGGAGGTGAGTCAGGCGGCGACTTTGGGGAGGATGATGCCGTCTTGGAACTTGGTGTCTTTGGCGACTTCGATGAGGTGCATTGCGGCGTCGAGGGTTCGCCAGTGGTGACAGGCGGACTCGGCGAGCTTGAAGAGCATCGTCAGCGTGGCCTTGCGTGTGCCGTTGCCTTTGGTACGGCGGTGACGCAGGCGGATGGTCGCGAAGGTGGATTCGATCGGGTTCGTGGTTCGTAGGTGCTTCCAGTGTTCGGCGGGTAAGTCGTAGAACGTCAGCAACTCATCACGGTCTTTCTTTCTTCAGGCAGTCGCGAGCTTTGTCGTACTTCGCGCCGTAGGTTTCCAGGAAGATCTCGAAGGCTTTGATCGCCTCCGCGCGAGTCGGAGCCATCCAGATTTCGTGCAGCTTGGCTTTGGCGTTGGGTTGGAGGCTCTTGGGCAGGTGGTTCAAGATGTTCGCGGTCTTGTGAATCCAGCAGCGTTGTTCGCGAGTGCTCGGCCATTCCTCGCAGAGAGCGGCCCAGAAGCCCAACGCTCCGTCTCCAACCGCCAGCTTGGGAGCGATCGCCAAGCCCCGACGCTTCAAGTCGCGCAGCACCTCCAACCACGAGTCTTTGCTTTCGCGGAAGCCGGACTCCACCGCCAGCAATTCCTACTGACCCTCCTTCGTGACGCCGATCAGCACCAGCAAACAGACCTTGTCGTCCTCCAACCGCACGTTGGAGTAAATGCCGTCGGCCCAGACATAAACGTACTCCTTGCCGATCAGCGACCGCTTGGACCACACGTCATACTCCCCCTGCCAGACTTCCTTGAGCCGCACAATCGTGTTCGCAGAGAGTCCCGGACAGTCCGGTCCCAAGAGGGCCTGCAAGGCTTCTTGAAATCCCCCCGTGCTGATCCCCTTGAGGTACAGCCAGGGGATCAGTTCTTCGAGCGATTTGGTCTTCCGCAAGTACGGCGGCAGAATCTTGGACGAGAAGTGGACTAGCCCACGTTTTGCGTGCGCGCAACGTAGCGCGTATTGTGACGCGTAAGTAGCGAAGTTCATGTCAAAACGTCGAGTGTTTACGAGGGAGTTCAAGGTCGAGGCCGTGTCGTTGGTGTCTCGTCAAGGACTGAGT
>SXKJ01000336.1 GCA_005778115.1 Planctomyces sp. | reverse complement strand
GACATCACCGCTGAACAACGCTTGGGGAGGGGGAACCTCCGCGCAGACTCCGACATTCCGGACTCCCCACCAGCCTCCATCCACAGCGCACCCGAAAAAACTGGCCACTGACCGATGCATGAATAATGCGGGCTAGCGCCTTGCGGCTCAAATGGCACCGAAATCAACACGAATGGCGGAGAGCCAGCATTTAACCTGCCCGGCCAAGATGGATCGGCGGCTTGAAAACCTTCCCCACGGCTAATTCGCTTCCCCCTCGCTCCAAGCTCGTGCCTCGCCGCTCTCGTCGACTTCCACGCGAATCATCTGCGGATGACAGCAGACCGGGCAGTCCTCGATGAACTCCTGTGACTCACCGGCACTGCGATCCACCGGAATGACGATCTCCTCGCCGCAGTTGTCGCAGACGTAGGACGCCTCGACGGAAACCTCGCGACGTTTTTGCCGGCGTTTCTTCATGATTCTTCTTTCCGTCCCCAGAACGCCACGAGTCCGATCAACGCCACTAGCGGCAGCACGCCGATCGCCGCGAATAAATACGGCCGAGCTTCCGGATGCGCCTTGAACGCAGTGCCGACCGCCGGATGCACAAACGACTGCACCAACCACGACGAGAAACTCAACACCCCGCTGACTCGGCCTTGATACTTGCCCGACAGGTCTTGATTGAATGAGTAATAAATCGGAAACAGACCGAGAGCTCCCACGCCGATCACCAGCCAACTTCCCAAGTACAGCCATCCAGAAGGCATGAACGCGGTCGGCACCAACAAGGCCACCAGCAAAGAGCAGCCCGTGAAAACCGCCACTCGCGCTCGATGCACGTTCCATCCGCTCGTCGCCAAGTGCCTGATCAGCCAGCCCACACCGATGCTGCCAATTAACGTCGCCAGGTTGTAGGCCACGGTGAAATACTGCACGAACTCCTTCTCGTAACCCTTCTCTTCGCGCAAGGTGTCCGACTGCCAGACGCGAATGAACTGCCAAGTCGTGTTGATCGAAATCGTCGTCACCACCAAAACCCACCAGCGCCGCGAGGACATGATGTCCCACCACGAAACATACTCCCGGAGTTGCCGCTCTTCGCCCACGCCCGCCGCCGATTCGTCAGTCGCGATCACTGCGCGCTGAAGATCGGAATCGCGCATCGTCAACAGCCAGCAGACAACCCATGGCAGACTGAGCATTCCCGTCAGAACGAACGACAATCGCCACTGTTCCGGGTCATACCGATGCACCGCCACGATCAGGAATGGAGTCAGAATCGACCCTACCGCCGTTCCACTTTGCAACAGGCTATTCCCCCAAGTTCGCTGAGCCGGTTTGAAGACACGCTGTGTTGTCCGCAAGGCACATGGCCAATGCCCGGCCTCAAACAAACCCAACGCGAAACGGCTGATGCCCAATCCGGCCACCGTCTCGACCCAAGCGGAAGAAGCTCCGGCCAACGCCCATGACAGCACCACCACCGGATACAACCAACGGACTTTGATGAAGTCGGACAAGAAGCCGAACAGCAGACCTCCGCACGCGAAGCCCAAACCAAACAGGCCTTCGACCCTGCCATATCCTTCCGCACCAAACGCTGCTTTGATCTCGACCGAGTTCTGTGCGAACGGCATCCGGCAGGCGTAGTTGATCAGCGAGGCTGACAACAGGATTCCGCAAATGCCCAGCAACCGTGTTCGTGGCAGATCCGATTCCTGGTGCATGTCGTTGCCTTGTCGGTGTTGAACGTGAAGCTTTAGCCTGCTCGCCGGGAAAAGGATAACGGCCAACGGCGAGACTTTCTGGCGAGCGGGGCGGCGTACCATCTCGCGCGGCGCGGTCTGCGAGTGCTCGGCCTGGACCGCTTCGGCCCCGCTCACGACCGAGGCAGCTCGCACGGCGAAACGCGAATCATCCGCAAGGCGTACTTCGAGCACCCCGATTACGTCCCGCTGTTGCTCCGAGCGTACGACTTGTGGGCCGATCTCGAAGCCGAATCGCAACAGCGATTGTTCTGGCAATGCGGCCTGATGCTCGCCGGCTTGCCGGACAGCGAAGCAATCTCCGGTGCGCGACTCTCCGCGAGTCAGCATGGGCTGACGATCGAGAACTTGTCTGCGTCCGCAGCGACGGAGCGCTGGCCTGGCTTTCGAGTCCCGGATTCGTTCGACACCGTCTTTGAACCGGACGCCGGATTCTTGAAAGTCGAAGAGTGCGTGCGCACGCATCTCGATCGCGCGACGGCTCACGGAGCGACGCTGCTGTTCGATGAACCGGTCCTCTCCTGGTCAAGTACCGGTCGCGAAGTTCGAGTCCGCACGGCGACGCGCGAGATCGTCGCTGCATCGCTGGTCATCACCGCCGGTTCGTGGGCGGCGTCGGTCCTCGCCGACCTCAAGCTACCATTGCAGGTGCTTCGCAAACCGATCTTCTGGTTCGAGACAACGTCGTCGGCATACAACCTCGATGCCTCGATGCCCACGTTCTATTTTGAGATGCCGCCTGACCTCGTAGCTCGGACGCCTACGTCCGAGCGCCCGGACGTAGGCGTCCGGACTACGAATGAAATGGCATCCACGTTCTACGGCTTCCCATCGCTAGACGGACACGTTCTCAAAGTCGCTCAGCATTCCGGCGGTGAGCTTGTCGCCGATCCGTTGCTCGTCGATCGCCAACTGCATGACTCCGACGTCCAGCCGATCGCCAACTTTCTGCGAACGTGTCTTCCCGAAGCTCACCCACAACCCGCGAGGCATTCCGTCTGCCTCTACACCGTCACTCCCGACCGGCACTTCGTCGTCGATCGGCATCCGGAGCTTCCCAACGTCGTGATCGGTTGCGGTTTCTCCGGCCACGGATTCAAGTTTACGTCAGTGCTCGGCAGCGTCTTCGCCGACTTGGCAACAAGCGGCCGCACCAACCTGCCGATTGAGTTTTTGAGTTTGAAACGTCTGCGAGTCTGACCTTTGGGAGCTTCAACCATGATGCGAATGTTTGACGTTGCGCTTTCGCCCCGAAGGGGCAGCGATAAGCCAGCCCAGGGCAACGCCCTGGGTACGGATGCCTCAGAATCTCTTGCAGCCCTGAAGGGGCGACACTCTTGGCGCGACGATGGTTGTTTCGCCCCTTCAGGGCTTTGGTTTCGTTTGTGTTCGCTGACCCAGGGCGTTGCCCTGGGCTGGCTTATTGCTGCCCCGTTGGGGCGTAACCGCAAAAGCGCAACGGCAACAATCCGCATGTTTGGTTGTCTTTCGTTGTTGCTCGTACTTGTGTTCTCCGCGAACGCTCGTGCGGCCGACGATGCCGCCGATTGGAAGGCTGGTTTCGCGCGAGTCGTCATCACCCCCGAAAAGCCTATGTGGATGAGCGGCTACGGCGGGCGGACACATGCCTCCGAAGGCAAGGTCCACGACTTGTACGCTCGCGCCGCCGCGTTGCAGGACGCCAGCGGCAAGCGGGTCGTGATGGTGTCGCTTGATCTGGTCGGCGTGCCGAAGGTCATGGCCGAACGTGTCTCCGCCGCTGCGAAGGCCAAGCACAAGCTGGAGCGTGCCGATCTCATGTTCTGTTGCTCGCACACGCACTGCGGGCCGGCGCTCGATCAAACGCTGACGCACATGCTCGACATGAAAGAAGAGGACTGGCAGCAGGTCATTGCCAATCAGACGTGGCTCGATGCGCGCGTGACGGAAGCGATCGACACCGCGATGGCCGACCTCAAGCCGGCTCGCGTGGCGACTGGCATCGGCAACTGTGGCTTTGCCTCGAACCGCCGGCCGCCGATCGGCACCGGCCCAATTGACCATGAAGTTCCAGTGTTGCGAGTGCTGACCGCCGACGGTTCACAAGTTCGCGGTGTGATCTTCGGCTACGCCTGCCACAACACGGTGCTCGGCTTCTATCAGTGGTGCGGTGACTACGCAGGTTTCGCGCAGTTGTATTTGGAGGAGCGTCATCCCGGCACGACCGCGCTCTTCTTCAGCGGCTGCGGAGCCGATCAAAACCCACTTCCGCGCCGCAAGGTGGAACTCGCCGAGCAATACGGCCGGATGCTGGCTCTCTCTGTCGATAAAGTTCTGGCGACCGAGATGTCTCCCGTCAGCGGCGCGGTGACAACTCGCTTCCGCGAGATTCCTCTAGAGTTCAACACGATCCCTTCGCGCGACGAACTGTTGAAGACGGCCGAGGTCACTGATCGCTATCAGCGAACACGAGCAAAGTTGTTCCTCAAAGACATCGACGCCGGCAAGCTCCTCTCGCCGACGTATCCGTATCCGGTGCAGGTCTGGAAGCTCGGCAACGTGACTTGGGTCGCGCTCGGTGGCGAAGTGGTCGTCGATTACTCGCTGCGTCTGAAACGAGAACTCGGCCAAGGACAGACGTGGGTCACCGGCTACGCCAACGACGTCATGGCCTACATCCCCTCCGAACGAGTCCTCGTCGAAGGGGGCTACGAAGGGGACTCGTCCATGATCGTCTACATGCAGCCGTCGAAGTGGAAAGCGGGGCTCGAAGACCAGATCGTGGCAACGGTGAAAGAGTTGACGAAGCAGTGAGGATCGTTTGATTTCGCGTGGCGATTGACCGCTGAAATCGGCATACTGCGGCACGTCGCGAATCGTTTACGGAGTCCTGTCATGAAGGTTCATACCAACGGTCACCACAAGAAAAACGGACGCGCGAGCCTCGAAGAGCGGGTTTCGCGATTGGAATTGGAAGTGGAATGCTTGGTGGCCCACCAAAAACAGCCGTCCGAGAAACAGGGCTGGCAAGCAATTGTGGGCACGCATGCCGACAGCCCCGCATTTGAGGCGATTTGCCGCGAAGTCGAACGGCTACGCGCCGAGGACTATGCTCGCGCTGCCAAAGAGACGAAGTCCAGTGCCAAGCGACGCACGGTGAAGAGCAAAGGCTGACGTCTCATGGAGGTTATCCTGGATACCAACGTCCTCTCGATTCTTCAGGCGGGACGGACTCCGATCCGTGATCGAGTTGAGGATCGACTTCTCCGCGAACCGAATTCGCTCGTGTTCGCGACCATCGTCAGTTTTCAGGAACAGACACGCGGTTGGCTCGCTTCATTGAACCACTCGAAATCTGACTCACAATTGTTGTTGGCGTATACCGAGCTTCAGAAGTTGCTGGAGAACTACCGCAAGCTTCAAGTGTTGCCATTTGAGGATCAATCGCTGGCAACATTTCACGACCTCCGCCGACAACACGTTCGTATTGGGACACGCGACCTGCGAATCGCGTCCATAGCATTGACTCGTCGAGCAAAGGTCATCACGCAAAACATCCGTGACTTCGAGAAAGTTCCGGGGCTGCTTGTGGAAGATTGGACCGCCTAATTCATGCCGATGGAATTCTTCGCCAAAGTGAGCGTCTTCTGTTTCCTCGCCAGCTATGTGGTGGCGTTGGGGTTGGATGCCGCGCGGTTGCTGAAACGATTGCCGATCGCTCGCTGGATCGGGTTGATGTTCGGGCTCGCGGGCTTTGCGGCTCAGACGGGCTATCTGTTGATGCGCGGCCGGCAAGAGCTTCTGCCTCCGCTGCTGAGTTCCGCGCATGACTGGCTGCTGGTGCTCGCCTGGATTGTCGTGCTCTTGTATCTGTTTCTGACGGCCGTGGATCGCGAGCTGGCAGTGGGATTGTTCTTGCTGCCGGTCGTCTTGCTGTTTGTGGTCGCGTCGTACTTCGTCAGCAAGCAACCAAATTCGCTGATCGACAGCAATCGCGGACTGGTGATGTTGCACGCCTCACTCCTGGTGGTCGGCATCGCGGGAGTCGTCGGCGGAGTCCTGCTGAGTCTGATGTATGTCATCCAGCACCGGCGATTGAAGCAGCATCACGCTTCACAGCCGGGAGTGTTGCTTCCCAGCCTGGCTCGGCTGGCTCGTTGGAATTGGTGGGCGGTCATCATCAGCGTGCCGGTGCTGACGCTGGGCCTCGGCAGTGGCGTTGCACTTTGGGTCAAGTCGCGAGAGGTCGGTGTCGCGTTGTCATTCTCCGACCCCATCGTGCTAGGCCACGGAGTTGTCTGGGTCGCGATGATGTCTCTGTTCGTGTGGCTGCTGACAACACGCCGCTCGACGGGGAAACAAGTCGCGGCGCTGACGCTGTGGGCCGGCGGATTCTTGCTGGCGATTTTGATTGGCCTGCAAGTACTGTCGCTGACCACGTTTCATAGCGGAGCGAAGACGTCGTGGTGGAAGAGACACTGCAAAGTGCAGAGTGCAGAGTGCAAAGTGCAAAATGGTCAAACGGGCCTAGAGTGCTGCTTTTCACTTTTCACTTTGCACTCTGCACTCTGCACTTTGCACTTGCCGCCCAATAGGTCCGTGTCTGCGGAGGTGTCGACATGAACCTCCAGGTCGTCTACTGCAATCATCAATCGGCAAACTTGTCGATTCGTGAGCGGCTCGCGTTCGCGGGAGACAAACTCGAAGCCGCGTATCGAGAACTCGCCGACCGCTTCCGATCAGCCGAGTTCGTGGTCCTCTCGACCTGCAATCGGGTCGAGGTCTATTCGGCTCAGGAATCGCCCGACGCCGCGCCGACTCGGAAACAGATTGCAGAGTTCGTTTCAGACTTTCATCGCGTCCCGCTGGAGGAGTTCTCTGACGAACTCCTGGCCGAGACCGGGCCGGACGCAGTGCGGCATTTGTTTCGCGTCGCATCCAGCCTCGACAGCATGGTGCTCGGCGAACCGCAGATCGTGAATCAAGTCAAAGAGGCGTACCGCATCGCTCAAGAGCACAACGCCTGCGGCCCACTGACGCACGCGATGTTTCAAGGCGCGATTCGCGTTTCGGCACGCGTGCGATCCGACACCCGGCTGGCCGAGGGACGAGTCTCGATCGCCAGCGTCGCGGTGAGCGACTTCGGCCGAGGCATCTTCGACCGTTTCGACGACAAGCACGTCCTGATCCTTGGAGCCGGCGAGATGGCGGAGGAAACATTGCGCTATCTCTGCGAAGAGGGAGTGCGGCATGTGACCGTCGTGAATCGCAGCCTCGAAAACGCCGAGAAGCTTGCCTCGCAATTCGCCTCGGTTGGAGCACGCCCTCGTTCGTGGGAGACGCTCGATGAAGAACTCGCTCGCGCCGACATGATCGTCAGCACGACGGGCGCGGCAACACCGGTCGTTGATGTGAACCGCTTCCGCGAGGCGCGTCGCCGTTCTGGCGAAAAGCCGGTCTTCATTCTCGACCTGGGTGCTCCGCGCGACTTTGCACCAGCCATCGCTGACCTCGACGACAACGTCTTCCTCTACGACATCGACGCGCTCGAAGAGACCTGCGAACAGAACCGCAGGGCACGCTACCGAGAGATCGAGAAGGCTCAACTCATCGTTGACGAAGAGGCCGAACGATTCATGCAGGACGTCTACCACATGGCGACCGGCCCGATCGTTAAACGCCTCCGAGAGCAATGGCACGATGTCAGTCGCGATGAACTTGAACGGCTACGCTCCAAGCTGTCGCATCTCACAGCCGCGGACTTGGATACCGTCGAGCGGAGCATGGAGCGTATCGTCAACAAACTGCTCCACCCGCCGCTCGAAGCTCTGCGTCACGAAGCCAAGTCGGGAACGCCACACGGTTTGATCGACGCGCTCAAGCGGTTGTTTCACTTGCGCGATTAGACCCGCGAGTGTGGCGCGACGCTCCGGGGCGTGAATTGCGACGCAGAGCGTCACGCCACAATGCTACTTCCACGCGAACACGAGCATCCCATCAGTCTCGACTTCAAGTGGACGGCGGTCGAAGCCGCCGCAGATTTCCCAGCGGGAATAGCCCGCGATCCGCAGCAGTAGTTCAATTTCTGTCTTGTAGATCCAGCGGATGCTCGTTGAAAACGTACGTGTCGAGAGTACCTGACCATCCGCGCCGACTTCTTCGATCTCATTCTTTGAGTGACAAATCTGTGACACACGCTCCATTGAGCGTGAGTCGTACATCCGCAGACGATTCCCCGTTGTGGGATGCGTGATCTCTCCTTCCAGCACTCGCTGTCCGTTCGTCGCGAGGAATGCCGAGCCGGGGAAGAACGAGTCGATCACGAGCAAGCCGCCGGGTAGCAAGTGCTCACGAAACCGTCGCAACTATTGAATTTAATCCTCAGCCGTGAGGTTGTGGCCGAAGGAATTGCACGGGCTGATGATCAGCGAGAATGAACGACCCAGACGGAAGTCCGTGAAGCTGCCTTGATGCACTCGCGGGTTCAAATTCTCTGCGGCGGCTTTCGTTCGCACTTTGGTGTGTTGACGACGGTTGAAAACGGCGGCGCGGGGGAAGATCGCGGCGGTTGAAAATGGCGGCGCGCAGAAGTGTCTGTTGGTGAATGGTGAAGATCAGAGCGTCAGCTCTGATCTTCACCAGGTTTACCAGGAGACACTGGAGTGCGTACCGATATGGAATTTTGGAAGGAAGTTCGTCGCGAAGTTTTGACGAACGAATTGAGTCGTCGTGCGGCGTGTCGGAAGTACGGCTTGGGCTGGCACACGCTGAAGAAGATGT
>SXKJ01000335.1 GCA_005778115.1 Planctomyces sp. | reverse complement strand
GCGGGTCGAGGAAAAGAACCCGCGGCTAGCGCCTTGCGGCTCACATGGCACCGAAATCAACACGAATGGCGGAGAGCCGAAAAAAGATGTCTGGTGCTCCGTTGAGGAGCAGCGTGCGATCTGCCAGCGTCGTTTTAAGGACGAGCGTCTCGCCATCTTCCTTCAATCGCGCCAGCAAAGTCCCGCGCACCTTAAGGGCCGGCGTTCCGTAGGAAGTCGAGTCTTCGACCTCTGGGAGTTCCTTCGCGATCGCTTGCACTTGTGCATAGCTGACGCCTCGCCGGACCTTTGGCTTTCGCGGAGTGTTCCGTTTGGCTTTTGCCATGAGCGTGTCTCTGCTTGCTGCGGACGGCTAACTGAAGATGCTTTCGTCTTCTTCGATTGCCGTGGCGGACAATTCGATGTTCCAGTCATGGCTCAGGGCGACGCGGCGCAGGCCACCGAGATTGAGGGCATCCGCGCGGGAGGAGGTGTCCTCGCCGTCGCGCATAATGAGCGTCTCGGCCATTCGCGCATCCAAGACCGGTGACTGTTTCAGAATCGTCGTCTCGGCATGGCCTGATGACTCGCGAGTGGACCGGCGTTGGCGTTCGTGCTCGAAGCAGTCGGCCGCTTCGTGCGCCGTGAACTCGAAACCGTGCTCATGGGCTGTCGAGACGAGCAAGTCCCAACCCGCACCGGCTTTCACGCCGCTTTCCAATCGGTTTCTCAATTCAGGAGTCTTGGCGATTTGCTGACAAAACTGGACCACGGCGGTTCGGGACATGATGGCCCCTTTCTGAAATCCGATGGAGATGGGATGCTCGAATCACCGTAACCCGATCGCACTGTGCTCTGGCTGGTCGTGCTTCGGATGCGGTGTGCCGCAGGAAATGCGAATCAGACTGTGGTTGCCTCGCAATTCTCTGAGTAGCATTCCGACCAGAGAATGACGCACGATGGCTTTGTCGCTGGATGATTTTCTCACGCGCCTCAACGAGTCCGGTCTGCTGACCTCGGCCGACGTTCGTGACATGCTGGGCCAATGGCCGGCTGACCGGCCGCCGCCAGACCTTCAGTCGTTTGCTCAGGAGTTGGTTCGCCAAAAGAGGCTGAGCCGGTATCAAGCTGAGCAGATCTACTCCGGCAAAGGGAAATCGCTCACGCTCGGCAACTATGTGGTCCTCGACAAGTTGGGACAGGGCGGAATGGGAGTGGTGCTCAAGGCCGAGCATCAGCGGATGAAGCGAGTGGTCGCGTTGAAGGTGCTCTCGCCCGAGGCGGTCAAAACGCCGGACTTGGTCAGGCGGTTCGAGCGAGAGGTGCAGGCGGCGGCGAAACTCGAACATCCCAACATCGTCACGGCCTACGATGCGGATCGAGCGAACAATACGACGTTCCTTGTGATGCAGTTCGTCGATGGGGACGACTTGTCGGCTATCGTCAAGAAGTCGGGGCCGATGGCGGTGGATCGCGCGGTTGATTGCGTGTTGCAGGCGGCACGCGGGTTGGAGTTCGCTCATCAGCAAGGGGTCATTCATCGAGACATCAAGCCACACAACTTGCTGCTGGGCAAAGATGGCGTGCTGAAAATTCTCGACATGGGGCTGGCCCGCATCGAAGACCCAACCGGCAGTTCGCACGAAGCGACACTGACCGGCACCGGCGCGGTGATGGGGACCATCGACTACATGTCGCCGGAGCAGGCGCTCGACACGAAGACGGCCGATGCCAAGAGTGACATCTATTCGCTCGGCTGCACGCTGTTCTATCTGCTGACGGGGTCCGCGCCGTTTCCGGCCGACACCGTGATGAAGCGGCTGCTGGCGCATCGCGAGTCACCAATCCCGTCGCTCACTGCCGCACCCCCCTCTGTTGAAGCGATCTTCCGCCGCATGGTCGCGAAGAAGCCGCAGGATCGGTACGGCTCGATGACTGAGGTCATTGCCGACTTGCAGCGTTGTCTGACCTCGTCGGTGACGGCTCCTGTTCCGATTCAGACGCCGTCCGAAGACACGAACTTCAGCGACTTCCTGAAGATGATCTCGCAGCCGGGGAACTCAGCGACGTCGGCCGCATCGGCGAGTCCGCAAGCGGCGACAAGAGTGACGAGCGTGCAGCCGCACTCGGACTCAGCATCGGCGGACGCGGCGACTGTGCAGTATCGGGAAGGTGTGTCCGACGACACCGACCCAAAAACATTGACGAGCCTCACCGGAGCGGTCGATCGATCTCGGCGGGTGAATGGCCAGCACGACGCGCGAGCGAGTGGTCGTTCGGCAATCACCACTCGCTCGCGCGTCGTGCTAGGAGCCAGTATCGCGGTCGTGCTGTTGGTGCTCGGACTTTGGGAAGCTCTTCGCACGCCGCGAGGAAAGGTGCAAATTGAAATCACCGACGATCAAGTCGAAGTCACGCTCGGCACCAACGGCCGAGTCGTGCGTGGCAAAACGGAAGAAGCGGTCAAACTTCCGGTTGGCGAGTATGTGTTGCACGTTCAAAGCGGCGAGCTGGAATTCGACACGCCGGCAATCACGGTCGCGAAGAATGAACCCACCGCACTGAAGTTTGAACGCGTTGGCAACCGCATTCGCGTGATGCGTGGTGACAAGTTTTTTGTCGCGAAGGAATTGCCAAGAACGAAAGCTGGTGAGACGAAGGCGGTGGACGCTGCCGCTCCCAAGTTCGCTTTGAAGTTTGATGGTCAGTGCCACGTCGAAATCCCGTCGCTGAACTGGAATGGCAAAGACCCGGTGACGTTGGAGTTTGTGATCTCCGTCGATGCGGCCGATGCGGCTGTTGCTGGGACGACGGTCATCGCCTCGTGGCTGTCTCCGAAGGCTGAGACAGAATTGTTGGTCTATCGAGTGAGCAACATCTGGGCGTTCGACTGGAGGCACTTAGCCAAACGCTGGATCAGTGCATTGCATACCGTCCGCCCCAATGAGCGTGTGCTGCTGACCTGCCGCTGGGACGGCAAACAGACATTGATTTCAGCCAATGCGGAGCAAGCGAACGCACTTGAGGACGTTTCAAACCCGCCCTTGGGAAGACCCGGATTGTGGATCGGCGGTTCGGGCGGATACGCTAACGTCGGCATACTGTTCCGAGGAACCATCGAGCAGGTCCGTGTTTCCAAGGGGGTTCGCACAGCATTGCCCGGAGTGCCAGCGGGCAAACTTCCCAAAGACAGCTCTACGATTGCTCTGTACCACTTCGACGAGGGACGCGGCTCCGTCCTGAAGGACTCGTCCGGCAACAACCATCACGGCAAGATCGTCGGCGCGAAATGGGTGAAGGCGGCTGATCCGCAACTTCCCAGCTCGGACACCCACATTGCGTCGCCAGTGAGACAGTCCATCGATCTGCTGTCGTTGATCGACTTGAATCGAGACTGCATTGGTAATCCGAAGCTCACCATTGAGAATAAATGGACGCTGGCAGGCGGCAAGCTGACGTATCACTCCGACAACCGGGCCGGTCGGCTGGTCGTTCCTATCGATTTGAAGGAGGCTCGCGACTACGAGGTGTCATTCGACGTGCGACGATTGGCGGCGAAATCCGTCTTCACGCTCGACTTCGCACCGAGTTCGCCAACCTGGTCTGGATTGGATCTGGTTCCCGGCGACAAAATTGAACTCAAGGTCGAAGGGGGCAAACGACAGAGAATTGGTACCTGGCCAGCCAGCACGGCGGATGGCGGAACGGTCTCACTACGTGTTCGACATGGCTCAGGGACGGAGTCCGGTCGAGTCACGGTCCGCGTGAATGACCAACAGGTCGCCGAATGGCAGGGCGATGTTGCGAAGATTGGCGGCAAGTACGAGTTTCATCCCGAATTTCCCGGAACGATGAACCTCGGACTGTTTTGCTTCCGCGACTCGTTTGAGTTTTCATCCTTCCGATTGGATGTATTCGAAGGTTCCGTGAAAAGGCTTCGTCCCGACGAGGCTTCGTCTCCCGCCGTCATTGCCAACACAAACGCCCTCGAATTCGATGGCATCGGTGACCATGTGCGAGTCGATGATTTCTAAACGGCATTTGACGGCCGTCCACCTCTGACGCTCGAAGCCTGGTTGACTTCGACCAAACCCAACAACAGCGAGCATCACATCTCGCTGAATATCGGTGGGGACGACGGCCACATGCTGTCGCTGTCGCACTTTAACGACGAATGGATGTGCGTTCTGGGGAACCATCGGACCAGGGAGTATTTGAAAGGCAAGGTCACTCGCAGCCGCGTGATCAATCAGCGACAGCATGTGGCTGCAGTCTGGACGGCGAACACGATGAAGGTTTTCGTTGACGGAAAACTTCAGATGGCCAACACAATCCCTCCCAACCTGCAATTGCTTCGCCCTCAGGGACCACTGTTGATCGGATTGAGATCCGATGAAACGGGAAAGTTGCTGGAGGGATTTGCCGGCCGCATTGATGAAGTGCGCATTTCCAGGTCAGCCCGATACGACAACGATTTTTCGCCTGGAGGACGATTCCCTACTGATGCAGACACGCTCGCTCTGTACCACTTCGACCAAGGTACGGGTGACGTTCTGAAGGATTCGTCGGGCAACAATAGCCACGGCAAGATCGTCGGTGCGAAGTGGGTGCAGGCGAATGGCGGCGCTGCGGTCAACGACGATCCTGACCGTCGCGCGGCAACGTACATTCTGTCCGTCGGCGGGAAGGTGGGGATCAATGAGATTCCGCAGGAGTACTCCGACGTTCGTGAGTTGCCGAAATCACGCTTCCGGCTGACATCGATCAAGCTGCATGACTGCCAGCAAGTCAGCGCCGCCGGATTGGCCGCGTGTCGGGGCTGCCAGCATCTGACGCAGTTTCAGCTTTCGGTCTCCGCCCGTGTCGGCGATTCGGGATTGGAGCCGTTTCGCCAATGCAAAAAGCTGACGAGTCTAGCTCTCGCGGGCACCAGTGTGACGGATGCGGGACTGGCCTACTTCAGCGGCTGTCGTGACCTCACGGCGCTGTCACTCCATGAGCATCTGGTGACCGACCTTGGTCTTGAGAACTTCAAGGACTGCCGGAAACTGGAATCCCTCGGTTTGGCTCATGCGCAGATGACCGAGAAGGGGCTGGGCGATTTTCAAAATTGCCGGAACTTGCAGTCACTCAGCGTGCGGAATACCCCGGTGGGTGACGGGGCGTTTGCGCTACTGAAGAACTTCCCGAAGCTGGTGCAGCTCGATTTTGGCAACGACCAGATGACGAATGCCCGTCTCGCCAGTCTTCCGAATCTCAAGGACTTGACGATGCTCATCCTCTCCGGAACACAGATTAATGATGCCGGTGTCAAACATCTCAAGAAACTGACCACGCTCACAAAAATGAATTTGGAGAATAACAAGCTGACGCCAGCCGGCCTCGCCGAACTGAAGAAAGCTCTGCCGAACTGCACGATCACATCGGATATCGCGCCGTAATTCAACGAATCGCAATCAACTCCTGATGTCACGCCAGCACGACGCGCGAGCGAGTGGTCGTTCCAGAAAAACCACTCGCTCGCGCGTCGTGCTGAATGCCGTGAGCCTTCGAGAGAATCTGACAACGATGGCCTCGCTTTGATAAGCTCGTCGTACCGACCCATCGCTGGATTTCAACACGTTCGATCATTCGCACCATGCCTCACACTCGGGACGAATTCACTCAGCAACTGACGGCCAGCGGACTGCTGGATGCGGCGTCCGTCGCGGAATGTCTTTTGAGTTTGCCTCCCGACAAGCAGCCTGCGGACGGTGAGGCGTTGGCTCGCGAGTTGGTCCGCCAAAAGAAGCTGACCAAGTTTCAGGCCGCGCAACTTTACGCCGGCAAGGGGGTGCATAACAGGAATTCCCTGTTTGTTGTGTCTTGAGTAGTCTGCCGCTGCGGAAATGGATGTTCGCGAGTTGAGCAACGTCAAGGAGGGACATGAGATGGCGATGACGAAGTCCGTTGAATCCAAACGGGAGGAATT
>SXKJ01000334.1 GCA_005778115.1 Planctomyces sp. | reverse complement strand
GAACTCAGCACGAAGCGTCAGCGAGTGGCCCAAACGCCAAGGGAACGACCATTCGCTCGCGCGTCGTGCTGGATTTGAAACAGTTTCTACAAATCTCCTGTCGGGCTTGCGCTGCGTTCGGGCATGACAGGAATACCAGCATTCATTCCCGTTGGTCGATCGCCGACCGTACTTGAAACTGAGACGACTCTTGAAGAAACCTACTTACCTCACCCTTCAGCCCAGCGAGCAGATGATCGTGACGGCTCCAAAACAATAGGACTTTGAAATTACTGGATTGGAGTGTGTGGTGTTTAGTTCAAGTGGGAAACGACTGGCGTCGGTGAGCGAGGTGGACTTGCAGCAAACATTTCCAACAGCCGCGAATAAATCTCAGAGGCAGTCAGGAAGTTTTCAATGAGGTTTAGAATGAACTTGCGTGGCAGTAAAATGGTCGGGGTTAGCGGAGCAAGTGAGCCACTGGTCGGTCACTTGGCGACGGACGAACTTGTGGAACTTTGGGAACGCGCGACGTCCAGAATCGTGAAGCACGGATTCGCCATTGAATTTGGCCCACTGGAACCGCCGAAAACCGGCACCTTCGACGGGCGGCGTATCGTGATCGATCCGGATGTGGGACTGGAGATGCAGTGTTTTATTTTGTTACACCTGTTTGGTCATTCGGTCCAATGGGTCGCTCCGTCGCTCGAGCACAAACTGGATGCACTCCAAAGCACCTCGCAGAAGGAACGATTTCTCGAAGTCCTGCATGATTACGAATTCGAAGCGGCGCAGTTTGGATTGCGCCTGCTGCATGACGTGGGCATCACGCACTTGGACTCGTGGTACTCGGACTTCGTGGCCACGGATTGGCGATACGTCGAACGGTACTATCGCGAAGACAAAAAGATTCCGCCTTGGGACGAATGCGTGGTGACTGGCCAACCTGTGGTTCATCCTTTGGCTATCCCGCCGCTGAAACATCGAGAAGTCCAAGTTCGATTCGCGTTTTGATTGCGTTAGGAAATCCCATCTTGTTCAAACAATGAAGCTGATTGACAGTCGCAATGGTGAGGGATATCAACCTGCCTTACCTCTCAACATGGCATCTCTCACGTCCCAGCTTGATGAAAGGCTTTGGCATGATTTTCAAAAAAATGTGGGCCGTACTCGGAGCACAGGTCAACAAACTGGCCAACTTCTTTTGGACCGCTGATCCGATCGCTCAGATGCAGTACGAATACGACACGGCCGTCGCTCAACTGCAAGACGGGCGCAAGGGCTTGGAACAGTATCGTGCGCTGGTCGAGCGGGTCTCTCTGCAAGTCACTAACGCACAGAAACACGCCGCTAACTTGGAAGCCAAGGTGAAAGCCTATCTGCAAGCGGGCGATCGTGAGACCGCCGCCAAGTTCGCATTCGAAATGCAGAAGGCCAAGAGCGAACTCGAAGAGAATCAGGCTCAGCTCAAGATGCACGAAGAGGCGTACAACAACAGCCTCGAAAAGATCAAACACGCCAGCAGCAAGCTCGCCAAGGTGCGCGAGAAGATTCAGAAGTACGATGCCGAATTGAAAATGAGCAAAGCGGAATCCGAGATTGCTCAGCTTGCGCAGTCCTTCAATTTCGATGTCACTACCGACTTCGGTCAAATCGAAAACGTCATTCAGGACAAGATCGGCTTGAATCGAGCCAAGTCGCGGGTTGCGGCGGATCTCTCGCAAGAAGGTTTGGTTGACGTCAAGCGCGAACAGGCGGCCGAGAAAGTCATGGCCGATCAAGCTCTGCGGCAGTTCGAAATGGAGATGGGACTGGTCACTCCGGAAACCGCCGGCGTGAAGGAAGATCAAAAGGAACTCGGCCCGGCGACAGTGACGCTAGCAGGGAAGTAGCCCGACCCCTTGTGGGTCGGTCGATTTGCAAGTCTATTGAATCCCCCTGGCCACAAGGGCCTCGGCTACATGAACTGCGGTGAGCACGCTTGGTTCAAAGCGGATTGGGAAGTGACGGAGTCGATGAGCGAACCTGACGACAAAAACTCGGCTGTGGACCAGTCCTCGTCGCTTCCTGCTTCGAGTCCGACCTGGGCGAAGGAGCTGGCCGATCTGTATTTCTCCGGCACGATCAACACGTTTGTGCTGCACGGCGGCGTGCATGATTTGGTCCGGCAATCTGCGACGGACGGCAAAGACCGCTTCACGTCTTTGAGCGACTTCCTGGCCTCGCAGGTCTTCGGCTCGTGGGACATCGTGTTGAGCTACGATCTAGGGCGTGGGTTGCAGCCGCTGGCGGGAGCGGACTCGAAACGATTGCAGCAGATGATGCAGCACGTCACGGCGGTGCTCGGCGCACCGAATACATGGAATCGCGACCCGGACAAAGTGCTCGACCAACTGGAATCACTGCTGCAACGGAATCTGCTGGAAGACAACATCGCCAATCGTAAGCGGATTGGTTTGGTTTTCGAGCACGCTCAGTTCTTGGTGCCGACGGGTGATCTGGCCTCCGTGGCGCGCGGGCAGGCGTCGCGGTTGGTCCGCTTTCTCAGTTGGGCCTCGAATCCGTATCTCAAGCGGCTCAACATGGCGTTCTGCCTCGTGACGGAAAAGCTGTCCGAGATCAGCGAGCGGCTGGTCAACAATCCGTATGTGGCGTCGCTGGAAATCCCGCTTCCGAGCGTCGAAGACCGGCAACGATTTGTGGCGGCGACGGCACCGAATATCTCCGGGGGCGGACTGACGACGGAAGGATTGGTGCAGACTTCCGCGGGTCTGAGTCTCGTGAATCTGAACGTGCTGCTGTCGAACGCCAGCGTACGCGGTCTCGATCCCAAGCAGTTTCGGAAGCTCAAGAAGAATATGATCGAGCGGCAGTGTCAGGGACTCGTCGAGTTCGTCGAACCGCCGCACACGTTGGACCTGATCGTCGGCCAGCCGGAAGCGAAAGCTCGTTTGGAGCAAGACGCGAAATGGATCGCCGAAGGGAAGCTCGATACCGCTCCGATGGGGTATCTGTTCTGCGGTTCGGTCGGCACCGGGAAGACGTTCTTGGCCGAGTGCTACGCCGGGTCAATGGGCATCCCTTGCTTGAAGCTGCGGAACTTTCGATCGAAGTTCGTCGGTGAGACCGAGGGTAATCTGGAGCAAGTGCTGACGGTCTTGAAGTCGCTCGGCCCGGTGGTGGTGATTGTCGATGAAGCGGATGCGACGCTGGGTGATCGGAATCAGGACGGAGACTCCGGAACGTCGGGCCGTGTCTTTTCGATGATCGCTCAGCAAATGGGCGACACGAAATATCGCGGGAAGATCATCTGGATGCTGCTCACATGCCGCCCTGATCTGTTGCCGATCGACTTGAAGCGGCAAGGCCGCTGTGAGGTTCACATCCCGCTCTTCGCACCGACGACCAGCGCAGATATCGCCGCAATGTTTCTGGCGATGTCCAAGAAAAACAAAGTGCCGCTGGCAGCGGACGCGATCCCCGATGTCTCGCCCGACCGCCAGTTGAGCGGTGCGGATCTGGAAAGCATCCTTCTCGCCGCACGGCGCGGGGCCTTGTCCAACGGACGAGATCTCGTCGAGAAAACAGACCTCGAACGAGCGATCGCCGAGTTTATTCCGTCATCGGAAGGCTTGGAAAAAGAGATGCAAGAAATTGCGGCGGTCCTCGAATGTACCGAACGAAACTTCCTGCCTTCGAAATGGCGCGACCAAGTTGGCTCGCCCGAAGCGCGAGCCAAGCTACAAGAACGCATGAGCGTCCTTCGCCAGTTGGTGGAAAGCTGATGAGGGATCTCCAACGGTCTCGTAAGCAACCTGATGAGTGCGACACAGATTTCAAATTTCAAATTCCTACCTCGAAGGACTTCACGATGGCAGATTCCCCCGTGCGGCAAAGCTGGCTGGATGACAAATCGCAAACGACGTTGATTGACGAGTACACGCAGAAACTCGTCACATTCATGGAAGCCATCTCTGACGGGCATGTGGATGATGCGGAGTTGGCAGCTCAAGAGCAGCGGCTCGTCGCGCGAATGAAGGAAGTCGAACCGTCGCTCAATGATGCACTGCATGACAACGTCACGCGGTTGCTGTGCGAACTGAGCGCCTTCAACGTGATGCAGACTTTGCACTCTTTACAGGCCAGTCGGCCGCATTCGAAGTTTCAGGGATAGACCGTGAAGTCTTCACCAAACAAGCGAGCCGATGGGCGTTAGCTCTCGGACGGCAGGGGATTGAATCACGTCCGGGGCCTGACGGCCTCCGGCTCACCAAGAACAGAAAGTAAATCATGGCTGGCCAACCGAAAGTTCCGTTTTATCTCGCTGTGGCATGTGTCGTCTTCGGCTTGATTGGGCTCGCGATGTTTCGTGCGGATGTCTTCGCTCCGAAGGGAAAGCAAGATCAGCCCAACGACGTGATTGATCCGAAGAAGCTCGGCGTTGGCGGAGACGAATTGAAGCCCGGCGCGGTCGAAGCTCATGACGATGCGAGCGTCACGACGCTGAAGGAATACTCGTTCAAGCCGTCAGAGAAGCTGCCTCCCGTGAAGGGAATCGCGGCGTACAAGCCACTGGCCGACAACACGGTTCGCTTCGCGCTCAATGTGTGGGCCGGGTGGGCACCGATCATTCATGCGAACAACGGATTCAAGCCAGGGAAGATCTGGAAGGCCGCGGACGGCAAAGACTTCAAGGTCGAACTGGTACTGATTGATAACCCGATCGAGATGCGCGACGCCTATGCGGCTGGCGACGTGCAAATTGGTTGGGCCACGCTCGACATGCTGCCGCTGTTCGTCGATGGCTTCGTCGATTCATCAGGCAGTCCGAAAGACAGCCGGGTGATGCCGCGCGTCTTCCAACAGATCGACTGGTCGAATGGCGGTGACGGCATCGTGGTCCGCGACAACATCAAGACCGTCTCCGATCTGCGTGGCAAGTCGATCGCTCTCGCCGAGAACTCTCCGTCGCACTACTTCCTGCTGAATATGCTCGTGGCCGGCGGTGTTCAACCGGGTGAAGTGAAGTTGAACTTCACCAGCACGGCCTTTGAGGCGGCGGCAGCGTTCAATGCGGACCAGAAGATCTCGGCGGCCGTCTCGTGGGCACCGGACATCTACAAGTTGTCGGAGGTGAAAGGGAACCGCCTGCTCGTATCGACCGGCACCGCGAACAAGTTGATCGCAGACGTCTGGTTCGCTCGCGCGGACTTCGCTCACGACCATCCGCCGATGATCGAGGGCTTGGTGCGAGGCATCTTCGACTCGATGGCGGCTCTCAAACAGGACGCCGAAAAACAGAAGGTGTCCGAACTGATGGCCGCCGGATATGGCCTGCCCCCGGCCGACGCACTCGGAATGCTTGGCGATGCTCACAGTACCAACTGGGCCGAGAACCAACAGTTCTTCAAGAACCAAAACAACCCGACCAACTTCGCGCGCGTCTGGAACCAATCCTATTACCTCTATCGTTCCATTCGGCAGGTGAAGAATCAGTCTGTGCCGTTCGACCAGATCATGGATTTCACGGTCATCGACAAGCTGGGCGAGGACGACAAGTACCGTTCGCAGAAGGATGAGTCGGTTGCCCAATTCGTCCCCAAGACGACCACAGAGGTGCGCGGGGCCGAAGAGATTCTCACCAACACGGTCGTGATTCAGTTCTATCCCAACAGTTTTGAAATCTTCAAAAAGATTACGAAGGATGAAGAGGGCAAGACACTGGAAGTCGATTACGACCCGAAGGCCAAGTTTGTCGTCGAGGAAATCGCCAAGCTGGCTGGCCAGTTTGGCAATGCCCGAATCATCATCGAGGGACACACTGACGGATCGATGCGCGGCAAAGTCCCCGACGATATGCCAAAAGAGTTGTCGAAGAATCGAGCGAACGCGGTGAAGCAAGCACTTGTCCAGCAGTTCAAAGTGGATCAAAACCGGTTCAACGTCGAGGGCTTCGGCTGGGATCACCCCGCCGATAACACCGACCCGCTGAACCACGCCAAGAATCGCCGCGTCGAGGTCAAGATTTACGCGGCGGAACAGGAGTAGGCCGGCATGAACTCCTCTTTTCTGGACCGACTGCTGCGCAACTGGCTGACGTTGCGCAGACCGGTGTCGAGGTTGCAGGCCATCGGCTTGGGAGTGGCGTGCATACTGCTCTGCCTCACCGGCTGGTGGCTCCTCACGCAGGGGGCGGCTGAGTCTCGTCTTGTCGGTCCTCTGACGTTGCCCAGTCCGGCGGAAACATTTAGCAAGTTCTCTGAGCTCTGGAATGATTTCGCTCTGACTCGCAATGTGCTCGTGACGCTGCGGCGAGTCAGTATTGGATTTGCTCTGGCGCTGATGATCGGTATTCCGATCGGCGTGACGGCGGGATGCTTTCCGCGAATCCACGCCTTTCTGTCGCCGCTAATCATGATCGGCCGCAACGTCCCCTTGGCCGCTGTGCTGCCGCTGATGATCTTCATTTTCGGAGCCGGCGAGAAAAACAAGGTGATGTTCATCTTCGTGGCGTCGGTCGCGTTCGTGATCTCCGATGCCGCGCGAGCGATCATGGATGTGTCGGCCCGCTATATCGACACGGCCTACACGCTCGGTGCCAGCCGTTGGCAGACGATCTCGAAAGTGCTCGTGCCACTGGCAGCCCCGACGATTTTTAGTGCCTGCCGCCAGATGTTCGGCTTGGCGTTCGGGTACATCATGCTCGCCGAATCGATCAAGATCGCCGACGAAGTCGGAGGGCTGGGCTACCAGATCCAGATCTTCCAGCGACGTGGTTTTCGCGAACACATTTACTTGATCATCCTCGTGATCCCAATGGTCGCGCTGGTTATCGACCAAGTGCTGGCCTGGATTCAGCGGCAGTTGTTCCCGCACTTGTATGGCGGCGATGGCATGCTTCGCTCGCTGGTGCGAATCACGGTCATCCCTTGGGAGAGCCTGAAGTCACTGATCTTTTATCGGACGCCGGTGAGCCTCTCGTCCGCCGCAACGGAAGAGAGGCCGAAATGAGTCAGTCACCTGCCCAAGTCGTCGGAATGGGAACTGTTCTGGACCATGTACGCACTCCGCAAGAAGTTGCTCTCCCGCACGTCGTCGAGTTTCGGAATGTGACCAAGACCTACAACGCCGGCAAAGCGGACGAATTCACTGCAATTCGCGATGTGACGTTTGTCGTAGAGGACGTCGTCGGAAAGGGAGAGTTCATCTGCGTGCTCGGCCCCAGCGGCTGCGGCAAGAGCACCATCCTGCGATCGATCGCCGGACTGGAGCCACAGCATCCCGCCACCTCTGGCGAAGTGCTCGTGCTGGGTCAACCGGTCGTTGGCCCTGGCTCGGACCGCGGGATGGTCTTTCAAGATTACACCAGCTTCGATCATCGCACCGTGCTGGAGAACGTGACATTCGGGCTGGAATGTTTGCATACGCCGCGAAGGCAGCGGGATGAACTCGGCCGCGAATGGATTCACAAGATGGGGCTGAATGTCGCAACCGACGCTCACAAATATCCGCACGAATTATCGGGTGGCATGAGACAGCGAGTCGCCATCGCCCGCACGCTCATCCTGAAGCCGCGAATCATTCTGATGGATGAGCCGTTCGGGGCGCTCGACCCGCTCACGCGGTTGAACATGCAAGACCTGTTGGTCAAGCTGTGGAAAGAAGTCCAAGCGACCGTCTTTTTCATCACGCACTCCATTGAAGAGGCGGTGTTTCTGGGAGACCGGGTGTACTTGATGAGCAACTCCCCCGGTACGATTCTGGAAGAGTTGAAAATCGAACCGGCAACTAGCTCCGCGAATGAGATGCAGCGTCAGCCGAAGTTCCTGGAAGCCGTCTACTACATCCGCGACAAGATCACAAAGTTGGAATCGAATCAGTGAGCCTGACGAAGTATGTCCGATCGGCGTTCCAGATTCGGTGGAATCTGCTGGCTCTCTTTGGCGCCGTCGGCTTCTCGTTCTTGAGTGGCCGGCCGGACATCGCACTGCCGCTGGTGGCTGCTGCCGAAGTCGGTTTTTTGACAATGCTGGCGAGTCACCCGAAGTTCCAGCGCGCAATGGACGCTCAAGACGCTGCGGTGGAGCGAAGCAAGAATTCGCAATCCGCCAACGTGGTGCTGCGTCAGATTCTTAAACAGCTCCCCGCACCGTTTCTAACCCGCTATGAACGGCTGCGATCCAGTTGCCAGGATCTGCGGCAGATCGCCAGCGACTTGCAGCAATCCGGAACACTGGAATCCGGCCAGCCACTGGAGTCCTTTCAAATCGCGGGATTGGATCGGCTGATCTGGATTTTCCTGCGGCTGATGTTCACGCAATTCACGCTGGGCAAGTTCTTGGAGCGTACCAAGCGTGACCGAATCGTGAACGACATCGAACAAGCCCAGTTGAGACTCAGTGAGATTCTGCCGACGGACGAATCACCTCACGCTCAAAAGATGCGGCGCACTCTGCAAGACAACGTGCAAACCTGCCAGGAACGTCTGGCGAATTTTGATAAAGCCCAAGCCAATTACGAGTTCGTCGGCCATGAAATCAACCGACTCGAAAACAAAATCAAGTCGCTGGCAGAACTCGGAGTCAATCGTCAAGAGCCGGACTACATCTCCAGCCAAGTCGATACCGTCGCCCGCAGCCTGCTCGACACCGAAAAGACGATGAATGAACTGGACTTCGCCACGGGACTTGGGCCACTCAATGACGAAACCCCCGATCTGTTTCAATTGCCGGTTCTGCAAGCCGCAGATTAAGCGTCGAGTCAACTCTTCCCTTTCATCGTACCGACCGTCCTCTCCGGAAACCGTTCGTGCCGATCATCGTGACCAGCGGCAAAGGCACGATACGGGTCTTGCGGTCCGTCATTGTCGTAAGACGTTGAATCCATCCGTCGCCACGAACTCACCGACGTCCTGATTCGAGCGTCTCCGCCAGATGAAGCCATCCAAGACGTAATGTGTGATCTGCGGCACTGCCAACAACGGCACGAGCACCTGGTCCCAGTCACCGATGTTCCACGCGGGACCGAACAGCCAAGATCGGTCATGCCAGACGCCGCAGTCCCAGAGCATTTCTTCCGCATACGCCAGCAGCCACAGCAATCCAACGAATTGCCACAATCGCCAACCGGGGCGGCAGGCGACTGAAATAGCCACGTTCGCCAGATCGTGGGAACCCAAGCTCTGGCGAGCGTGGCTACGCAAAATGTTCTCTTGCCGTTCGCTTTGAAACCGCGCGACCAGAACCATGTACGGCACGCCGTGCGTGATCACGTTCGTGACCGTGAAGGCATAGTCAGAGTTCAGCCCCACGATGCCGATGTACCAGCACATCGCCGTCGTCACGACGACGAGATCCTTGCCCGGATTGAATTGCCGCAGGCCGATCGCTCGGTAGGCCGAGCGTGCCGCGTAGAGCCCCAACGCGGCCCAATAAATCGGTGCGACGATGCGCTCGGCCAGCACGGGCACCTCGATGAAATCTGACGAGACAAACCACGAGAAGCGACGCGAGTGTGAATGCCAAAAGACCAGCGGATAGATCGTCGCCAGATAGATCGCCGCCGAATCGATCGCTCGGCCGAGCAGATCTCGTTCGCCCGCTTTCGCTCGATACAGCGCGACCCAGCCGTATTGCTGGCGGACGAAATGAAAGACCGCCACATACGCCAGCGTTCGCCAGAACAGGCGCGAGCCTTCCGAATACAACGCCGCGCCGATCCCGAACGCCATCAGAGGCACCAGCCAATAAAGCCAGGCTCGACGTCGCAGTTCGGCACGATCTAAGTAGACGCGAAACCCAGTCGCATAGACGTGAGCCACATCGATCAGCAAGACCGAAGCAACCCACAACCAATCGGGGGTGTCGCTTTCCAACCAACCCAATGGCCAACCGACTGCGACCAGCAACCATGCCGCAAGCGCGCTGCCGCCGAACGTCAGCAAGTCGGTCTTCGCATTGAACAGCCAAGTTTGAGACATGAATGATCCGACTGCTGTCCGCCCCATTTTCCGCCCTTCATTTTTCGCCAACTCTTCCACAAAAGCTGGCGACAAATGAAGGGCGAAAAATGAACACAGGAAACCACATCAAGAATCAGATTTTAGAAAGCACTTCGTCAGCCGCACGCAGGCCGTGGTCGAAGGATTCCTCGAACAAAGCGATGCCGCTGAGGTCGGTGTTGGCGAAGTGAATTTGACCGTCCGGCTGAGCCGCCTTTCGCCGTTGTTCGCTGGTGATGAATCCCGGACGTGGACGAATCATCGCGTGTCCCCATCGGAAGACATCCAAACGAGTGACCAGCGAACGAATCTCCGGATGCGGACGTTCGAGGTCCGTGAGCACGACATCCGCCAAATCCGTCCACGTTGCTTTGAGCAGTTGCTGCCGCGCCGCTTTGACATCGTCGTCGCACAGCGGGTGATACCACGTCAGCACCGTCGGCCCGTGATCGTTGCCCGATTGATGTGTTGCGACGACATAGCCCAGCGAGCGGCTGTCGTGAATCACGTTGTCCCAACTCAGTGGAAAGCTCGATTCGCGCGGGCGGCGGCTGAGATGCACGTTCGCCACCAGCCACGAGCCGTATTCAAATGGCTCGGCAGTGCGACCAGTTCGCTCGGCGAATCCTTCGATCAAGCGCGGCGCGAGAAACTGCGGAGCGGCGAAGATCACCGACTTCGCACGGAAGCCGATGGGCTGTTCCGAGACGGTGTCGAAGGCACTCACTTTGAGCGGAATGGCGCTAGCCACCGGTGAACCGGGACCGACGTCTTCTGGCGAATTACCGGCGGCTAGCGCCGTACCGCTCAGAAAGCGATTGGTAGTATTCGTCGCTTGGTGTTCGGCGGCGTAGGGCTGGATCCGAGTCACGGCCACACCCGTCTTCAGTCGCGTTCCCGCTTGTGACGCCAAGTGTGCGACGATCCGGCCGTTCCCTTCCGGCCAAGTCATCAACAGCTGATGGTCGGCCCCCGGCTCTTTCAGCCGAGCGGCGAAGTACAGCACGCCAGCCCATGCACTGGTTTGCTCGGCGGTCAGGCCGTAGTCGTCGCGGCAACTGTAATCCACCAGCCAATGCAGTCGCGGCGAGGTCCAACCGTACTGTCGCAACCACTCGGCCATCGACAGCTTGTCGAGCTTCAAGACTTCCGCATCGTCGGTCGCGTGACGAATCGGAATCGAGAACGCTCGACGGCCTGTCGCATCGCGCCACGCGGACCTGCGGTCGATCTCCTTCCGAAACGCGGCGAGTTGTGCGAGGTCATCGTCTGACGCTCCGATTGCGGGATACAGACCCTCGATCCATTCGCCATTCACAAACACGCGCTCGTCGGGATCGCGACACAAGAACTGTTCAGCGATGACCGGCGAACCGTCGTCGGTCAGCGATTCAACGACTCCCATTTCGTCGAGCAGCCGAATCAGATCGCGGTTATGAGACAGCGGCACCGGCAAGTAGTGAGCCCCCCACGGATACGGCGTCAGTTCACAGCGTCCCGATCGGGATGTCCCTCCCGGCTGCGACTCCAATTCGAGGACAACGAAGTCCTCGCAGCCTTGTTGTTTCAACCTCCACGCGGCCGACAAGCCGGCGACACCACCACCGATGATTGCAACGCCGACGTCTTGCCATTGATCCGCGTTCGGCTGCGGCCGAAACCCGTCTCGCATCCGATGCCCGATCTCCCACGACTGGCCAAGCAACTCGCCCGCCGGTGGTAACCGCGGCGACTCCGAACATCCCGCCGACAACAATGCCGGTGTTCCCAGCAGTGTCAGAATCAGTTCGCGGCGGGTGAGAGTCATGAGAAATCCCTGGAGTGCAGCGGTTCGACGCAGCCCTCCATTTGATTGGAATAGCGATCCTTGAAGTCCAAGAAGAGAGGCAACGAGAACGGACTGACGAACCACGGTTTTGTGTTCATCAACGTCGTCATTCCAAATGAATGGAGGGCGGTGTCGAGCCACCGCACTCCAGGGAATCACTTCACCGCTCCCCATTCTTGGTCGTAGTAATGCACCAGCACTTGGTTGTTGAGCTGATTTACTTCCGCGTCGACACGAGCCAGATCGGGAGAGAGGTCGAACATGCTGTTCAAGATCGTGTTGGTCAAGAACCGCGAGGGCCCGATGAGTTCGGGAGACAGGCTCAGCTTTTCCGGAAGCGGAGCAGCAGAGGCCAAGGCGAAACCCCACTCACCGAAACTCGGCACGGGGGCGTGATATGGCCGGACGTGGAAGCCGACGGATTCGAGTGTCTTCACGATGCACCAGTACGACTGCGGCGCGACTAACGGTGACGTGCATTGCACGCTGATGACGGCGTCGGCGGTTAGATGCTCGCGTAGCATTCGATAGAACCGGGTCGAATACAGCTTGCCAACCGAGAATGTTCCCGGATCGGGAAAGTCGATGATCGCGGTGTCGAACTTATTGTTCAACGGGAACGCGCTAGCGTCCGGTTCTCCAGCAGCATCGGAACCGGACGCTAGCGTGTTCCGGCTGATATCGGTTTCGCGGCCGACCCACAGGAACGCATCTTGGTTGATGATCGTCACGCGGCGATCTTTCAATGACGATCGACTCAACTCAGCCAGCGGCGGGAAGCGATCCGCTAGTGAGGTCATCCCCGGATCGAGATCAACCAGCGTGACCGACTCGACCGACGGGTATCGCAGAATTTCGCGCACGGCCAGGCCGTCCCCGCCGCCGAGCACCAGCACTCGGCGAGGCGACTTCACCGCCGACAACGCCGGATGCACCAGTGCCTCGTGATAGCGGTGCTCATCGACGGAGTTGAATTGCAGGTGCCCGTTGAGATGAAGCTGAAAGCCCCGCGCGTTCCGAGTCAGCACGATCCGTTGATAGGGCGTCGATTCGGCGTAAACGATCGGCTCACCCAACACCCGCTCTTCGGCCAGACTCGTCAGGCTGTCGGCCTTGATGATCCCCACGATCAGCAGGCCGATCACCAGACAAGCTCGACCGCGCAGACCGCTCAGCCCGCGCGACGACAGCAACGGACGCAGCAGATAAGTACCCCACAAGCCAACCGCCGCGTTCAACAACCCGCACAACAGCGACGTCCTGACCAAGCCCAACCGGGGCACGCAGAACATCGGGAACAGTAGCGAGGCGAACAACGCTCCGAGGTAATCGAACGCCAGCACGCGCGAAACGAGATCCTCGAAATCGAGATGTTCCTTCAGCAACCGCATCAGCAGCGGTAGCTCCAGTCCGACGAGCGTCCCGATGGCGAAGACGATGCCATACAGCACGGCTCGAAACGCGCCGACCGATGAGAATGCGAGAAACAATACGGGAGCCGACATCCCGCCGATCAACGCCACGGCCAGTTCCACTTCGATGAAGCAGCGAGCCAGTCGCTCATCGACGAACCGAGAAATCCAAGCTCCGGCACCCAGCGCCGACAGATAGATGCCAATCACCAACGAGAACTGCGTGACCGAGTCTCCCAGCAGGTAACTCGCCAGCGTGCCGGCGAGCAGTTCGTAGACCAGACCACACGACGCGATGATCAACACGTTGAGGTACAGCAAGAACAACGGCGCGCGGTTCATCGAGTCTTCGGACATGGTGTCAGCCAGTAGGTCAGCCTTTCCAGGCTGAACCCGATCAACGGTGGGCGTGATATTGCACAGACTCGATCAAAACGGACATCGTTTGGCGTAAGGGTCAGGCTGGAAAGCCTGACCTACTTCATCCCAGGATCGCCGCCGCGATGATGATCGACATGCCGATGATGACCGATCCCATGATGACCGCCAACGCGACGTTCTGATCCTCTTCGATCTCTTTCTTGATGCAGAACGGCGAGAGCTTGCTCATCAGCTTGAAGCAGACTCCCAGTACGGCGATGCCAATCAAAGAGAAGATCACCGCCGCCAGCAAATGCTCCCACAACTTCATCGGATTGACTCCCTCTGCAATCGCAGTCACATCGGCAAAGGCCAACGTGGCCGGCAGCACCATGCCGGAAATGGATTCGATGGAAAACACTATTTGCCTCCTCCCCAAGAGCCGCCGGAACTGCGGCCGTACGACGAGCCGCCTGAATAAGAACTGCGAGAACCAGAATAGGACCCGCCGCCGCCACCACCGTCGAGATCGGGAAACTTCCAACCGCCGATCACCGCCGCGCAGAAGTATCCGCACGCCAACAGGCTATAGGCGAAGTAGCACCAACCGACTCCTGAAATGTTCTTCAACATCAGCTTCTCTCCCATTCCTCATTCGCTTTGTGCGTACGGACTGTAATCGCTGTTTTCCCATCGGTTGACTTCGAAGGTGTGTCGCATGAAGAACAACAGGATCGGGAACAACGCGACGATCACCTGAGCGACAAAGAAGTGCTCCTGATCCACCCTGGTCTTCACGGCTCCCGACACGAACACGAAATCCAGAACCGCCAGCAACGCTGCAAAGCAGACCCACATGCTCCAAACGTCCGCTCGACTGGGCTGTGGCTGAATCGTGCCGACACTAAACGCACGCGGTAGGTCTTTCAGTTTGAAGGCGGCTTCAAGCGTCTCGACCTCAACGTAAGTTCCCATTGAGGCGTTTTTCTCTTCCCCGGATTTCGACTTGGTCGTTTCCAAAGAGAGCATCAACGGCGGCGCGATGTAATCCCGCGTCTCAGCGATCTCCTCTGTCGTCACTTTCCAATAGAACTCGCCGAGGACGTAGCGGACATAGGCTTTGCCTTTGTCGTAGAGCTTGAACTCCTTGCCGTCAAAGTTGACCGTGCGATCGTAGCCCTGCTTTTTCAACTTCGAGAGCGGGACCGATTCCACGAAGCTCCAATGTCCTTGATTGCGGACCAGCCACCGAAAGCCTTTCGCCGGGTTGTAGAGCAGGTATTCGGTCCACGGAAACGTTTTCCCCTCCCAAACGGCGTAGCGTTCCATGAATCCGATCACTGTGTATTCGGTGCCGAACAGCTTGCCGACGGAGCCGAGCGGGATGACCGGTTTAACCACAGGTAGATTCAGCGTCTGGAGGTATTCGAGCTTCCCTTGCTGGCAGTTGAGCAACCCTTTGCAACTGGGGCAGGTGACTCGCTGTGTTTGATCGGGAACGTGCAGCGTCAGTGGACCAGCGCAATGCGGACAGTTGAGCTGCAATGCGGGAGTGTTGGCTCCGGCCGGTACGGCAGACGCCCAACCATCGCCGTCCAGATTCAATTCCGCGAGCGGCACTTCGCGCCCAAAGAACCCGCGCGGGCGATCTCCGCTGTATTCGAGCGTCCCGAATTCCTCATTGTCGCCATGCAGGTCGGCGAACTTATGCTCGGCACCTTGGCGAAACGCCCACGGGATGTCGCCATCCGCCGACTGCGCCGTCGCGATCCCTTTCTCGGCCACGACGAAACCACCTGCGGCCGCTGACGAAGAGGACTTGCTCTGGGCCGACATCTCAAAGCGATGCCCTACTTCGAGCGATTCAAAACTGGGAAGCTCCGCTTGGTCCGCGAAGCGCCGCTCGAACGTCATGTAGAACTTTCCCTGAGCCTCCGCCAACCAGCCGACCTTGTCGCCAGGGAATCGCAGATACCACTCATTCCACACGCCGCCCGCCGGATGCTGATATTGCACGCGGCCGACAACCTCGAAGCGCTTCTTGTTGTACTTCCCCGAAAGGCCGCGTTGGATCGGCGAGTTCGTCTCGACCAAGTCGGCCACCTTGCCGTGGTCCACGACTTTCTTGTCCGCTCGCGCGACGATCGAGCGGCAGAAGTCACAGACCGTGACCAGCGATGTGCTGAGCTTGAACTCGACCGGTGCGGCACACGCGGGACAGGCGACGATTCGCTTCTTCATCGGGTCGCTCCTTCCGACGGCACGACGGGCAAGCCCCGTTCGGCGATGCGCACTGAGACCGACTCGGCATCGAGCAACTCGCGTAGCCGATCCGCCCACGGCCAATCGCCGCGACGCCGGCACGAGAATAAGTTGAACGTCGCCAAGCCCAACTCGGGCCAAGTGTGACAAGCCAAGTGCGACTCGCTGAGCAGGTAGAGTCCGGTCACGCCACCCGGCTCTGGAAACTGTCGCCACAGCGGTTGCCCGACGACCTGCAATTCCAGTTCGCGAATCGCACGCTCGCAAACGGCCCGCACGGAATCCAGCGACCGCAACCGTTCGCGCGAGCAACCGCTCGCATCCACGATCCACTCGCGACCCGCGCCAACTGAGGTGCGGTCGGTCTCGACCATTCCGGGTTCGATCGGCGTCGTCATCATGCGGCGTACTTCGCTGTCTCGCGAAACTTCTTGCGACCGTCCGTGACTCGGCCGGAATTTGACGCGGGCATTGGAACAAACCAGAACGACAGAGGAAAGCGAATCGGTGAGTGGCCAGAGATTTGACGGCCATTCCACAGCCGTTACCGTGCGACTTGAAGCTGACCAGACGACGCAAGGAACTCTGATCGTGTCATCGCCACGTTTCGCGCACCGCTTTACCAGCCGGCAGGCTCGCTTCGGCACGTTGTTGTTCGCGATGGGACTGGCCGTTCTGGCGTTGGCGGCGTGGGACAATTCCTCTGGGCTGCCGTTTTCGATGCCGGGAGTTTGGAACAATCAGCGGACGATTTGTCTGCTGCTTGCGCTGGGATTCGCGACGTTTGGATTGTATGTGCTGGTCAATGGTCCGCGCGGCGAGGACGACGAACGACGAAGCTCTGCTTGGAGACCGACTCGATCCGGGCGGCGGTTTCGGTCGCTGGTGGTTTACTCACGAGATGGCTGCCATCTCTGCGATGAGGCGGCCGAGTTGCTGCACAGCTACTCGGCCTATCTGCCCGTCGTGCAAGAGATCGACATCGACGCTGATCCCGCCTTGAGATCTCGATTCGACATCGAGATTCCGGTCGTGGAATTTGACGGCAAGGTGCGATTCAAAGGCCGTGTGTCGGAGCCGCTGCTGCGACGCTTGATCGAAGGGACTCCGCCGGAAGGAAGTGCTTCGCGATGACGTCGACCTTGGGCATGTTCGTGAAGTACCCCGAACCGGGGCGGGTAAAGACTCGCTTGGCGTCAGCGATCGGGGACTCGGCAGCGGCCACGCTCTACCGAGGATTTCTGAGCGACTTGATTCAACGCTTCGGGGCGACAGGGACGCGGCGGGTGTTGGCGTACTCGCCAGCCGATGCGGTCAGTCGTGAGTTCTTCGAGCAACAGTCCGCCGGTCGCTTTGAACTGTGGCCTCAGCCAGACGCGGATCTAGGGACGCGAATGCGGCTCTTCTTTGAAGCGTTCGGACCGGAGCCGGTGGTTCTCATTGGATCTGACAGCCCCACCTTGCCGGCTGGGTTCGCGACGCTCGCGTTGTCCATGCTGCAAACTGCGGACGTTGTGCTCGGCCCGGCCACCGACGGCGGGCTGTATTTGATCGGACTGAATCAGCAACGACGTGCCTGGCCGATCTTCGACGGGATCGACTGGAGCACCTCGCGCGTGTTGGGCCAAGTGGTGCGGCGGCTTCAAGAAAATCGAGCTCGTCTGAAGGTGCTCCCGCTCTGGTATGACATCGACGAACCCGCTGACCTCGATTTTCTGCGAGGTCATTTGTCGGCGCTGCCGTTCTCGTTGGAAGAGGCATTGCCAGACGCCTCGGCCACGCGAGCCGCTCTGGAACTCCTGCCGGGGTTGGATGTTCTCGCTGACGGACGCTGACTATACTTCCGCCCCGATTGGCCCTTGGTTACTGTCGCCACGTTCGTGTCGCACCTCTGCGGTGGAACCAAAGTTCATCCTGAGAGTTTCCGAATGCCGAATTCCCAATCAACGCCGACCACGCCGTCGAAAATCCTGATCGCCGACGACAACGAGCAAAACCGCGAACTGCTCGAAGCGTTTCTGGCCGACGGTGCCTATCAGATCGAAATGTCTTTCGACGGCCCCAGCACTCTGGAAATGGTGAAGACCTTTCAGCCGGATATCGTGCTGCTGGACATCATGATGCCCAAGCTCAGCGGCTATGAAGTCTGCCAGCGGATGAAGGCGGACAAGGCCACGCACGACATCCCGATCCTGATGGTCACCGCCCTCAACGAAATGGGGGACATCGAAAAAGCGGTCGCCGCCGGCTGCGATGATTTTCTGACAAAGCCGGTCAATCGGCTGGAGCTGACGACTCGCGTGCGGTCGCTATTGCGAGTCCGCCATTTGACCAACGAGCGGGACCGATTGCTCCAATATCTCGCCGATGTCGAAGCTGCGCTGGGACCGGGTGGGGTTCACAAGCGATGAACTCTGATGAGTCTCGGCCGGTCCCCGTCATCACGCTGAAGCCGCGACACGCTCTGCCGTTTTTCAAGCGTCACCCCTGGGTCTTTGCCGGAGCAATCCGCTCAGTCCAAGGCGATCCGCAACCGGGAGATGAAGTCGCGCTGCACACGCACGAAGGGGAGTTCATCGCCCGCGGGCTTTTCAATCCGCATAGCCAAATCCGCGTACGACTCTTTTCTTGGAACCAGGCAGAACCGCTGGATCGGGCGTTTTGGAAGACTCGATTGCAGTCGGCATTTCAACTGCGGGAAGCGCTGTTTCGTAGGACGGGCACTCCTGCCCGTCATTCCGACTTGGAAGACCACACTCACGAGGCGGGCAAGAGTGCCCGTCCTACGGAAGCCACCGCATATCGCTTGGTCAACAGCGAGGCCGATGGGCTGTCGGGCCTGACCGTCGATCGCTACGACCGTTGGCTGAGCGTGCAATTCACCAGCTTGGCGATCGCGATTCGCCAGGAGGTACTAATCGAACTGCTTGTGGAGCTGGCACAGCCAGCCGGCATCGTCTTGAAAACCGAAAAAGGACTGCGCGAAGCCGAGGGCATGGAGATCACCGATGGCCTGCTGTGGGGCGATCCACCTCCAAGGCCACTGACCGTTGTCGAACACGGCCTGAAGTGGGAAGTCGATCTGACTGAAGGCCAGAAGACCGGCGGTTACCTCGACCAACGGGACAATCGCCGAGCGTTGGCCCAATACATTCACGGTCATCGAGTGCTCGACGTCTTCTGTTACGCGGGGGGCTTCGGACTGGGAGCACTCGTCTGGGGGGGCGCGAGCGAAGTGGTCGCCATCGATTCTTCAGAGTCCGCGTTGCAACTCGCTCAAAGGAATGCCGAACTCAATGGAGTGGCCGATCGCTGGCGAAGCATCCGTTCGGATGGGTTCAAGGCGCTCGAAACTCTGCGCGATGCGGGCGAGCAATTCGACACGGTCGTACTCGATCCGCCGAAGTTGACGCGGACTCGATCCGCATTGCCGCAGGCACTGCGCGCGTATCACAGCCTCAACCGATTAGCGGTCTCGGTCCTGAAGCCCGGCGGGATACTGGTGACGTGCAGTTGTTCGGGACTGGTCACACGCGATGACTTCGAGCAGATGCTGGCAGACGTGGCGATTCAATCGGGCCGCGACCTGCGCATCATCGAAGTCCGCGGAGCCGCGCCGGATCATCCGGTCTCGCCCTTCTGCCCGGAGAACGAATACCTCAAGTGCTACGTCTGCCATGTGACGTAACCCAGACAGGCAAGCGGGGCGGCGTCAGTCCCCCGGTCTTGCGGCGAATGCGTTGGTTGGCGAATGCACCGGGGGGCTGACGCCGCCCCGCTCGCCAAATCCCGTTGCGTTACGCCTTCCGGATTTTCTCACGGCCCGCTTTGACGTTCTTGGTGGCGTTGCGAGTGTCGAGTACCAGCTTGGAGTGCTGGACGATGAAGTCGCAGTCATAGGCCGAGTGATCGGTCGCGATCAGCACGCAGTCTTGGGCGGCGAGGTACTCCGGCGTCAGCGGTGAGCTGTCCATGTCGGGCACATCGTGATGCCGCATCTTCGGTAGCGACGGGACGTGCGGATCGTTGTAGGTCACCTTCGCTCCACGTGCGAGCAGCATTTCCATCAGCACGAACGACGGGCTTTCACGCGGGTCATCGACATCTTTCTTGTAGGCCATGCCCAGCAGCGCGATCTTGCTCCCCTTCAAAGCCTTGCCTTGTTCGTTGAGGAATTCCATCAGCCGACTGACGACATAATCCGGCATGTGCGTGTTGATCTCGCCGGCCAGTTCGATGAACCGCGTGGTCATCCCGTACTTGCGAGCCAGCCATGTCAGATAAAACGGGTCGATCGGGATGCAGTGACCGCCCAAACCGGGGCCGGGATAAAACGCTTGGAACCCGAACGGCTTTGTCTTGGCCGCATCGATGACTTCCCAAACGTCGATGCCCATCTTGTCGAAGAGCATCTTCAGTTCGTTGACCAACGCGATGTTCACGCAGCGATAAGTGTTCTCTAGAATCTTGCAGGCTTCGGCGATCTCGGCACTGCTGACCGGAATGACTTTCACAATCGCGTGACCGTAAAGCTGCTCGGCCAACTTGCCGCTGACGGGATCGAGACCGCCGACGACCTTCGGAATCCGTTGAGCCTGGAAATCGGGATTGCCGGGATCTTCTCGCTCCGGACTGAACGCCAAAAAGTAATCGCTGCCGGACTTCAACCCGGTCTTGCTGAGAATGGGACGCACGACGTCGCGAGTCGTTGTCGGATAGGTTGTGCTTTCGAGCACCACAAGCTGACCCGGTCGCAACGCGGCGCGAATCGACTCAGTCGTTCCCTCGATGTACGACATGTCAGGATCGCGGCTCTCGTTGAGCGGCGTCGGAACGCAGATCAAAATGCAGTCAGCCTCTTTCAGCCGGTTCATGTCAGAAGTCGGCTCGAACTGCTTCGACGTCAGCCAGTTCGCGATCATCTCCGAGGGGATGTGCTTGATGTAGCTCTTGCCTTGCAGCAGAGCATCCACCTTTTTCTGGTCGATATCGAAGCCGATGGTCTTGAAGCCCACTTTGATAAAGGCATTCAGCAACGGCAGACCGACAGAGCCCAGGCCGATCACACCAACAACCGCGGTTTTGTCGCGGATTTTTTGTTCCAGCACGTCGCGCATCGCTCACCATCCGTGTTGCGAAAAATCAAGAAGCACAACCTGTCGACCGG
>SXKJ01000333.1 GCA_005778115.1 Planctomyces sp. | reverse complement strand
GTGAGGCCAAACTCGTTCCGAATCGCGATCAGATTGATGGTGGCGTTGTTGATGCTCTGAATCGCGAGTCCATCGCCCGTGTTGCGAGTGAATTGGTTGTTGGTGATCAGGAAGCCGCCGTCGAGCCGTCCGTTGCGGTTCGTATCCTCGGATGGATCCAGTATTCCATTACCATTCGTGTCTTCGCTGGGGTCCAGCACGCCGTTGCGGTTCGTGTCCTCGACGATCACGTCAATCGTGCCGTTGCCGTTCAAGTCCTCGCCAGCATCGAGAATCCCGTTGCCGTTCAAGTCCTCGGTCGGAACATCGAGCAGTCCGTTGCCGTTCGTGTCCTCGCCTGCGTTGAGTGTGCCGTTGCCGTTGGTGTCCTCGCTGACATCCAACATGCCGTTCCCGTTGAGGTCTTCGCTGGGGTCGAGCCGGCCGTTGCTATTGGTGTCCTCGCTGAGATCGAGCCGGCCGTTGGCGTTTGTGTCCTCGCCAAGCTGAGCCGCATTGATCGTCGAGGCATTGGCCATCAGCAGGACACCATTGCCCGAGTTGAGCACGCCGTCACCGTTGAGGTCTTCACCCGGATCGAGAATGCCATTGCGGTTGCGATCCTCGCCGCGGTTGCCGTCGAAGATGTTGTTGGCGATCGAGGCATTGATGACGCTGCGAGTAGCGGCAGCATCCAGAATGACTCCGTTGCCGTTGTTGCTGATGTTGTTCCCTTCGATATGCGCGTTGATGACCGCTCGGTTGCGAGCGGTGATGCTCACGCCAGCACCGTCATTGCCAGAGATGTTGTTGCCCTGAGCGGGCAGCGTCGAACCGGCCAGCGGAGTGCTCGTGTTCACGAACAGGTCGAGGAGACCAGTGCCGGAGTTTGCCAGCCGGAAGCCGTCGATGGACGTGCCCGGCGTGCCGATCAGCGTGTTGGCTTGGAACAAACCGACGCCCGTCGCGTTGTTCAATACGACTGCGTTGCGGTAATTCTGGAACGTGTTGTGGTGGATGTTGAAGTCCACCAGGTTTGAGCCGGAGATCGCGGTCGAATTCGGAATCGCGGCGTTGGCCGTCGAGCCATCAAACGTGAAACCGGCAACTTCGGTATTCGCTCCCGCCAACGTGACCAGCGTGCCGCCGTTCGGGCTGGTGAAGACCGGAGAAACGGGCGTCGCATCGCCGAAGCCGGCCAGCGAGGGCAACGTAATCAAACCGAGATTCGTGTTGAGCTGCACGCCACCGGCCGCCAGGATCGACGTGCTCAGCAGCTTCTGATCGCCGAACAGCGTGATGCTGCCGTTGACCGTTCGCGAGGCCGCACTGCCGTCGACAATCACCAACGTCGTGTTGGGCGTGTTCGCGAATCCTTGCAGTGTGTTGAACGGCCGCTCGAAAGTGCCGTCGCCGTTCGTCAGACGATCGGGATCGACGAAGATGGCCGTGACCGGAGTTCCGGCCGCCCCTTGAGCCAAGTTGGGCGTGCCTGGAGGTGCCACGAGAACCGGCGTGGGATTCACATCGATGCGCGTGTTTGTCTGCACTCGATAGCTGCGGTAGACGGTGCCCAGCAGCCGATCCTCGACCTCTTTGGGCCTGAACCAGCGGCGCGGCCGACCGTCTGGCAGTGTGAAGTTCATGTTCACCCAGGCGTTCGTCCCGAAGACTTTGTCGTCCGAGGCCGTCACGTTCACGCGGAAGTTGTCAGTGACGTTCGCTTCGATCCGCACTCGCGGACCGGCAGCGGTTTCGTCCGTTTTTGAATCCATCCAGTAACCGCCGACATAGCCCGAAACGCCATAACGTCCCAGCAATGGCAGCGGCCCGCCGATTTCGGCGTCCACACCGCGGTAGGCGGACTCGGTGAGGGTCCGCTGATTGATCAGCAGGTTTGACCCACTGAAAAACGGATCGCCGATCAGCGAGCTGCTAACCAGGTTCGATTCATTCCCGAACGGGATGTAGCCGTTGACGCGGAAGTCCATCCACGTTCCCAGCGACTCGAAGCTGACACCAGCTTGCCGATAGTCGCGGGAGGTGCCTTGGTCGTAATCCACCCAGCCCGAGATGCCATAAATGCGATTGAGGTTCGCATCGAATGAACGGTAACCGACACCGGCACTTGCGCCGCCGCGTCCTTGATCGGTCACCAAACCGCGACCGTCGACGAACAACACGTCCTCGCCAGAGCCCAGCAAGAAGGGGAGCAGGAAGTTGAAGTTGGTGTCGTTGTCTTCGACTCCCATGCGGTTGCCGAGAAACTGCCCGATGTCGAATCGCGGCCCGGAATCGCGACGTGAGTTCTTCAGCGTGTCATACGCCGGCGGCAAGGCCGGCGGCATCGGCCGCTGAAAGTTGTAGCCGGGGTCGAGCGGCATGTACGGTGAGGGTGTCAGTGGGGCGAACCCCTCCGGAGCGGGCAGACCGGCCGCTCCGGGAGCCTCGGAAGTTAAGGTCGAGATGCCTGGGCCAACTCGTGACACGCCTTCTTGGGCCTGAGCCTTTGGCAGTGAGGTTGTGCCAGACAATGCAGAGAACAGCAGCAGATTCCGCCAGAATCTCGCGCGCTTCATGTTCATGGGGGCGTTCCAATTGGTTCCGATGGGGGTCGGGACATTGACCGTCTGGCAAAGACATGGAGACTCTGCCGGTTATGACGGTTACTCAGAGTTTTCGGCGTGTTCGATTGGCGAAGTTGAGTGGAAACAGCGTCCCCCTGAGAAACTTTTCCGATTCCGCAGAGATTACCTGCGCCTAGACTCAGCCGATTCGACGCAAATCCCCTGGATTACCGGGCGTTAGGGAACCCTTGGGGCATTGGGAGCCGCTCGATTCCGAGAGCGTCGTCCCCGAATCTCCAGTCAGCCTAATTTGGCATTGGCCTTGTGGAGGATTTCTCAGCAAGCACCCAGACGGGCGGGGCGGAGTCTGCTCCCCGATACTTTTGCCGCAGAACCGGGGGCCGATCCGCCTTGGCGGTTCCCGTTCGCTAGTGCTGTGTCACGACTAACAATCAGGGGTCCGCAAATCAGCCGCGGGACGCTAGCCCCGGTTGATCTCGCTCGAACCGGGGCTAGCGCCCTGCGGCTGATGTGGCCAACCCCAATTCGTTGCTCTGACAACGCACTGGTTGCTTGGGGCGAAATGTGGGCTGGTCAAAAAAGAGTTGTGGCGATGCCGGGAATTTTTCGCGCGAGCTGTGTATCTTATCCCGGCTTCCGAAGCAGCCAAAGGAATCAACCGCAGGTTGTCTGCGAGTCGGCTTTCGGAGAACTACCTATTTCAAACAGGGGAATGAAAATGAAGAAGCTGGCGATGTTCCTTGGATGCGGCGTGGTCGCATTGGCAATTGGTTGTGGCGATGGTGCTACCAGCACTCCCACTACGGCTCCCGCAAATTTTTCCACGGATCCGAAAAATATGACGCCAGGCGGAGGGATGCCGCCCGCCGGCGGAAAAAATACAGCCGACGAGAAGCCAGCCGGTGACGAGAAGCCAGCCGGTGACGAGAAGCCAGCCGGTGACGAGAAGCCAGCCGGTGACGAGAAGCCAGCCGGTGACGAGAAGCCAGCCGGTGACGAGAAGCCGAAGGAAGAAGCCAAAGAAGAGAAGAAAGAGTAGTTTCGGGGTTTCTCCGTCAAGGAACTCAATGAATTGACCAAGACCTTCGAGTTGAACAACTCGAAGGTCTTTTTCTTTTCCGGTTCGCCACCATCTCCGTTGGATGTCTGTGTGACATGAGCCGCAAGGCGCTAGCCGCGGGTCGTGTTCATCGACCCGTGGCTAGCGCCTCGCGGCTCACTTGCTGTCCGCCTTACGGCGCACTGCAATGCCCCCTGCTGACCCGTTGGGGTTCAGTTCTGCTTTCGAAATGCTCATCGAGGAGTTCACCATGCGAGGGCGACTAACGCGAGATTGTCGGTTTTGGTTCGCAGCAGCGATGTGGAGTTGGCTGCTGTGTGTGCCGTGCGGATGGGCCGCCGATGCCGATCAGATTCCCGGCACTCAAAAACTGACGATGACCGAGCCGCTGGATGTCGTGATGGTCAACGGCATCAACACCTTCGCTCTGCGCGAATTGGAGCAGTCGCCGCAGCGCCGTGACGCGAAGTGGAAGCGGGACTATTCGTCGCCGGAGGCGTACGCGAAGAGCGTCGCGGCGAATCGGCAGCGATTCGTGACGAACATCGGAGCGGTCGATCCGCGTGTGCCGAACACGGCCATCGAACTGCTTGTGACCACCGAACGTGGCTCGCAAGTGGCCGCTGGAGTTGGTTTCGAGGTTCACGCCGTACGCTGGCGAGTCCTTGAGGGAATGACGGCTGAGGGTCTGTTGTTGCAGCCGAAAAAGGCCCCCACCGCTCGCGCCGTCGTGTTGCCGGATGCGGATTGGACTCCGGAACAATTCGCCGGATTGGTGGCCGGGGGCGATGCGAAGTCGTTGATCCCGAAGCGGCTGGCCGAGAACGGCGTGCAAGTGCTGGTGCCGATGCTCATCAGTCGGGACGACACGTTTGCCGGGAGTCCTTACGTCGCCTTCACGAATCAGTCGCATCGCGAGTACGTCTATCGCATGTCGTTTGAAATGGGCCGGCATGTGATCGGTTACGAAGTCCAAAAGGTACTGGCCGCCGTCGATCTCTTCACACGATTGAATGAGGCCGAAAAGCTCGATTTGCCGATCGGCGTGGCGGGAGTGGGAGAAGGCGGATTGTTGGCCCTGTACTCCGGCGCGGCCGATCCGCGCATCGACGCGGTGATGGTCTCCGGGTACTTCCAGCAGCGTGAGGGGGTGTGGGAAGAGCCGATCTATCGCAACGTCTGGGCGTTGCTGACCGAGTTCGGTGATGCGGAACTTGCCAGCCTGATCGCTCCGCGATTGCTGGTCATCGAAGCAGCCGGCATTCCTGAATCCAAAGGTCCGGCCGCTCCGAAACAGGGACGCCGAGGCGGCGCCGCTCCGGGCAAGATTCAAACCGCGACGCTGGCGTCGGTGCGGTTGGAAGTGGATCGAGCAAAACCGCATTTCGAGAAGCTCAAGGCGGCGGACAAGCTCTTTTTCCGGTCCAGCGGCGAAGGGGACGGGCCGGCCGGCACTGACATTGTGCTGACGGAATTCCTCAAGGGCTTGGGCGTCGCACAACTCGCCGCGGCCGGCAAGGAATTGTCGGACGTGAAAGTCTTCGCGGATGCGAGCGCTCGGCAGCAGAGCCAGATCAAAGAGATGACCGTCTTCACGCAGAACTTGTTGCGGCTCAGTTCGAAGGTGCGCGATCAACTCTGGGCGAAAGCGAAGCGGTCATCGGTCGACGATTGGGTGGCGACCGCCGACGAACTGCGGCAGCTCACATATTCCGAGATGATCGGCAAGCTGCCGGAATCGACGATGCCGCTGAATCCGCGTTCGCGACCGTTCACGAACGTCGAGCCGAACATGCCGTACAAGGCTTATGAAGTGGTGCTCGATGTGTACCCGGATGTGATCGCGGGGGGCGTGTTGCTGATTCCGAATGACATCAAACCCGGCGAGAAGCGGCCAGTCGTTGTCTGTCAGCACGGTCTCGAAGGAGTGCCGGTGGACACGATTCGCAAGGACGTGGACGGCTTCAAGTATTACTCGGGGTTCGCTTCGGAGTTGTGTCGGCGGGGCTTCATCACCTACGCGCCGCAGAATCCGTATCGGGGCAAGGATCTCTTCCGCACGCTGCAACGCAAATCGAATCCGATGCAGCGGTCGCTTTACAGCTACATCATTCCGCAGCATCAGCGGACGCTGGATTGGCTCGCGTCATTGCCGTTCGTCGATTCGTCGCGGCTGGCGTTTTATGGGTTGTCGTATGGTGGCAAGACGGCGGTGCGTGTGCCGCCGATGCTGGTCCCCAGCGACAAGCGGCCGGGATATTGCCTCTCAATTTGCTCGGCCGACTACAACGAGTGGGTGAAGAAGAACACGTCGGACGAAGACGGTTACAGTTATGTTTTCACCGGCGAGTACGAGATCTTCGAGTGGAACATGGGCCACGTCGCGAACTACGCCGAGCTGTCCTACCTGATGACTCCGCGACCTTTCATGGTTGAGCGCGGTCATGACGACGGCGTGGCTCCAGACGAGTGGGTCGCGTGGGAGTTCGCGAAGGTCAAGCGTCATTACGACAAGCTGGGGATCGGCGACCGCACGGAGATCGAGTTCTTCATCGGTCCGCACACGATCAACGGGCAGGGGACTTACGAGTTCCTGCATCGTCATCTGCATTGGCCGAAGCGGTAATCGATGTGGCTTTTCGGCATCACGAGCAGCCCGGCCGGGACTCCCGCGCCGGGCTGTATTCGTTGTGGTGGCCGCACTTTCTCAGAAGTTTGCAAATTCAACTTGTCTCGTGTTGTCTCCGAACTAGGTTGAAATTGATCCCCTCGATCATGAGTTGTCGTGCTCCCAGAAGTCTGCGCCACCTCCTTGGCGGAGCGTGACTCGAAAAAGGCAAACCCGTCGTGAGGCGGGGACGCAAAATCCAGGGTCTGATTCGACGCGTCGCGCGTTGGCTCAGACAGCCCGGTTGCCGAAGGCCATGTGACATTGAGGAGACGGGGATGAAGACGCTAACGCTCTCAGGGATTTGCCGCCGCGCGCTATGCTGCCGCTGGCTGGCTTGGAATGACCGCCGCGGAGCCATTTCCGTGATGTCTGCGGTGCTGATGACCGTGATGCTCGGCTTCATCGCGCTCACTGTGGATGTGGGCTACATCGAGTTGACGAGGACTCAGTTGCAAGCGGCCGCGGATGCGGCCGCGTTGGCGGGAGCGTTGGAGTTGAGCGGGACGGAGACACCGACTGTGATCCGGACAAACGCGACTCAAGCGGTTCAAACGGTTTTGGCTCTGCACCGCAACGGCAACCAATCGTCAACTACCTGTAACCCGGAAACGGACCTCACGTTTGGAAAGATCAGTTGGAATGCTCAGACCCAGAAGTACGACTATCAATGGGGGAACGACAAGACGCCTTACAGCGTGTTGAAAGTCCGCGCGATGCGGACTTCGAGCAATGGGGCCGACAACCGGCTGCCGTTGCTGTTTGGTCCGGCGATTGGTTCGTCGAATGCCGATATCGGCGCTGAAGCGGTCGCGACGTTTCACCCGCGCGACATCATGATGGTGCTCGACTTCTCCAGTTCGATGAATGACGACAGCAGCTTGGGTGCGATCGACACCTTGGGGCGGACCTACATCGAAAACAATTTGCTGACAATGTATGGGGAGCTGGGTTCGCCCGTTTACGGAAATCTGACCTTCACGCCGCAATATGCAGTGCTCAGAGGCGTCGCGGCTTCGGGAACGATTCCACACATTGACGTCACCTTCAAACGCACCCAAGTCAGCGTTGTTTCCACGTCGAGCCTGACGCAAGTGCGATTGGGATTCTCTGGCGGAAGCACTCAGACGTTTTCGAGCCTTTCTGGAACGACAGGATCGTTCAGTGGAACCGGCAGCAACAGCGGCAAAACGATTTCCACCGCGTGGGTCAAATCGGGCACCAACGCCAGCATGTCTTCCGGCAGTTACGGCGAGCAATTCAGTTTCACGACGTCGACTATCAAGACCGCTCTCGGGCTGACGGGCGCGTACCCCTATCCCGGTGGAAGTTGGGACGAATACATCTCCACGGTTCAGAGTTCGACCAATAGCGCCGGTGGCAGCGGTGCGGGCGACATCGCTTACGCGGGTTATCGAGACAAGTATGGCTACCTGACGTTGCTCAGTTATTGGCAAACGCAGCGAGAGCAAGCCGCGAGCACACCAGATCTCTGGAAGACCAGCGAACAGCCGGTCGGCGCGATGAAGGAGGCGGGGGGGTACTTCGTCGATTTCTTAACGGCCCTGCAATCGCAGGATCAACTCGGCTTGGCGATCTACTCGCATCCGAATACTCCTGGCGGCATTCTGGAACATGGCCTCAGTTCCAATCTCGCTCAGGTCAAAACAACTCTGCAACATCGGCAGGCCGGGCACTACGCGTCGGAAACCAACATCTACGGCGGCATGAAACTGGCCCGCGAGGAATTGATCAGCCGCTCGCGTCCCCGAACATTTCGCCTGATGGTTCTGATGACCGACGGCGTCGCGAATGAACCGGGAAGCAACTCCGAAGCTCGCGCCGCGGTGATCACCGAAGCCAACGCGGCCGCCGCGAACAAGATCAAGATCTTCACGATCAGCTTGGGGGCGCTCGCCGACGTCGCACTGATGCAGCAGGTAGCGGACATCACTGGCGGGTTGCACTTCAACATTCCCGGCGGTCAAACCGCGAGCGCGATGTCCACTCAATTGAATAATGCCTTCCGTGAAGTCGCCAGCAGCCGAATCTTGAAACTGGTCAGCGGCCAGTGATCTCGCTGAAAGTTGTCCGACAATCCGGGCCATGCCCTATCGAGTTTTTCCAAGGAGTCAGCATGTTTCACAGCATTCGAAAATCGTGGCGGCTTTCATTGATGATCCTGGCACTGTTCGGAGCACTGTTCTGTCTCCGAGAGTCCCCCTTGAACACTCTGGGTGTGAGCGGAGCAACAGCCTTCGCTGCCGCCGACGACGGCTGGGACTGGTGGGGCTGGTGGTACGATGATGATGACGGAACCGGCGAGGGCGGCGACGACAACAACGAATAGATAGCAAAGCCGCAACGTGGCCGAGTCACTCCGTGACTCGCCTACGTTGGCCGATGCAGTACAGCGTCCTATCCGAGCGTAGAAAGAGCTGACCGCCGGCGATGGCCGGGCTGGCGTTGAAGTAGTTGCGGTCGCGAACGTCATTTCTCGCGAGTAGCTCGAACTCAGGTTTGCTCGCGAGCACGAACGTCTGACCGGATCGCGTGACGTAATACAGCTTGCCGTCGCCCGCCACGGCTGAAGCGTAGACTTGGTCGGCTCCGTCCACTCTTTGCTCGTAAACGACTTTGCCCGACTTCGCTTCGACACAATAGGCGACGCCCCGGCTCTCGTGCATCCAATACAGATAGCCGTCGTGCAGCACCGGTGACGAGACGTTGGAGCCTTTATCAATCGTCCACAGCCGGTGCGATTCCGTGACGTCTCCCCGGCCCCCCGCACGCACGGCTAATCCGCCGCCGGATCGGCCGCCAATGCAGTAAACGACTCCGTCCTGTGCGACCAAGCTGGGCACCATGTACCAGCCGATGTCTGTCCCGCACCGCCAAAGTTGCTCACCGGTTTCCGGATTAAAGCCGAGCACGCTGCCCCGAATCGCCAGAACCAATTCCTGCTTGCCTTCCTCCACATCCACCAAGATCGGCGTGTTCCAAGACTCCTTGATTCCCCGCAGACGCCACACCAACTTGCCGGACTTCTTATCCAAGGCGACCAAGGCCTCGCTTTCAACGCTGGCGTTGACGATCACCAAGTTTCCAAACAAAACCGGAGACGTCGCCGATCCCCAGTCATCCGTTTTCGAACCCACTTCGCTGCGCCATTTTCGCCGGCCCAGTTCGTCGAACGCATACACGCCGGACTTTCCGAAGAAGGCATAGAGCCAGTTCCCATCCGAGGCCAATGTGCTGGAAGAGTAGCCGTGTCCTTCGCGAGTCCAGCCGTGTTCCGGCAGCTTTGGTTCGACATCCACCTGCCAGAGCACGGTTCCGTCCTTGACCCACAAGCACACGACTCGCCGGACGAGCTGCTCCATGTTGCCCGGCTCTCCGGGGACGCCATAACCCAAGTCGCACGTCAAGTAGACCCGCTGGCCAACGACGATCGGGCTTGACGATCCGACTCCCGATAAATCGGCCGTCCACGCGATGTTCTTGGTCGCGGTCCAGCGTTCGGGCAAACCCGTGTCCGTGCTGCGTCCCTGCCCGCCGGGTCCGCGAAACTGCGGCCAGTCCGGGACTTTGTCCTCCGCAGCGAGTCTGTGACTCACTTGCGCGAAGAGAATCCAACCAACGAGAACAAAAAGAACTGACGCTCGCGGCGGAAACATGCCCACGCCCTCCTGGCATTGAGAAGTCCAACGACTGCCGCATGGTCGGCGTTCTCACGCAGGGCCGCAACAGGAGTTTTCGTCACCCAAGTCACGTCACGCGCAAGTGCTTGTTGAGTTCCCAATAGATGTGCCCGGCTTGCGGCAGAATGAGTTTTTCCATCGCCAACCGCACGGCGTTCGTCGAACCGGGGATCGCGAACAGCACGCGATTCTTGGCGATCCCGCCCAGAGCGCGGCTCATCATCGCCGCCGGGCCGATCTCCTGGTACGAGAGCATCCGGAACAGCTCTCCAAACCCGTCGAGTTGTTTCTCCAGCACCGACGCGAGCACCTCGATGGTGGAATCCCGCGAGGCGATGCCAGTGCCGCCATTAGTGATGACGACGTTGATCTGCGGTTCCGCCAGGCAATCTTGCAGCAAGGTCTTGATCTTCACGCGATCTTCCTTGAGCACCCGGTAGAACGGCACAGTGTGTCCGGCCTCGGTCAGCGCGTGCTTGATGAACTTGCCGCTCATGTCCGTCAAATCCGTCCGCGTGTCCGACAGCGTGATGACGGCGAAACCCAGAGACCCGACTTTCGCGGACTCGGCGGCGTGATCCTGAAAACTCGATTCGTGCGACATGAAATCCTCGACAGAGTGAAATGCTCAATCGGAGTGTCGCCGCTCGGCATTAAGTTTCAACCCTGATGGAACTGAGGCATTCCGGCAGACGCGAACTCGACACGCTCTCTCAATGCGACTCCATCCGGGCAAGCTGGACGGGGGCAACAAGAAATATCGCTCTCCGCCATCCGTGTTGAAAACGAATTCGTGAGCCGCAAGGCGCTAGCCGCGGGTCGATGAAAAGAACCCGCGGCTAGCGCCCTGCGGCTCACTGGCCCTGAAATCACCACGTATGGCGGAGAGCCGAAATATCATGGAACACTGACTTTCCGGCGTACATCAATTTCACTCGCAAGTCTTCCAGCGTGAGCGAGACTTGTTCGACAAGCTGCAAGCCCCGTGGCGTGATTCGTTTACAGACTCGCCGTGACCGAAAGGTTCGAGTCACGAAGTGACTCGACTACTTGGCCAGCGCCTTGGCCGATCGCACGAGGCTGACGAACTCGGACCGATAGCCCGACTTGTCCGCACCCAGCGATGACTGAGCCAGTTCGATCACCGAATCGAGCGTCGAGTTGCCGCGATGCGGCGAGTGACGCAGGATCATCCCGAAGCTGGCGACGCTCGCGGCGAAGCGGAAGTCCGTCGAAGCTTGTCCGAACGAGCGGCCGGCATCGGCCAACGGCATCTCAATCAAAGAACTTTTGTCGGCGTCCGGTTGCTTGTAGCGCAGCTTGATCGTCAACAGTTCGTTGGTCGCGTCACGGAATCGGGAGTCTTTTTCCCGCCGCATTGAATCCACTTCGGTTGCTGGCTCCGACTTCGGCGACGGGATAACGACTCCCGACCCTTTTGCGGGTTGATATTTCAGCTTCTCTTCCGTCACAGGCTTCTGAACCGGCAGCTTGTTTGGCGGAACGATCTCATACAAAGCCGTCACCGTGTGGCCGGCTCCGATTTCTCCGGCGTCCTTCGTGTCGTCGTGGAAATCTTGAGCGGCCAACATGCGGTTCTCGTAGCCGATCAACCGGTACGCACCGACTTGCGACGGATTGAATTCGATCTGGATCTTCACATCCTTTGCGATCGTGATCAGCGTGCCGGTCATCTGCTCGACGAACACCTTGTTGGCCTCGCGGAGCGTGTCGATGTAGGCGTAGTTGCCGTTCCCTTTGTCGGCCAGCTTTTCGAGCGTCGCGTCTTTCAAGTTCCCCATGCCGAAGCCAAGTACGCTGAGGAAAACGCCTGACTTCGATTCCTCTTCGATCAACCGCGTGAGGTCATCTTGGTTAGTGATGCCGACGTTGAAGTCGCCGTCGGTGCAAAGGATGACGCGATTCGTTCCCTTCGTGATGAAGTTCTTACGAGCCAACGAATACGCAAGCTGAATCCCCTCGCCGCCGTTGGTCGAGCCTCCTACTTGCAGATTGTCGATCGACGACAGGATCACATCCTTTTGCGTCGCGTTGGTCGAATCCAACGACAGCCCAGAGGCTCCGGCATAGACCACGATGCCAACGCGGTCGTTCTCACCAAGTTGATCGACCAGGCGTCGAATCCCCGCTTTGACCAGCGGCAACTTGTTCTCCGGCTGCATCGACCCGGAGACGTCGATCAGAAACACGAGGTTGCTGACCGGCCGCTTGTCGAGCGCGATTTCTTTCCCCTTCAGTCCGACTCGCACCAGCCGATGATCGGCATTCCACGGACACCCGGCGACTTCCATGTGGACGGCGAAGGGAACATCGTGGGGCGGGCGGCTCGCCTGCCCATCCCCCTCGCGAAGCACGCGAGCCGCGTGCTCTACGTTGGGCGGCGTGTAGTCATAGCTGAAGTAATTCACCAACTCCTCGATCCGCACCGAGTCCACGGGCGGCCAACTTCCCTGAGTCAGAAAGCGTCGCATGTTCGAGTAAGCCGCCGTGTCCACGTCGATCGAGAACGTCGAGAGCGGCTCTTGCAACGGTGTGGCGAACGGGTTGTCGTGAATCGCGGCGTAGGCTTCGGCACCGGAGGCCTCCGCAGGTTGGCTGCGACGGTCTTCAAACTCATGTTCCTTGCGCAGGTCTTCATTCTTTTCCTGTAGCTTGGCGATCTTGTTCTTGGTGAATTCGACCTGTTTACGGAGTTCGGTGAGCTTGGTGGCATCCTCGGAACTGGCGAATTGATTCAGGCCTTTCC
>SXKJ01000332.1 GCA_005778115.1 Planctomyces sp. | reverse complement strand
TACAGCTCGATCATCGTGAATTCGGGATTATGTGTTGCATCAACCCCTTCATTGCGGAACACACGCCCGATTTCGAACACCCGTTCGATCCCTCCGACCAGCAGCCGCTTCAGGTGCAGTTCCAGCGCGATCCGCAGGTACAAGTCGATGTCGAGTGCGTTGTGATGCGTGACGAATGGCCGCGCCGCCGCGCCGCCTGCGATCGCGTGCAACACGGGCGTCTCCGCCTCAACGTAGCCGTGCCCCGCTAACGTCGCGCGGATCGAGCTGATGATCTTCGTCCGCTTCAGCAGCCGGTCGAGTACCCCCTCGTTGTAGATCATGTCGATGTAGCGATGCCGCAGGAGCATCTCGATGTCGTGTGCTCCGTGAAATTTCTCCGGCGGAGTCGCCAGCGATTTGCACAACGGCGTGAGCTGCTCAACGAAGATTGTCTTCTCGCCGGTCTTGGTGACTCGCAGCCGGCCGTCGATGCCGGCGAGGTCGCCGAGATCGAGTTGTTCAATCGCCTGCCATGTCGTTTCCGGCACGTCCTTCTTTGAGATCATCAATTGGATGCGGCCGGTCGCGTCCTGAATGTGAAAGAACTTCAGCTTGCCGCGATCGTTCTGAAGCATGATTCGGCCGGCGACGCGCACCGTCTCGCCATCCGTGCCGAACTCAGTGGGGCACTTGTCGCGAGCCGTTCCGATTCCGATGTGTCCATCAAACCGCTGCCCCCATGGGTCGAGGCCCAAGGCTTCGAGCTTGTGCAGTTTTTCCAGCCGAGCGGCCTCCAGGCGATGCGGTTCGAGCGGTGCTGAGGAAGTTGGCGACGACGTATCCGACATGAATGACCCCAAAGTAATGCAGGTGTGACGACTCGATGATTGGGGCTCAGATTCAATTCTGGCTTTGGCCTGAAAGGCCACAACTCGAAAGCCCAGGGCATCGCCCTGGGTTCACGGAACCAGAAAGACGGAAGCCCTGAAAGGGCGAAACATACTCGGTCGCTTGTTTCGCCCTTTCAGGGCTAGATGTTTCTGGTTGATTCCTACCCAGAGCATTGCCCTGGGCTTTCGAGTTACGGCCGTTTGGGCCAAAGCACAAAAACAAACTGAGTTCCCATCAAGCCGGCGGATAATCACGCCCGGCCCGAACAGCGTCAAATCTGGCGGGACTTCACTCGTGGCATTTGTAGAATCCTCGGGAACTTTCTCTAAGACGACCGCCTCTTAGCACGTCCCTGTTCTGACACGACTCACATCCTGCGCGGATGGTCTCAACTCTCCGATCCGATTTTGGCAGCCGTACCGCGACCGTCAGGAAGCGGCCCTTCACGTCGAAGTGAGGCTGCTTCCTGACGGTTGCGGTACGGCTTTGAATTCGTTTCTCACATTTCAGCGAGGTTCCCATGCGATGGTCTCATTGGCTGCGAGCGGTTGGCTTCACGTTGGCGATTGGTGTTGGAACGATCGGGATCGAACAACCTCGTGCTGGTGAGATCAATTTCATCGAGGATTTCGCCCTCGCGCCGGATCGGGCGGTGCCGCTCAAGCAGCTCGTGCCGGGGACCGAGGATTTCTATTACTTCCACTGCCTGCACGCGCAGCAGGCCGAGCAGTTCGACAAGGTCGAACCGCTGGTCACGCAATGGATTCAGAAGGTCGGGCACACGCAGCGAGTCAACGAGATTCTCGCGCGGCAGGCGTTGCTGACCTACGACAAGAATCCCCAGAAGACGCTGGAGTTCCTCCGCAACAAGCTCGGTGTGAACTTCGGGCATCAGAAGGAAGAGCTTGGCGTCGAACCAAACCTGCCGACGAAGCTCGATCCGCTATGGATCTCTCGCGCGACGTGGATGCAGCAAGCATTTCAGCAGCCAAATACGGAAGGCTTTACCGACTCGTCGTTCGACTGGCTGGTCAACGAAAAGTTGGACGGCGATCGGCGGCGGCATTTGATCTCGCGGTTGGCTCGGCCGGATTACGCCGGATTGACGCAGTTGATTGCCGACGACATGAATCATCCGAATTCCGGCGGCTTCGGGCAGTTCGCGATTCACAAGTTGCTGACACAAGCGCAGCTCGACGACATGCTCAAGCTGAAGCCGGACTTGATTCACAATCACCATTGGGTGGTCGCGTCGCTCATTCGATTGCAGCCGGGACCGGATGAGGATTGGCAGCGCGACACGCAAGCGATGTCGGCGTACCTCGACCGAATCATGGTGTTCGCCAACAAACTTCCGCCGATTCAGAATCCGCTCCGAGCACAAACGCTGTATCACCGATTGTGGTTGGATCGATCGCTCGGCAAGTTGGACAAGGATCGGTTTCTGGCGTACCTCAAGCTGCCTCGGCCAGTCGGCTACTTGTCAAAGTCGATGCGCGAGGGCGAGGCGATCAAGCAACATCCGGCACATCTGAATCACGACCTGCGGCCGGGGACGCTGTTGCCGCCGATCGCGAATGACGAACCGCTGGTTCGCAGCTACCTGCAACACCTCTTTTTGGACGCCGCAAACCCGAAGGAGTTTGAGCCGTTCATCAACGACATCTACCTAAAACATCTCTTTGCCGAAACGACAATCCTCAACGGTTTGGGCGAGCCAGAGCAATGGGCGGCGATGCTTCCGGCCGAACTCTTCCAGCAGCTCAAGCAGCGAGTCGAGATCGAATTCGATCCGACGAACCGCACGTCGTACTCGGCCGATGAGCCGGTCGCGCTCGACCTGCACGTCAAGAATGTTGGCACTCTGATCGTGAAGGTCTTCGAGATCAACACGAAGAATTTCTATCGCGAGCAACTGCGCGAGGTGGACACCGATATGAATCTCGACGGCCTGGTCGCCAATCGCGAGACAACGCACACCTATAACGACACATCGTTCCGCCGAGTCCGCCGTCGCTTCGAGCTTCCCGAACTGAAGAAGCCGGGCGTGTACGTCGTCGATTTCATCGGCAATGGCCGGAGCAGCCGAGCATTGATCCGCAAAGGCAAGTTGAAGTTCCTGGCGAAGACGGGTACGGCCGGGCAGGTCTTCACGGTGCTCGACGAGAAGAATCAGAAAGTCGATGACGCCCGCATTCTTTTCGGCGGACATGAATACGTCGCCGACAAGAACGGCGAGATCGCTGTGCCGTTCACGCATCAACCGAGCCGGCAGCCGGTGGTCCTCGTAGCCAAGGCTGCTAGCCTTGGCAAAGGTAACGGCAACGACAAACCAGCCGACGCTGGCAGCGTCGGCCATGAGTTTGCCTGTCTCGATTATTTCCAGCATGAAGGCGAAGCATTCGCGTTGTCGGCGGGTATCTTCGTCGATCGCGAATCACTGCTGAGCCGCAAGAAGGCAACCGTTGTTGTTCGGCCGCAGCTCACGCTGAATGGGACGCCGGTCAGCTCGAAGCTGTTGGAGCAGGTCAAGCTGCAAATCGTGTCGACCGATCATGACGGAGTCGCTTCGTCGACGGAGATCCCGGACTTCAAGCTGTTCGAGGATCGCGAATCGACGCATGCGTTCTCTGTTCCGCCGCGCACTCAAGCGCTGAGCTTTCAGTTGATCGGGCAAGTCAAAGTGCTCAGCACGAATGCGACGATCTCGCTGGCGGCGAATGAGTCGTTTGCGTTCAACGAGATCGACCGGACGGACAAGATCGAAGACCTGCATTTGGTCCGCACCAGCGCCGGGTATTTCGTGGAATTGCTCGGCAAGACCGGCGAGCCAAAGGTCTCGCGGCCAATTCAAATCGTTTTGAAGCACCGCGATTTCCGCGACCCGAAGCATTTCACGTTCAAGTCGGACAAGGCTGGGCGAGTGTCGCTCGGTCAGCTTGACGACATCACGGCGATCACGGCGACAGGGCCGGAGGGAACTCAGCACGCCTGGCCGATCCGGCCGGACGAGCATGTTTATTCTCAATCTCTGCACGGCCGAGTCGGCGAAGTGCTGACGCTGCCGTTCGTAGGTCAGCCTTTCCAGGCTGACTCGAATGCTCCAAAGGACGTCGATCGCGCGGCGGGGCAGCCTAGAAAGGCTGACCTACGGAACACGCTCTCCCTACTCGAACTACGCGGCGATTCGTTCCTCGCAGATCGTTTTGAAAATCTCTCGATCAAGAACGGACTCATCACGATCAGCGGGTTGAAGGAAGGGGATTACGACCTGTGGTTGAAGTCGTTGAATCGGCATGTCCGCATTCGGATCGCTCCAGGCGAGGCGAAGTATGGTTATGTGCTCGGCAATGTGCGGCAGCTTGAGACGAAGCCGCTCAAGGCGTTGCAGATTGAGAGCGTCAAAGCGGACGACAAAGACCTCGTCATTCAGCTCAGCAACGCGAACAAGTTTGCTCGCGTGCATGTTCTCGCGACGCGGTTTGCCCCGGCGTTTCCGGCGGGGAATCATCTGGCCAAGATCACGCAGGCCGAACCGTATGCGATTCGCACGTCTCCGGCCGAGTCGGTGTATCTGGCGGGCCGCAACATCGGCGACGAGTACCGGTACATCATCGACCGCAAGTACGCGAAGAAGTTTCCAGGGAACACGCTGGAACGTCCGTCGCTGTTGCTCAATCCGTGGGTGTTGCGATCGACTGAGACTGGCGAGCAGATCGCGGCAGGCGGCGAAGATTTCGGAGCGAATGGTCCGCCGCCAGCAAGCATGATGGGGCGAGGCGAAGGAGGTGGCGGAGGTGCGTTTGCTCGAGGCGGAGACTTCGCGAATCTCGACTTCCTGGCGGAAGCGTCGGCCGTGTTTGTGAATCTCGTGCCGGACAAGGACGGGAGAATTATTTTGAAGCGCGAGTTGCTCGGCAGCCATCAGCATCTGCACGTCGTCGCCTGCGATCCGCTGAACACGACTTGGCGGAGCGTCGCGTTGGACGAGCCGAAGTCGGTGTTCATTGATTTGAGGTTGGCGAACGGGCTGGACCCGAAGAAGCATTTCACGCAGCAAAAGCGAGTCAGTCTGGTTGGAGCCGGGCAGCCGTTTACGTTGGCGGACATCGCCACGTCGAAGTTCGAGGCGTATGACAGTCTCGCGCGGGTTTACCTGCTGTTCACGACGCTGACGCACGATCCGAAGTTGGCCGAGTTTTCGTTCCTGCTCAACTGGCCGAAGCTCAAGCCGGAAGAGCAGAAGGAAAAATACTCAAAGTTCGCCTGCCACGAGTTGAACGTGTTCCTCGCGAAGAAAGACCCAAAGTTTTTCAACACGGTCGTGAAGCCGTACCTCGCGAACAAGAAGGACAAGACGTTCCTCGACCGCTGGCTGCTCGACGACAAGGTGGATCCATTCCTGCAACCGTGGTCTCACGGGCAGCTCAACGTCGCCGAGCGAGTGTTCCTCGCACAGCACATCAACGGCGAGGGACCGAAGACCTCGCGGCACATCGACGAGCTGTTCAAGTTGCAGCCGCCGAACATCGACCGGTTCCTGCATCTGTTCGACACGGCAGCGAAAGGGAGCGCGCTCGAGACCAGTGACAGCCTCGGCGTGAAATTGAATCTCGAACGGCAACTGAAGGAATCGGAAGTGATGTTCGAGAGCCTTGCGAGCGACATGAAGTCTTCGATGGCTTCTGGAGCAGCGACTTCCTTCGCGGCTGGCGGCGGTGCTCCGGCGGAACCTCCGCCGAATCGAGCGCTCGCAGGATTTGGAGCGATGGGGGGCGATAAAGCCGAAGCCAAGAAGGCGGCCAAGCAGCAACTCGGACTCCGCGAGAAGGCCAAGGAAGAAGCCGGAGCCGATCGCCTGAGTCGCGGACTTGCACGCGATGGCAAGCCAATGTCTGGTCGATTCCGCAGTGAAGCTGATAAGGATAAGAAGGACTCGACCAAGAATGGCAGGGCCGACCTCGCCGCCGTGGATTTGGACGGCGCGAAGCTTGACGACGAGGCGGAGTTCTTCGCGAAGCGCCGTCTCGCCGAAGTGCGGCAGCTTTACCGCAAAATGGACCCGACCAAGGAATGGGCGGAGAACAACTACTACCACCTCGCCATCGCCGAGCAGAATCCCGGGCTCATCACGGTCAACTCGTTCTGGCGCGACTACGCTCAGCACGATCCGACGAAGCCGTTCCTCTCAACCAACATCGCAGACGCGAGCCGCAACTTCTCGGAGATGATGCTCGCGCTGGCAGTGCTCGATCTGCCGTTCGAGCCGGCGAAGCATGAATCGAAATTCGATGGGCCGCAGATGACGCTCGCGGCCGGCAGCCCGATGATCGTCTTCCATGAAGAGGTCAAAGCCGCTCAGCCCGCCGCCGATAAGGTGCCGATCCTCGTCAGCCAGAATTTCTTCCGGCACGGCGACCGGCATCGCCAGGAAAACGGCGAGCAGATCGACAAGTACGTCGCCGACGAATTCGTCATTCACACCGTCTATGGCTGCCAGGTCGTCGTCACGAATCCGACGTCCGTTCGGCAGAAGCTGACCGTGCTGCTGCAAGTGCCGCAAGGTGCGATCCCCGTCGCCAACGGTCAGCCGACCAAGAGCGTGCATGTGGACTTGCAGCCGTATCACACGCAGACGCTGGACTACTTCTTCTACTTCCCGGCCGCCGGGCAGTTCCCGCACTTCCCGATTCACGTCGCGAAGAACGGCGAGTTGATCGCGTTCGCCTCGCCCAGCACGTTCAACGTCGTGGACAAGCCGACCAAGATCGACACCGAGAGTTGGGACTACGTCTCGCAATACGCCTCGGCCGACGACTGCCTGAAGTTCTTGAACGGCCACAACGTCCACGGCCTGAACCTCGACCGCATGGCGTGGCGGATGCACGACGCGAAGTTCTTTGATGCGGCTGTTTCGCTGCTGAGTGCGCGTCATGCGTTCCATACGACGCTGTGGTCTTACGGCCTGATGCACAACCACGTCGCGGCGACTCGCGAGTACCTGCAACACGTCGACGGCCTCGTCAACGAGCTTGGCGGCCGACTGAGCAGCACGCTGCTGACCATCAACCCCGTCGCACGCCGCACTTACGAGCACCTCGACTACAAACCGCTGGTCAACGCGCGAGCCCATCGGCTCGGCCAGCAACGGCAGATCGTCAACGCAAAGTTCAACGAGCAGTATCACCGCTCGTTGCGAGAGTTCTCCTACCAACGCAGCCTCACCGACGATGACCTGATGGTCGTCACCTACGACCTGCTGTTGCAGGACCGCATCGAGGAATCGCTGACGACGTTCGCTCGCGTGAATCCGGAGCGGCTGCCGACTCGGCTGCAATACGACTACTTCCAGGCGTACCTCGACTTCTTCACCGACAACCCGAAGCTCGCGCGAGCCATCGCCGCTAAATACACCGACTACCCGGTGGACCGCTGGCGAAATGCGTTCGCTTCGATCAAAGCCCAACTCGACGAGATCGACGGGGCCGGACCAAAGAAGATCGACACCGACGACCGCAACCAGGACCAAACGCAACTCGCCGCGACCGACCCGAACTTCGATTTCAACGTCGAGGCGAAACAGCTCACGATCAATCACCAGAATCTTGATGACGTCAAAGTCAGCTACTACCTGATGGACGTTGAATTGCTCTTCAGCCGCAACCCGTTCGTCCAACAATTCCGCGGCCAGTTCAGCTTGATCCAACCGAACCGCGTGGAGACGGTGGGGCTGCGCGAACGGCAAGTCGCGGCGAACGGCGGTCTGGGTGGCGGACCGGAAGGGACTGAAGGGGCGAAGAAGACTGAAGCGACTCAAGGGTCGAAGAAGGTCGAGCTGCCGAAAGACCTGCACAACAAAAACGTGCTCGTCGAAATCACCGGCGGTGGCCAGACGAAGACGCAGGCGTACTACTCGAACTCACTGGCTGTGCAGCTCATCGAGAACTACGGCCAACTGAAAGTCACGCACGCAACGACCAACAAGCCGATCGCGAAGGCGTATGTGAAGGTCTATGCTCAACGTCCGGACGGCTCATCGCGGTTCTACAAGGATGGCTACACCGACCTCCGCGGCCGATTCGACTATTCGAGCCTCAACACGAACGACCTCGACGCCGTGACGAAGTTCTCGGTGCTCGTCATGAGCGACGAGCACGGCGCGATCGTGAAGGAGGCCAACCCGCCGAAGCAGTGATCCTTGCGATTGCCGATCCTGACCGCGAATGATTCGAAGTGGGCTTGGGGAACAAAAATGAGATCGAAGCCGAGGCAATGGTTAGACATTGCCGGCTTGTTCATAGCCGGCCTATTCGCGCTCGCCGGGGGCCTGACGTATTCGATCGGCGGGCCGAATGACATGGCGATCGGTCTGATCGGGTTTGGTCTGATGTTGTGGCTGATCGCGATCGGGTGCGTCGTCCATGCTTTCAGAACACTTCCGGCTCGTCGTCGCGATGAAGGTCTGACACCGTTTGCCCCAAAGTCGCCAAAGTAGTCGCTCCCAGATTTGTCCGCCGAATTCCGTGAGCCGTGAGCCGATGGCCGTTATCCTTGTCTTTGAGTCATCCAGGGCTCAGGTAAAAAGGATCACGGCCATCGGCATTCGGCTTACTGCCAACGGTGGAACACAGACGCTCGTAAGAAGAACAAGGAACACTCCATGAATGCGAAAGATGTCTTGAAGGCTCAGATGGATTTGGGGGACTACATCCTGAAGACGTACCTCGGCGATTTGTCCGATGCGGAGTTGATGACTCGGCCAACCGTGGGGAGTAATCATCTGGCTTGGCAGATCGGGCATCTGATCAACTCGGAGAAGCAATTGCTGGAGATGGTTTGCCCCGGCGCGGGAGCCGCCTTGCCGGCGGGCTTCGGCGATCAGCACGGCAAGGAAGCGATCGGCAGCGACGATCCAGGCAAGTTTCTGACCAAAGAAAAGTATCTCGAACTGTTCGACCTGCAACGCGCGGCGACGAAAGCCGCGCTCGATGCGCTGCCGGACGCTGACCTCGATAAGCCGGGCCCGCCGAGCTTCAAGATGTGCCCGACCGTCGGCCTGGTGTTCAACCTGGTTGCCGGTCATGTGACGATGCACTCCGGCCAAATCGCCGCCGCCCGCCGAGTGCTCGGCAAGCCGGTGGTGATCTGATTGAAGAGTCTTTGGCGAGCCGGAGGGCGTCAGCCCCCGGACTTTAGAAAGGCACAGTCCGGGGGCTGACGCCCTCCGGCTCACAGAGGATGCCATGATGAAATGCTCCCTGATCTCACGACGCGAGTTCCTGGCAGCCAACGCCATCACTGGCATGACGCTGATTGCTTCATCCGCGCGGGCGGCTGGCATTTCAGAACTATATGCCGGCTTGAAGTCGGACGACTTCTTCACCGGGCCGCTGAAAGAAGAAGCCAAGGTCGTCGATCAAAAGGTCTTCACCGAAGGTCCGGCGATCGCGCCGGATGGCCGAGTCTTCTTCACGAACGCTTCCGCCGCAAAGATTCTGATCTGGAATCCGAAGTCACGCGAACTCTCGACCTATCGTGAGAACAGCGGCGAGGCGAATGGGCTGCTGTTCGATCACGTCGGACGATTGCTGGCGTGTGAAGGAAAGGCTGGCCGAGTGACTCGCACTGACATGAAGACGGGTGAGATCACCGTCTTGGTTGACAAGTTTGGCGGCCATCCGCTCGGTGCGCCGAACGATCTGACGATCGACGCGAAAGGTCGGATTTATTTCACATCGCGATTGCCGAACGATGACCCGAAGAAGAACAACGTGAACTCGGTCTATCGCATCGACCCGGACTGCAAGGTCGCGCGAGTCCTGCATGAGCCGGACATTCACATGCCCAACGGCGTCGAAGTCTCATCCGATGGCCGCACGCTGTATCTGATCGAATCGGATGGCCGAGAGAACCGCAATCGTTGTCTCTTCGCGTACGACTTGAAGGAAGACGGCTCGGTCACGAACACGCGGCGGATCATCGACTTCTACCCCGGCCGAGGAGGCGATGGCTTGTGTGTGGATGTGTTCGGGAACTTGTACGTCGCCGCGGGATTGCACAAGACGCGCGGGACTCACGAGACGCTCGACACCAAGCCGGGCATTCATGTCGTCTCGCCCAGCGGAAAACTGCTGGCGTATCTCGCAACGCCGATCGACACGCTGACCAATTGCACGTTCGGCGGCGAGGATCGCAAGACGCTGTTCATCACCTGCGGCGATCGGCTGCTGAGCGTCCGCACGCACCAGCCAGGTCCAAAGTGGCCCGTCACGCCCGGCTGATGGCTGTTGGCTGAAAGCTGATGGCAGTCATCCCAACCAAGTTGTCTGAAAGATTTGTGATAACGGCCATCAGCTTTCAGCTCACAGCCATCAGCGGGGCGGACTGCGACAAAGGGGAGCACCTTGATGAGGAAGAGTTGCCGATGGTTGTGGCTTGTGCTGACGATCGTGGCAGTCGGCTGGTCGCAGGAGAAATACGCGAGCGTTTGGAAGCAGACCGGCACGTTGTCGGCTCCGGAGGCTCATCAAGCGGCGGCGGCCGATGACAAATTCGTGTACGCGATCACGAACACGCTCGTCGCGAGATACGATCGGCAGACCGGCGAACGATTGGCGACCAGCACTGGCGAGGCGAAGCATCTCAACAGCGGATTCCTGTGGGAGCGGCGGCTGTATTGTGCTCACTCGAACTACCCGCAGACTCCGGAGCAGAGTGAGATCAAGGTGCTCGACTTGGACTCTCTGCGGCTGACGACGTTCAAGGAATTCGGCAACATCGGCGGCAGCCTGACGTGGGCCGTGCGGCATGATGAGCATTGGTGGTGCAACTTCGCTCGGTACGGCGAAGACAACGGGCAAACGTTTCTGGCGAAGTTCGATCGGGACTGGCGCGAGCAAGGCCGGTGGACTTATCCGCCCGAAGTGATTCGCGAGTTGCATCGCATGAGTTTGTCTGGCGGCTTGTGGCGTGACGGTTCGCTGCTGGTCACCGGCCACGACGATCCGGTCTTCTTTCGACTGCGACTTCCCAAAACTGGTCGCGTGCTGGAATTTGTCGAGCAACAATCGGTGCCGTTCACCGGACAGGGTTTCGCTGATGATCCGAAAACTGGCGGATTGGTCGGGATCAATCGAGCGAAGCGTTTGGTCGTGTTCGCAAGCGATTCACGATGAGCGACCGTCGGAAGGGCACTCTTGCCCGTCCGGGTTTGTTGTTCGCCGTAATAAGGGTCGGGCAAGAGTGCCCAACCTACGGAACTCCAATGAACCGATCCCTCGTCATCCGCTCGCCGCAGCTTGATGCCACTGAAGTCTCATGGTTCAGCGCGCTCTGCGCGGACGATTACGAATTCCTCGGCGTGCCGGACGGGCGGTTGCGCAGCAGTTGGGAACATTATCGCGACTTGGTGCTGACTGCGGAACGAGCGGGCTTCAACGTCGTGCTGCTGCCGAACGGCTATGTTCCAGGTCAGGACACGCTGACGCTCGCAGGAGGCATGGCCGCGCTCACCGAACGGATTTTGCTGCTGGTCGCGATTCGCTGTGGTGAGCATCACCCGTCGATGCTCGGCGGGCGGCGGGCGTTCTTGCTGTTTCATCTCGGCGGACTGATGGCGGGGTTCGCGTTGTTTCAAGGATTCGCGTCGTCCAGCGACACGCTGCTGATGTGGCTGTTGCCGCTGTTTGGATTTCTCACGTTGGGGATGCACGCGGGGTATGCAATCTATTTTCCAGAGCTGTATCCGACTCGGCTGCGCAGCACCGGTGCGGGGTTCTGTTTCAACTTCGCTCGATCTGCGACGGCGGTGATGTTGCTGGTCAACGGTGCGTTGCAGAAGGCGGGGTTGTCCTTTGATAACTCGGCGTCCTTGCTGAGCCTACTGTTTCTGGACGGCATCGTGTTGTTGAGATGGGCACCAGAAACCAAAGGGCTGGAATTGGCAAACTGAGATCCTCGTGGCCATTGCTGGTCGAATGGCTGGAAATTGCGTCGCGAAAGCAAAAAGCCCGCTCGATGAATCGAGCGGGCTTTCGCTGAGGCTCTCAGTGAATCCGGAAGCGTGGCTTCCTTGCCGGCGGCGAACATTCCTGTTCAGCGCTTCGCGGACATGCTGGGCCTAGAACACATCCAAAATGAAGTGATGGCCTTTGTGGTACGGCTGAGCGGTGTCGTGGAAGTTGTGCCAATTCTTGTTAAGCACCGGGATGCGCTGCGAAGGCCCATACCGGTAGTACAAGTTGTCGTTGCTTCCCTGCGGCCGCTGGAAGTTGTGCGGGTAGTACAGGAACGGGTAGTACATGAACCGATTCCAATCGGTCGGTTGTCCCCGTCCGGCCGCTTTCGCGGTTGGGCTGCCGAAGTGCATCGCGGCGAACAACGCTGTGCCGAGAAGTCCCAGAATCAAAATTCGTCGCAACATGGTCCGCGTGCTCCTGAGTCTTCAAAGTCGAACAGAGTGCCCCCCATATCATCGGCATCGGCACGACCCGCACCGCAGGAAAAACCGGCAGAGGCTCACACGCCGGCAAACTCTTCCGCTTGAGGCGGTCGCGCGATCGGCCATATACCCCGCTCGCCAGGTCGTCTCTTGGAGCCTGCGATGTCCCGACTCATTCGATGTCTTCTTGCCTTCGCCTTGGCCGCGACGTCAGCCAAGGCCGACGAACTGCCGAACGGATGGGAAGGCTCGATCAAGCCAGACCACGTTCGACCCCACGTCGAGTTTCTGGCCAGCCCGCAACTCGCTGGGCGATCCGGAGCCAATTCGCACAAAGCCTCCGATTACCTGATTCAGCAGTTTCGCAAATCGAAACTTCAGCCTCTGTTTCCCGGCAAAGACTTCGAGCAACCGATTCCCACCTCGGCCGAAGAGCCTGACGACAATGCCAATCCAGCCAATGGCGGTGGCGATGCCGATCCGCCGGTTAAGACGCCGCGCATCATCGGTCGCAACGTCGGAGCGTTCCTGGAAGGGAGCGACCCCGTACTTCGCGATGAGCTGATCGTAATCGGAGTGCATTTCGATCATCTCGGAGTTCGCAAAGGCCAGACTTATCGCGGTGCCGACGACAACGCGAGCGGCACGTCCATGATGCTCGAAGTCGCTCGGCAGTTGGCCGCGGCGAAGCAACGGCCTAAACGGAGCGTCGTCTTCGTCGGCTTTGATCTCGAAGAGCAACTGCTCTGGGGTTCGCGCTGGTTCGTCGCGCATCCACCGTTTGACCTCAGTCGCGTCAAGCTCTTTATCACGGCCGACATGATTGGCCGGTCGCTGGGGAACCTGCCGCTGCCAATTGTCTTCGTGATGGGGAGCGAACACGCGACTCGATTGAAGACGTTGCTCGACGATGTCGGCTCGCCGCAGGGATTGGAGGCCGCTCGGCTGGGTGTCGATCTGATCGGGGTGCGCAGTGACTATGGGCCGTTCTGGGGCGAGAAGATCCCGTTCCTGTTTTTCTCCACCGGCGAGCATCCTGATTACCACACGCCGCGCGATGTGCCGGAGAAGCTCGACTTCGAGAAAGTCGCGCGGGTGTCGAGCCTCGTGCTGAAAGTGGTCGAGGGTGCGGCGAACTCGGAAACTGTTCCGGAGTGGATCGACGTCGTTCCGCCGGATCTCGACGAAGTCAAAGCCGTGCATCGCATTACCGACTCGCTGCTGCAAGCCGGCGAGAAGAAGCCGCTCTCCGACCTGCAGCGGCTGATCGTCTCGCAGGCTCACAACAAGTGTCAGCAGATTCTCGATCGCGGCACGTTCAACGCCGACGATCGCAAGTGGCTGATCCGCATCTCGCAGTTGCTGCTGCTGTCGGTGTTTTGATTCCATCGCCACCGAGCTTGCGTCATTGGTATCTACACAACTATCCGCACTTGAGGATGGGGAATGGTAACGAGACGTCACGAACGAGTTGTTTGAGGTCACTGAGATCATGGTGTTCGAGATATTCCAGCATCGTCAACACAACGCAC
>SXKJ01000331.1 GCA_005778115.1 Planctomyces sp. | reverse complement strand
CGGCGTCGCGTCGTCGGACAATGCCAGCAGCCATCCCCCAACGCTCAGGCTGCACAACAGTGTGGCGATGATGAACGTGGTCCTCGATCTCTTCCTCATGATGTCTTCCTTATCGACGAATCAACGAAATGAGATGTGCAATGTGTCGATCTTGCCGACTCAGAATCGCCACGGTTGCGTCAATCGACTTTAAGTGAAGCACTCGCGCTGAGCCCCACCTCGCGGATCAGCGATCTCAGTTTGAAGTCTTCTTTCTCAGTATTGCTGACGATGGTGTCGATCGTGATCGAGTCGGCGGGGCGAAGCTCTCTGGCTAGCGCGAACCGCAGCAGGTGAGCGGTGAAGGCGCGGGCGAAGCGATGCTGCTCTTTTACCAAGGATGCTTTGAAGCCGACGACACCGTCGAACGGATGTGTTCGCAGCAGAGTTCCGCTCGCATCAACCGGCTTGCCGTTCTCGTAGGTGTCTCGCCAACGGCCCGTGATATCAAAATTTTCCATCGCGAAGCCCAGCGGGTCGATGCGCGAGTGGCAGCCGGCGCACGACGGGCTCTTGCGGTGCGCGGCGAACTTCTCGCGGATCGTCAGGTCTTTGGCCGAGTCGTCCTCGTTGAGCGGCGGGATGTCGTTGGGGGGCGGAGGAGGCGGGTCGTTGAAGATCACTTCGATGATCCACGCGCCGCGGGCGATCGGATGAGTCCGCTTCGGACCGGAGTTCATGCTCAACATGGCGGCGTTTGTGATGATCCCACCGTAGCGCGGGTCCGATGCCGTCACACGCTCAAAGAGTGATGAACGCAGCTTGGCTCGCAGGTCGTCCTCGAACCGGCGCTGCGTGTCCTGCTGCACCTTTGCCGGATCTTGATTCGGTGGAACCTGTTTCAGCGTGTCTTTGGCTTGATCGAGCGACTTGTTCAACGCGGCTCGTTTCTCTTTTTGTTCGGGCGTCATGGCCAGCAATAGGTCGTCGTCCGAAACGAAAAGATTGTTGCCGCTGGCGGATGCTGCCACTTCGTCGGCGGTCAACTCGCGGTCGTACAAGCGGGCCTTGTCGATGCTCACTTTTAGAAACCTTCCTCCAGCGGGCGGTAAGTGACGCAAACCAAACAGCACCGAAGTTTGGTCCTTGGGGAATGTCGCGGCTCCTTTGCGAAACGGTTTGCCGTATGGCTTGCCGTCGCGGTACAGCGTCGTCGTTCCGTCTTCTGCATAGATCATGGCGAGATGCAGGAGCTCGCCGACCTTCGTCTCGGGAGTCGATTCGGGGAAGTCCTCGGTGCGAGCGAATACGTTGCTGCCCGAGATCCAGTGTCGCGGTTGTCGTTCGCCGATCACGATCGTGTCGAAGAAATCACCGGGGCCTTGAATGCCCATCACTCCGCCGCCGGGTTGATCGAGATTGGGGACCTGGCACCAGACTTCCAAGCTCTTGGCCTTCAGCTCGATCGGCAAACCGGGGCTTTGCAGGTAGGTGCCATCGAGGACCGCCATGCCGTCTTTGAACTCGATCTTGCCGTGAGCCGTCAGATCGAGTGAGCGAAGCGACTCTTTCAAGTCGCCGTTGAATTCCCAGGCTGCGAACGGCTTCAGGTCGATCGGTTTCTTTTCGCTGGCGTCTTTTTTGCGATCGGCCAGCAGTTTGGTCTTCACCGGTTCGACGAGCACGTCGATATCCGTCCGAGCGGCCTTGATCGCAGCTTCCAGTTGCTGGCGTTGCTCGTCGTTCCGCCGGTTGTCATCCGCGATCTTCTTGAGGTCCACCGGCGGGGGCTTCAACTCGGACGTGTACCACGTTTTCAAGAAGTCGCTTTGATAGCTGAACTGCGGCGCGATCAGTTCCACGATCGGCCGGTCTTCGACAAACACGGCGTCGAACAGCAACAGCGGCTCAAGCAGCATCTGCAAACCGGCGGGCTTGTCCTGGTCGAGCTTGAAGTACTTGTTGATCTGCGGATCGGGCGTCGCGGCCAGCACGTTTTCGAGCTGCAACCACTGCGCGGGAAACGTATCCAAGAATCGTTCAATCTTCGGGTCGGCGAGCATCCGCTCAATCGTCTGGTTCAACACGTCAGGCTTGGCGAGTTCGCCGCTCTCGGCCAGCCGCAGCAATTCCTGGTCGGGACAACTCCCCCAGAGAAAGTACGACAGGTTCGACGCGAGTTCGACGGGAGCCTCTTTGCCGTCCGCAGCCCCCGTTCGATACAGAAACATCGGCGAAGACAGGACCGCCGACGCGACCTTCTTCATGCTGTCGGTCCACGATAGCCCCTGCTTCATCTTCGACGTCGCATAGGCCGTGTAGCGGTCGAGGGTCTCGGCATCGACGCGGCTGCGAAAAGCGATCGTCAGGAACGGCTCCAGCCGGCGTTTCACTTCCGCTGCCGGTTCCGTCCCTTCCGCTGGTTGCCGAAAGAAATCGTTCCAGAGACCGACAGTCTGCTCGTTGAAATCCGGGCTTTCGACGATCGACACACTGAGTCGCAGGAAGGCGTCCAACAGCAGCGGAGAGAGCGTCAACTGATTCGCCTGATTGTCGAATCCGTGCTCGGCTCGCAGGTCTTTCGGAAAGGCTTTGACATCGTGCAACCCGGCTTTCGGATTCAGCGAGAGCGACGCCGCGCGAACTTTGTCTGGCATCTTTCTGGACGCGAGATGCAGGTAACTGTCGTGCCGCGTCATCAGCTTTTCGGGCAACTCGAAGACGTCGAGCTTCAACTGAAACAGATCGCGCACCGAGTTGTTGTATTGAAACCGATTCAACCGCCGGATCTGCGACGTCGCTCGCTCCTGGCCGGTGGTCGCGTCACGCAGCATCGTCTTCAGCGTGGCCAGCAACCTCGTGCGAGTTTTCTCATCCAACGGCGGCTCGCCTTCGGGCGGCATGTCGTTGGAATCAATCGCGTCGATCATCTTGTTGATGAGCGCCGGCTGCGCCAGAAACTGAGCCGCCGTTGTGATCGGCTTGAAACTGACATCGCCACTCACCTTGTCGCCGCCATGACATTTGAGGCAGTGCTTAACCACCAACGGATTCACGAAGTCAGCAAACTCATCAGCCCGGCACTCGGATGCGACGATGGCGATCACAGCAAGGAGAAGCACGGTCGCGCAATTCGTAGATCGTTCTGGCACGAGAAATCACCTGTCGTTGGTTTTGTTCCGTGAGCGGCAAGGCGCTAGCCGCCGGTTCTGTTTCTGTCTGTGAGCCGCACGGCGCTAGCCGCGGGTTCTGGGTTCGTTCGGACCCGGCGGCTAGCGCCTTGCCGCTCACTTGTTACGTCCACAGATCGGAAACGACGCCCGTGCTGTCCGCGTACGACTCGATCTCCAAGCCCATCAACTGCGCGACCGTCAGCCACAGGTTCGAGTTCAGCGTGCCGCTCTTCATCTTGATGTGGCGACCTTGCTTGATGCGGCCTTGGGTTTTGCCGGCGACGATCATTGGCAGATCGTAGAACTGGTGCGTCGCTCCGTCCCCCAGGCCCGCGCCGTAGGTGATCAGCGAATTGTCCAGCATCGTGCTGCCGTCGGACTCCTTCAGCTCCTTCATCCGCCGCAGCAGGTAGGCGTATTGCTGCATGTGGAAGATGTCGATTTTCTGCACGTCCTTGTAACCGTCCCCCTTCTGGTTGTGAGTCATGTTGTGGTGCTGCACCGGCTTGTCGAACACCCCTTCGTACATGAGCGTCGCATCCCAACGTTCGGGGCCGATCATGAACGTGCTGACGTTCGTGATCCCCATCTGGAACGCCAGCAGCATGAGGTCAATCTGCAATCGGATGTAGTCGCCGCGTGGCAAGACTTCGTTCTTGGGAACCTTCACGTCCACGCTGGCTAAGAGCTTGCTCATCTTTTCGATGCGGACTTCGATATCGCGAATCATCTCCATGAAGCGGCCCATCGTCTCGCGGTCATCGCGTCCCAGCTTCTTCGACAATGTTTTGGCATCCGCCAGCACGAGGTCCGTGACATCGGCCACATGATTCCGGTAGCTGTCGCGCAGGAACAGCCGGTCGTAGAGCTTCTGGGGATCGCGGATCGACGGAGCGATCTTGTCCGGGCCGTACCAAGAGATGTTGTCGAACTCGATCGGCTCTTTCCCGGCCGTGAAGCCGTTACAACTGATCTCCAAGGTATTGAAGATCGTCGCGTGGCCGACCGCATCGCCGATGACCTGATCCAGAGTTCGCCCATTGGGATGCGCGATCCCCTTTGCGCTGGCTTGCACGGGCGACAGACTCGTCAGATAGCACGACGCACCCTGAGCATGCACGTCCTGGCCGTTCTTGTAAGTTCGCTCCAACCCCGTGATCAGCGTGATGTCGTTGGTGTGCTCGGCCAGCGGCTGCATGGTCGAAGTCAGCTCCAGCGGAGCGATCCCGGGCAGGTTGGCGATGCGCCGCTGCTCCTTCGTCTTGTCCGCTTCGAACCCGCCGATAAAACCCGGCAGTTCCGCGTTCTCTTCACCGGGGAAGAAGCCACGCCGCACGATCCCGTTGGGGATATACATGACGACGAGCTTCTTGCTCGGCTTGGCCGCGATGGTGGCCTTGTCATCCCCAACCGCCAGCGATTGCAAGAACGGCAACGCCAGCATCGCCCCATTGGCTTTCAGAAACTTTCTGCGGGACAAGTTCATGGATTCATTCCTGGCATTGAGGATCAGGCGAGTTGTTCGTGAGCGGCAAGGCGCTAGCCGCCGGTCATTTGGCGGCACCGGCGTCTAGCGCCTTGCCGCTCACTTGTGGACCGGAATTACCGGGATTGAAGATTACTTCTTGAAATTCGGATGCGTCGAATCACCCAGCGATTCGAGGTAGGCCATCAGATCCAAAATCTCTTCTTTGGTCAACGTGTTGAGCAAGCCGGCAGGCATCGGCGAGACCTTAGACAGCGAGCGTGACTCGATCTCCGACTTCTTGATCGAGACGGTTTCAGTCTCCAACGGATTCTTGCGGAGGACGACCTTCTCCGGAGTCTCTTCGACGATGCGACCGACATGCACTTTTCCTTCCACCGTTTCGATCGCGGTATTCATGTATTGTTCGGAGAGGACTTTAGAAGGCTCGGTGGACGATTCCAAAATGTCCTGTCGCTTGAAGCGTGTGGCAACCGCCGTCAGGTCGGGACCGATCATTCCGCCTTGATCGCCATAGCGATGGCAGGCCGCGCATTGCGCTTCGATGTAAATCTCTCGACCGCGCGAAAAGCTGCGCCCTTTGCTCACTTGATCCAGCAGTGGTTGCAAGTCAGCCGTCTTCCATTCTTGGACTACCTTGCGCGGCGGCCCCTTGGGAAGCAGCGGCTTGCTCGAGTGCGTCGCGGTGTATGTCGAAAGGATGTCGTTGAGTGCGACGATCTCTTCTGGCGACATCGTGAACTTGGCCGCTTCGTGAGCATGCGACATGAAGTTTGAGAAACTGGCACCGTTGTTGAAGCGAATGCCCGCGTCTTCAAACCACTTCACGACGTGCGCGGGATGTTCGGTCGAGCGACCGGCGTTCCACCAGGACAGGTACGTTTTGCGAAGCTCGACGTTCCAGACCGCCTTGATGTTTCGCAAGTGCATCGCGTAGGCCACTTGCTCTTCTTGGGTCGGCGCAGCCTTTAGGAGTGCGACAGTCTTGGCAACAGCAGTCGGTGCATTCAGGGCGAGTAGAACCTGCGACAGCTCGCGATTCACGAGTTCGCTCTTGGCGGGATGTTGCGGGTCGAGGTCCGCGATCACCTGCTTCGCGACGTCGCCGGTCGGAACTCCTTGCCGCGCGATCGAGACTTCCATCACACGCAACTTGGCGAGCGTTTGCTCCTCCGTGAGATTGGCGAACGGGATCGCCGCCAGCGATTTCAGAATCGCCGGTTGAGTCTCCGCAGCTCCCAGCCGAGCGAGCGCCAGCAGCGCGGTGAATGCAGCGTGCGGCTGCTTCTCGGCCAGCGCTTTCGCTTGCCACTCGGCAACGGGATTGCGTTCAATCGCCAGACGCGCCGCGTAGCGGATGAAGCGATCCGGGTGATTCAAATGAGGCCAGGCGAACTCGACCGCTGCGGGATCGGCATTGAGATTCAACGACTCCAACTTGCGGCGCAGGTCTCGCAGTTCGCGGCCTCCCTGTTCTTGAAGGTCGCTCGCGGCAATTGGTGTTGCAGGCTCGGTCCCCGTGTAGGTCACACGGAACAGACTCGCCTGAGTTCCCCGACCGCCGATCGTGAAGTACATCGAGCCGTCGTCACCGATGACGACATCGGTCAGATTGAACGGAGTCTTGCCACCCTTGCCCTTGAGCGATTTGGGCGCGACGAAATTCTCAAACGTCCCTGAGTAGCTGGCACCGCTGGGTGTCAAATGCACGGCGATGAGACGGCCGTAAGTCCAATCGCAGATGTAGAACGCCTTCTGATACTTCGCCGGGAATTTTGAGCCAGTGCCGAAGGCCACTCCCGTCGGGCAACCGATGCCGATCGTCGTCGTATGAGGCAAACCGTCGGCGTAATGCTCGGGCCACTTGGCGCTCCCTTCGCGGAAGCCGTTGTCGCCGCCCCGAACGGAATGGAAAACGTGGACCGGGCGATACCAAGGAGCACCCCAGTCCCATTCCATGTCGCTGTCGAAGCCAAACAGTTCTCCGTCGGCATTGAAGTCGATGTCGTAGGCATTCCGCTGCCCGGCGGAAAACAGCTCGGCGTTCTTGCCGTCGAGATCCATGCGAGCGACGAAGCCACCCGGCGGTTGCCGACCTGCTCCGAAACCGTTCCCATCTTCCGCTCGCTTTAGCGCGAGATCGTCTCCATAGACGCGATGCGGAGAAGTCGGAGCCAGATCATTGGGGACATCCACGAAGTTTCCGCAGACGATGTAGAGCTTCTTGTCCGCCCCGAGCACAATGCCATGCGCACCATGCTCCCCCGCGCCGCCACGCCACTCGCGCAGGGTTTCGATGTCGTCGTAGCTGTCGTCTCCCTTTGTGTCCTTGCAGCGAAACAAGCAGTACTTACCGTCCTTCCCGGCTCCGTTGAGATACAGCACGTTCTCGACGAAGAGCATCCCCATCGTTTCGGTGACGGGAATCTGCAGCGTCTCTTCTTTGACGACCTTGCCGCCGTCGAACGTCACACGCACGATCGCCTGACCTCGCTGACCGCCAAGCAGCAGACGTCCCTTGGGATCTTTCGTGAGGCAAATCCACGATGCCGTTTTTCCGTTGGCTTTGAGAACGTGTTCGATCTTGAAGCCCGGAAGCGTCTCCAGCACTTCCACCGGAGCGACGCTCGCATCGAATTGCGAAGGCTTGGAACCATCCGCCGGCCCATAAACGGCTTTCGTGATCACCAACTTCTGACCGGCTGGTACAACGATCTCAAGTCGCCCACCTTCATTGACCTCGCGTTTGAGCTTCTCGTCACCGACGCGATACTCGACCGTGAGCTTCTTCGAAATGCCCGGAGCCGTATCGCCGAAGGTCTCATTGGTGGCATTGATGACGAGCTTGTTGTCCTTAACCGCTGCGACCACAGCCGGAGTGACAATGGTCGAATCCTCGGCGTGTGCTGGCCTCGGAGCCGACACAAAGAGCGTGCCAATCGCAATGGCCTGAAACAGCAACAACATTCTGACAGACTTCAACATGGGTGTTCTCACTTGGATTCGATGTTTCTCGTCGACTTGGGATTCTTCAGGAGTTCGAGCATCGCATCGCTCATCGCCTGATCGATGCGGTTAAACCAGATCGCACTGCAGCAGTCGTGGTAGGAACAATCGCTGACTTGTCCTTCTCCAGCAACTCATCCGGCGACAGAGACTCACCGCGCCGTGTTAGCTTTCTTCGTCTTGAACTGGGCCGCAGATCATCAACGGCAATGAACAGAACGGGGTAGCTCAATTGCTGAAGATACCGAAGATCCGGGCATCACATCGGCTGCTTCTTGGCTTTGCCCTTCGTGACAGGCGGGGTCCAATCGGCAGGATCGGGATTGGCGACCTTCAGCGGGTGCTTGTCGCCGAATGCGGTCAGGTCTTTTTCGAGACGAGTCAGCAGGTCGGCGACCTTCATGGCGTGCTCGGGTTTGTCAGCCAGATTCGCGATTTCGTGCGGGTCGGCTTGAAGATCGAAGAGCTGCGTCTTGTCGATGTGTGGGTAGCGGATCAGCTTCCAGCGGCCGTCGCTGATCGCTCGTTGCACCGACTTGTAGCCGAGCACCAGTTGCGGGCGGGCGGCGTGAGTCGGGTCTTTCACGGTGGCAGAGAACTCGATCCCTTCGCTGGTGGTTGGGCCGGGGACGTCGCATAGCTTGCCGAGCGTCGGCAGGACGTCGAACAGGTAGCACATCGCGCTGGTGCGTTGGCCTTGCGGGATGCCGGGGCCGCTCATGATCAGCGGGACTCGCAGCGAATGCTCGTAGCAGTTCTGCTTGCCGATCAGGCCGTGACTGCCGCGAGCGACTCCGGAATCGGCCGCGAAGACGACGATCGTGTTCTTCGAGTGCGGCGACGCTTCGAGCGCGTCGAGCACTCGGCCGATCTCCGCATCGAGGTACGAGACGTAGCGGTAGTACTCGGCGATCATCTCGCGAATCTTCTCCGGCTGCCGAGGCCAGCGGAGCAACGCTTCGTCGCGAATGGTCATCTCGCCGTTGTTCCACGGATGCTGCGGCATGAAGTTCGCCGGCAGCGGGATCTGATCGGCGTCGTAACTGATCTTGAAATCCTTCGGGACGACATGCGGATCATGCGGCGCATCGAACGGGACGTAGCAGAAGAACGGTCGCTCGTGCTTCTCGTTGAGGAACCGAATCGCCTCATCGGCGAAGACTGCGCAGGCATGCTTCGGCGCGAGTTGCGCTGGCGTCAGCGCGCCCTCCACAAGATCGCTGAGCTTGGCATTCAGAGGATTGGTCATGCCGCCCTCAAAGATGCCGCGAGCCTGTTGAAAGCTGCGCGCGATCGACTTCTCGCCATTGTGCCACTTGCCGCTGACGAAGGTCGAGTAACCCGCACGGCCAAACGCCGCCGGCCACGTTTCATCGCGCAGCAGTTTCTCGTCAACGCGGAACAGACACCGACCGGAGAGCAGCATCGCTCGCGACGGCACGCACGTCGCGCCGTTCAGCCCGCCTTGCATGTAGGCTCGATCAAACGCCAATCCGCGCCGCACCAGCCGATCGAGATTGGGAGTCTTGATATGCGGATTCCCCAACGCGGCAATCGTGTCGGCTCGCTGATCGTCAGCGAACAGGAACAGCACGTTGGGCCGCGACTCGGCGGCGCTCAATACGGTCACATGAGCGAGCCGCACGGCGGCGAGAAGGATGAGGAGTGCGACGCGATGTTTCATGATTTGTCCTGTGGACTCGTGCGACGGAACATGTTGATTCTCGGGTGGCCAGGCCGAATTATTAGTTGTGACGTGGGCGAGTTTTCGTTGGAGAAAACATCGGAACAATGAGCCATCACACCGCGCGTTCCTTCTGCCATGAGTAAACAACTTTGCCCATCACGTCGCGGTGCTCGAAGAGGATGCGACTCTTCGCGCCGTCGCGTTGCAGCGTCACCGCGAGGAAGCCGCCTTTCACTCGATGAAACTTGTGGTACTGCGGGTTCTCGCCCGGCGAGCCGCTCGCGTGTTGGTCGCTGGCTGGGCCGGCGCTGAATTCAGCCACGCCGGTCTCAGGATGCACCGAGTGGTATTGCCAGTGCCGGTCGCCGGTGATGACGAAGAAGTTCTCGGGCACATGCTGCTTCAACCAGTTGCGGATCTCATCGCCCTCGTGCTGAAAGCCTTCGTTAGCGTGATTGTCGCGCTTGTTTTTGCGATCTGGGCCGACCAATGGAGTCGGTGAGACAAGCACTTTCCAAGTGGCGTCGCTCTCTTGCACCGTGCGTTTGAACCAAGCTTTCTGCTCGACGCCCCAAATCGTTTTGTCGGGTCCGTCGGCCATCTTGTTCTTCGAGCGGAAGTCGCGACCGTCGGTGAACCAGAGCTGCAAGTCGCGTCCCCAACGGATCGTGCGATAGCTCGGGCCGTCGGCGTCGAGCGGTGCTTGCTGACGGAAGATGGCCTGCCCTTCGGCGAACGTGAACTCGCCCATCGACGCTCCAGGTCCGGAGTCATTGCTGAGCGTGTCATGGTCGTCCTTGAGCCAATACGTCGAGTGCTGGCGATTGAACTCGATCAAGCGCGGCAGGCTAAACATCCTCTCCCAGTGATACCGAGCCAGCCGAGCCGTCACGGCATCAGGATCGCCGCTGTCGTAGTAGACCAAGTCGCCGGTCAGGCAGGTGAACTGCGGCTGCAGCGCGGCCATCGACGGATAGATGAAGTGCCCGTCGGGATGTCCGCGATCCGCATAGCCCTGGCAGGTCATCACACAGAAGCGCAAGTTGCCCGGCGCGCCCGCTGCGAGAGCCGTCTCGAACTTGCCGCGCACGGCCGCCTGGGGGGGAGCACCCGGAATCTCGCTGGCATAGTGATAGACGGTGCCCGGCTTCAGCCCCGCGAGCTTGAACTGACAGATGAAGTCGTTGTCCGCCGAGGCTGCTTTGACCTCAGTGACTTGAGCGTCGCTCAAGTCCTCGCGAGTCCCATAGCGGACTCGCACGCGACCGGGAGCACCGGGGCACGCGCCTTCGAGCTGCTCAACCGGCACGCTGACTTTGGAGTCACCCTTCCCGCGTTTCGGCTCATCGTTCGCGCGTTTCGGAACGACGACGCCTGCGTTGTTGCGAGTGGGCGTCGCCGTGAGCCGAGTCCAAACAATGGCCGTCGAATCAAAGACCTCCCCCACGCGCGTCCCCATCGCCTGAAACGGCCCGGCGGCTTCCGCTGCTTGAGCTTGCGTCCCTGTAAGACTCGTCACCAGCGTAACGCCCGCCACTGCGGCAGAAGAACTGGCCACGAACTCGCGACGAGTGACTGGTCGGCTGGGATGCTTCATGGTGAATCGTTCGAGTTCGAAGTTGGGGGCATGGAAGGCGTGTGACCGAATCGCTCGGCAACTTCAGCCAGTATCTCGAAACGACACTACGTTGGACAACGCGCCGCATCAGGCAAGCATGATTTCCTTCAGCTCGCCCGTGCTGTCGCCGTGACGTTCGGCCTTGATGCCGGAGCCATTGAGCAGGGTCAGCCACGCGTTGCAGAGCGGGGTGTCTTTCGGCGCGATGATGTTGTGGCCGAGCTTGATGCCGGAACCGCCGCCGGCGATGAGCGTGGGGCAATTGTAGAGGTCATGCTCGGTGCGGATGTTGCTGCCGTAGACCACTGTGGTGTGATCGAACAGACGCTTGCCGTCGGCTTCCTTCACGGCCTTCAGTTGGTCGAAAAATCCGGCCAGGGTTTCGCTCAGCGCCAGGTCGCGGGCTTGTGAGGCGTCTCGCTTTTCCGAGCCTTGGTGCAGGTGGTAATGACTCATGTCGTGTCCGTTGACGGTGATGGCCAGGCTCTTGAGCAGGCTGCTCACAGGCAGACGATACGTCACCACGCGGGTGCTGTCGGTCTGCAACGCCGCAGAGATCAGGGCGTAATGGAGCCGGATTTCCTCGAGGCCCGCGAGCCCCGGTTTCGGCTCCGCCAGAGGCGCCTTGGTGCGTGGCACTCCCAGCCACTTCTCGTCCTTGCTGAGCCGGGTCTCGATGTCGCGGATCCCCTCGAAATACTCATCCAACTTGTCGGTGTCGGTCTTGCTGAGTCCACGCTGCAGGTCGCGTGCGCAGTCGAGCACCGTGTCGAGCACGCTGCGCTGCTCAGCGAGCATGGCTCGCTGTTGATCGAGCGGGACGCGGTCGCCCGAAAACAGGCGGTGGAACGTTTCGACCGGGTCGTTGAAACCGCCGATGGGCTTGCCGTTGGTGTTCCAGGCCAGTGACAGGCCCGGACCGTGACCGTCGCCGGTCACATCTTGTCCGCCGTTGAGCTGGAGCGAAGCGAAACGCGTCTCTTGACCGAGCTGTGCGGCGGCGACCTGATCTGCCGAGATGGAGTTGGCGAAGTTCTGTCCCGGTTTGGAAAAGCGATTGGCCCCGGTGAGCCAGAAGGTGCTGCCGAAGTGCCCATCATTGGAGAACTTGTTGGTCAACCCCTGAACGATGCTGAAGTCCTGCTTGTGGCGCGCGAGTGGTTGGAGACCGACCGATAGCTCATAGCCGGACCCAGGCTGCTTGGCATCGGGATACCAAGTCTCGGCCGTCACGCCCCAGCCAAACGCCAGAAAGACCATCCGCTTAGGCGGGGCGGCCGCTTCCGCTGCTGCGGCGAAGCGGCGAAAGCCGAACGACTCCAGCGCCGGCAGGGCGATGGCTGCCGTGGTTGAGCGGAGGAAGAGTCGACGAGATTGGGAAGTGGTCATGGTTGTGTTTGTCCTGTTTGGAGAACGGCTGATTGTTGAATGTCGCCTTTCGCTCCGCGAAAGGACACTTCGTCAGAATGGGTTTCATGATGGCGAGCGTTTTGGGGCTCTCCGCCATTCTTGTTGATGACTGTGAGCGGCAAGGCGCTAGCCGCGGGTTCTGGACGCATTCAGAACCCGCGGCTAGCGCCTTGCGGCTCACTCATCACAAGCATCAACAAGAGTGACGGAGACCCATCATTTCGTCTGGAAGGCCGGGCTGTTGATGAGTGCATTGATGAATTCGCGAGCCGCAAGTTTCTTCCCGCCGGCCCGTTTCATCATCTCGTCGATCAATGGCTCATCACTGAAGCCGCAGGGTCTGCCCAAGGCGTATTCGATCAGGGCGGCGCTGTAACCCCGCGCGAACGAGGTGGACTTGGTGGCGATGATGTCCCGAAGCTCGAAGTAATCTTTGAACGCCGGCCCCTTATGCAGGACTCCGGAGGGATCGATCGTCCAAGTCTTCCGCTTGCCGTTGACCGGTCGGCCACCCAGCATCACTTGGTAAGTGTCCTCGGTTCGCCATTGGCCGACGGCGTTGAAGTTCTCTAGGCCAAAGCCGATCGGGTCGATCTTGCGATGGCAGCTCGCGCACTGCGGCTGGTCCTGATGCGCCAGGACGCGCTGCCGGGTATCAAGGACCTCTCCGGCAAGTCGACCGATTGCCGGGACGTTCGCAGGCGCGGGAGGCGGCGGATCGTTGACCAGCTTCCGCAGCACCCAAACACCGCGTTCGACCGGGCTGGTGTATTCTCCATTACCGCCCATGGCGAGAATCGCGGCCATGCCAATGAGCCCGCCTCGCGGCGAGTCGTCGGGGACCGGCACCTTCCGGAACTCATCGCCGATGACTCCCTCCAACCCGTAGTAGTCGGCGAGCACGTTGTTGATGACGACGTAGTCCGCCTTCAAGAGGTCACTGAGCGGGGCGTTCTGTCGCACGACATGGGCGATCGTCTCGTGTATCTCCTGCCGGGCAGAGAGTTCGGTGGCTGCGTCAAATTGCGGAAACAGGCGGCGGTTGAACTGAAAGAAATCCAGCCGATCGAGTCCCAGCCATTGCTGAGTGAACGGTCCCGTAAATCCAGCCGACCGAGGATCGTCGAGGAGGCGCGTCGTCTGCGCCTGAAGCACGTCCGGCTGCAGAAGTTCGCCGGTGCGGGCCACTTCGCGCAGCGTCGCGTCGGGCGGAGACCCCCAGAGGAAATAGGAGAGTCGTGATGCGAGTTCGATTCCGGTGAGCGGCTTTCGAGACGTTTTGCCGACCGGCTCGGCAAGGTAAAGGAACGGCGGCGAGGCCAGCACGACCGCGAGCGTCTGCTTGAGGGCGGCCTCGTGTTTGTCACCGGCTTTGAGG
>SXKJ01000330.1 GCA_005778115.1 Planctomyces sp. | reverse complement strand
CGGAACGAAGACCTGGGGCAAACCCGAAGTGTTGCTCGACCCCGAAAAAACTACGGTCTGGCCGCGGCGAATACGAACGCTTCGCGACGGCCGAGTGCTCTTGCTGTTGGGAGTCTCGCCGCTCCCCGCCGGCAAACACACACGTCGGGAATTCAGCAATCGCCTTGAGCCGACAATCCTGATTTCGTCCGACCAGGGGCGGACCTGGAGCAAGCCACTGCGGGCAGCGCCCGACGATCAAATTGCAGGCTTCACCGAGGAGTTCGACGTGGCGGAACTCGATAACGGCGACTTGTTGACCATTTATCGACGCGCCGATGACGCCAAACGCTGGCAGGGAATTCTCAAGAAAGCGGACGGAACCTGGATTCCTGGCAAAGTGGGACCTGGCGTACTGCCTCATAGCGGCCAGCCGGAATTATTGACGACGCTGCAAGGTCCCGTTCTCCACATCGCGACCAGCGGCATCCACTGGACGAGCGACGCGGGCCAGACTTGGAACAAGCTCAACGTCCCTGGCACGGCCTATTATCCTCGTTCCGTACAGGCGAAGGACGGCCGGATCTTCGTCTTTGGCCATGTCGGTGGCGACAACGCCTACGGCTCGGTCGATCAGTCGATCGTGATGGACTCGTTCCGACTGGCCGCTGCCGACATCGCTGTGACCGATCGAAAGTCACTAGCGGCGAACAAACTTGTCGCCGAGCGAGTTCCGTTGGGCGAACCGGACGACTACAAGCCGTGCATCGCGAAACTGCCCAGCGGCGAACTGCTCCTGACAGCGTTTCATCAGCACAAGCGCGACGGCAACAAGGTCATGGAACAGACGCTGCTGTTCCGCTCGCCGGATGGCGGCCGAACGTGGACTGGTCCGCAGCCGCTCGATCTTCTCGGCCGCGAACCGTATCTGACGGTGCTCAAGAACGGAACCGTCTTCATCACGGGCCATTTGCTGGCGCAGGACGTGCGTAACGAATGGGGCTACACGACCGGTTTCCTGCATCGCTCGACGGACGGCGGACGGACGTGGCAATCGACGCGAGTCGAATCGGAACAGATCAAGCCGAAGGCCAGCAATCACACGACTCGCAACGTCCTGGAGCTGGCCGACGGGACGCTGCTGCTGGGTGTTGATTACGACGGTGGGGGCGGACCGTATTTTGTCTGGAGATCAACCGATGGCGGCCAAACCTGGGACAAGTCGCAGAAGTGCGAACCGAAAGACTTCAAGAGTAAGTACGGCTTCTTCGGCGGTGAGACATGGCTATGGCAGGCTCGCTCGGGCAAAGTCTGGGCGCTCGTTCGCGTCGACAGCAACGAACTGCCAATCAAGGATCGCCCAATCACAGCGGGGAACGATCAGGCCGACCACTTCATCTTGTTTTCGTCAGCCGACGGCGCCAAGACGTTCGACCGCATCCGCGATTTCGGCGACTACGGCGAGATGTACATGTCGCTGCTGCGGCTGCAAGACAAGCGGCTGCTGCTGACGTTCACGGTCCGCGACCTCAAACCACCGCTGGGCGTGCGAGCCATCATTGGGACCGAAACCGACGATGGCTTCGAATTCGATTTCGCGCACGATCGCATCATGCTCGATACGAAAACGCCCGTCGGCAAACCCCAAGGCGGCGGCTTCGGGCCAACAGTGCAGCTCGAAGATGGGACGCTCGTCACGTCGTACTCGTATCGCGGCGCTGACGAAAAAACGCATCTGGAAGTTGTCCGCTGGAAGCCACCTGCAAACGAACGAGAGGGCAAGGTCGGTGCGGCTCGAACGACTCACGATCCCAATCTGTATCTGTTCGTGGACGATCACTGGATTGCGCAGCAAGAGGGACTGACACGGATTTACAACCAGGCTCGGCCGCTGGAGAAGCCGATCTTCCTGCCGGACGATCCGCAGACCGAAGCGGATTGTGCCTGGGGCAATGTGATCCGTGAGGCAGACGGTCGCTTTCGGCTGTGGTACGTGACCATGACGACGGGGCACAACGGGCGCGGGCCGCACGAGATCGCGGCGGCGGGTGTGTGGGGACGCGGCGATGATTTCACGTTCCGGCCTCGCTCCGACGCCGATCGTCCGGCGGTTGAGTCGATGCTCGGCAAGTACGCCGAATCTGATGACGGCATTCACTGGCGAAAGCCGAAGCTGGGACTGATCGAGTATCGCGGCAACAAGGACAACAACATCGTCCTCACCGGCCAGCGCGCGGCCGAGCAGACCAAGGGAGCTCTGACGAACTTCGATGGCTACACGATCCTGCGCGACGATCGCGAGCCGAACCCGGATCGCCGTTACAAGATGATCGCGCATTGGGAGTCGGTGCATTACTGGGACAACCACGCGGTCAGCGGTTCGCTCGGGCGTCCGCAGCAGTTCATTGATCGCTGTGGAGCGGCGCGGGGCGAGTACATCACCTTTAGCCCGGACGGCCTGCGTTGGGAACAGCCGCTCGAACGATTGGAGTCGCTGCCGTCGGGCGGTGGCGATCGGTTACTGGTGGTTCCCGATCATCGACATCAGCGTTGGATGGCGTATGTTCGCGCGGGAGGACACTCGTATCCGGCGTTCAGCTACAGCGATGACCTGCGGAAATGGTCTATGGCGGAGCCTGCCCGACGAATCACTCCGGAACTGGTTGCTGCTCCGGCGGTCGAGTGCATGATCCCGTTCAACTATGGCAATCAAGACCTTGGCTTTCCGTGCGGCATGGACAAGCCGAAGGGAGCCTTCACGGTGATGCTCGCCGCGCGACACGACGGGGGCGAGTGGAACTGGATCAACCATCGCGAGAACTTCATTCCGCATGGCCCGCCGAGCAGCTACTACGCGACCGGTGCCGTGCCGCTCCACAACGAGCCGTTTCTGGTCGGCGACGAGATGCTGATTTACTTCAACGCCTTCTCCCGCCAGCAGACTCAGCCGTGCCCGTTCGGCAATCGAACCATCGGCCTCGCCAAACTGCGCCGCGACGGATTCGCCGGACTGACAACCAAAGACGATCAATCCGAGGGACGACTCACGACAAAACCCATTAAACTGACCGGCGGCCCGTTGTTTCTGAATGTCGAGTTGCGCCGCGACGAACAGCGCGACCGTTCAGGTTCCGTGTCCGTGGCACTGCTGGATGAGCAAGGCCGCGAACTCCCGGGCTTCGGATTCGCCGATTCGATCCCAATCACAAACGACCTCGTCCGCTCCCCGGTGACTTGGAAATCAGACGCCGAGCTGAAGCCGCTCGCTGGTCGGTCCGTGCGGGTCGCCCTTCGCATTCGTGGGGCCGCGATTGTCTATGCAATGATCGTTGAATGAAGTTCATTTCCCCCGAAGTGACGATCGCGAAACATCCAGGAGTCCTACATGTCCTTGTCGCATCCCTACCATCCCCTGATGAGTCGGCGGACCATGCTACAAGCTGGCTCGGTGGGACTGCTCGGACTTGGCATGTATCACGTGGCCGCACTCCCATGCCGACCGGGTACAGTCCGGTCTTGCCACAGTCGACGGATTGGCCGTCGATCGCAGCGGTCGTGGGCGAAGCTGTGCCGAAGCGAACCGATACTTGCCGCCCGCTGTCGTCTTGCCGGAACGGCTGGTTCATCGAACAGGGCGAGTCCCTCCCGGTCAGTTCGGCGGAGTGATGGGAAGCCGCCGCGCCCCGTGGTTCATCGAAGCTTCACCGTTCAACGCGAAGTCGTACGGCGCTTCCCGCCGACAGATCGCGGAATTGCGGCGCTCATTGACGATCTCGACGCACATGCCCTGCTCAACGAAACTCTGATCGTGGTGTGCGGCGACCGAGGCCTACACTTCCGAGGATCTGGCAACCACAATCTTTCACGGCCTGGGAATCGGCCCCGATCGCGAGTTTCATGATTCCAGCGGCCGTCCCTATCGCCTCTATCGCGGTCAACCAATTCACGTACTGCTGTAACGAGCGAGCGGAGATTGAGCCGATGCGGAAATTGCCTTAAAGGATTAGCCATGAAGACCGATGCCATGCGACGCGAGCTTGACGGCTTGAGACAATCAGGCGTTCGACGGGGAGACCTTCTGGGAAGCGACCTCACTCGACGTGCCCTGTTGCGCTCGGTGGTTCAGGGCGCTGGCTGGCTCAGCTTGCCGCTGGTCATGGATCTGCAGGCCTTGGCGGCTTCGACCACTTCCCGCAAGATGAGGTCGCTGATCCTGCTGTGGCAGGATGGCGGGCCGAGCCACTTCGAAACGTTCGATCCCAAACCGGACGCTCCGAGCGAGTATCGCGGCGAATTGAGCGCGATCCAGACATCGCTGCCCGGCGTCGCCTACTGTGAAGTTCTGCCGCGTCTTGCCGCGCTGGCGGAT
>SXKJ01000329.1 GCA_005778115.1 Planctomyces sp. | reverse complement strand
GATCCCGATGAGGCCGCTTGATCCGAGCTTGAGCGGCCGACACTTCATTTTGTGAGTTGGATTCATTCATGTCAGAACTTATGGCGCCCAAAAAACTTTCTTGAAGTTCGGCTTCTAAAAAATCACAGCCTCTTCGGGTTACTACAGCAGGTCCAACTTCTTCAGCAGGTCGTTGGCGAGCACGAAGTTCTCGTTGATGATGTCGGTGGGCAGGCTGTCGATGACATCGGTGCCTTGGCCGCCGGCCAGCGGGTTGGTGCCGCCGTTGCCCTTGATGGTGTCCTCGCCATCGTCGCCGATCAGGACGTCACCGCCTCCGCCACCTGTGAGGATGTCGTTGCCGTCGCCGCCGCTGACGGTGTCGTCACCCGATCCGGCGTCGATCAGATCGTGGCCGTGATTGCCGCGGATCGTGTCGGCTCCGGCATCTCCCAGGATCGTGTCGTCGTTGCGGCCGCCATCGAGCGTGTCATCGCCATTGCCGCCGGTGAGATAGTCCCGGCCGCCACCGCCATCGAGCGCGTCGTTGCCTTCGCCTCCCACCAGGGTGTCGCGTCCTTCCGCTCCGTCGATCGAGTCAGCCCCGGCCTGACCGTTGAGCGAATCGTTGTCGAGTCCGCCACGGAGCGTATCGTTACCGTCCCCCCCGACGAGCGTATCGTTGCCGGAATCGCCGGACACCGAGTCGTCGCCACCGCCGCCGCTGATCGCGTCGTTGTCCGCACCGCCGATGAGCGTGTCGTGGCCGGCTCCGCCCAGCAGTGTGTCTCGGCCGTCGCCGCCGTCGAGCGTATCGTCGTTGACGCTGCCTGTGATTCGATCATTGCCGACATCTCCATTAAGCCGCAGCCGCACATCTCCCAGCGTGCCGGCGCTGGCATCGAGCGTGTCGTTGCCGTCGCCGCCATTGATGGACAGCACGGTGAGCGCAACTCCCGAGAGGTTCCCCACCGTGACCAGATCATCGCCGTTGCCCAGATCCAGAGAGATGGTCTGAATATCCGAGTTGATGGTCAGCACGTTGCCGCCGGAGATGACTTGAATGCGCGGGCCCAGTTTCCCGACCGAGACGGTGTCGGCGACACCGGTCCCCAAGACTTGCATCTGATCGAAGCCGCCGAGGCTGCTGACCAGGTCGTCGCCGTCGCCGATGTTCCATTGGAAAGTGTCGTGCCCCTCGCCGCCGACCAGCGTGTCTTTGCCCCCTTGTCCGGCGATCGTGTCGTCCCCCGCCTGGCCATCGAGGAAGTCATCACCGGAGCCGCCGAGGATCGAATCGTCGCCGTCACTGCCAAAGACCGAGTCATTACCACCGTTGGCCGTGATGATGTCGTTGCCGTTTCCGCCGAGGATCAAGTCCTGGCCATCGCCTCCCGTCAGGGTGTCACCCACGCTGGCATTGATCACGGCGAGAGCTTGGATGGTCACCGTTTGCCCGCGGCCATCATTGGTGTCGATGTACTGGACTGTCAGTAAGTCGGCTTCGGCGAGCAGGTCAATGAAGAGGCTGTCAGGGGTCGGAGCGCCGCGCCGCACGGGAATGGTTCCGAAGAAATTCTGATCCGGCTGCCGGGAGAGTGTCACGGTTTCGATGTCCCCCGTCGTCGTCGCTACGATCACGGTGACGGAGGCCGACATCGCCGCGCGGTCGGTATCGCAGACGGTGATACCGATGAGATCGCCGACTTGATAGACGTTGGCGTCCAGGAAGATCGCTCCCAATTCTGGCGGCAGATCGAACGCCGGGGTGATCACATCCGAATCTGCGTCCGGCCCTGAATCCGCGCTGAATCCCAAGCCACGGCGAGCGAAGGCGGTGAAGATCGCTCGCTGATTCGCGCCGCCGTTGTTGATCATGTCCGCTTGCAGAATGGCATCGCGAGCTTGCGTGAAGGTCGGATTCGCCGGCTGCAGCTTCAATCCGTCCATGACCAGTTGCAGTGCGAGGTTGTTGCCTCCCTTACCGTTGTAGAGGTCGGGATCGTAGCCGTAAGCGGGAGCCGTATTCCCATTGCAATCCGGCGTGTTGATGCCGTTGATCAGCAGCCAGTTCATGTCCCACAACGCCGAGGCCCAGATTTCTCCCGTGTTGTGGACTTCGTTGTTCGGGAATCCGCCGTTGAAGTTGGCGAAGGTCAGCGGATCGATCGCCAGATCGAAGCTGTAGGAGAAACGGCGAATGCCCGGCCCCGTCGCGCTCTGAGCTTGCACATAATTCCCAATGGGCCGCGCGTCTCCCGCCAGATCGCCGGGCTGTTGAGTAAACATCAATGCCCACCAGTCGCTCCAACCTTCACCCATGCCGCTGCTTTGCAGAGCGTTCAAGGCATTCGCGTTGGCAGGACCGCCAGTCAGACGATTGGACACGCCGTGGCCGTATTCGCCCATTGCAGGCGATCCGCAATCTCTGTGCGAACGATCTGTAGTGGGAAAATCGGGCTGATAACCGTCTCTGTCGGAGGCAACGGTGCCAGTAGTCCCGGCGAATCTCCCGCAACTCCGTCGGAGACAACCGATTCATCGGACTCGATCGGTTCGTCGGACACGATTAAAGGCGATCCGTGACGGTGGCCATCGTGTGCCACTGCCTCGGCGAGTTCCATTCCCAACCCGGCGAACAATTCATCATTCGTCATCTCAGGCGTGGGCGACAGATTCAACGACTCGACATCGCGCACGAACGAACTGTTCGCGCTCAGGACAGTTCCGTCGGCATGCAGGTTGACGTTGATCGTCGCGTCAATGATCGGCAGGCCCAGATAGGTCTGTTGCAGATAGAGATGCGTGATGCCGCTCTTCTTGGAGGCGTATTGATCGGTGACGATGAAGCTGGTCGCGTCGTTGATCGTCATGCCGAGTTCGTTGGCGTTGACTGCGATGTAGGTGGTAGCCGTGGCCAGGGCCGTGCTCGCGGCAAGTACCGAACCGGGCGAGTCGTCATCCAGGATCGTGCCTAGCCCCACCGCGTCATTGAGCGTCGCGCCGACCGCGTTCGACAGCACCACGGTGAAGTTCTCGATGAATTCGTCCGCCGAGTCCCCCACGATCACGACGTTGATGTCCTGCGACGTTGACCCTGCGGGAAACGTCAGCGTGCCGCGTGTCAGAGCAAAGTCATCGGGCACGATCGCCGAACCTTCGACCGTCGTGAAATCAACCGTGATGTCGCTGGAGGAAGCGGCCGTGAGGCTGACCGTAAAGGTCGCGAGGTTCGCCCCTCCGGTGGTTTCGGTCACGGTGGTGTTGCTGATCGACATCAAGACCGGCACGACGGCCGTGCCGCCGGAGACCACATCATTTCCGGCGCCGCCATCCATCAAGTCGGCACCATCTGTGCCCGTCAGCGTGTCTTCGCCGGCCTGACCTCGGCCGGTGTCGTCGCCAATACCTCCCACGATTGAGTCATTGCCGGCCCCGCCAATGATCGAGTCATTGCCGCCCAGTCCCAGCAGCACGTCGTTGCCGGCACCCCCAGTGAGCACATCGTTGCCGTCGGCTCCATTGAGCGTGTCGTTGCCGGCGCTTCCCAGCAACGTGTCGTTGGAAACGGCAGTCGCGATGACCGGGACACCGTTGAGAACTACATTGAGATTATCAATGCCAAAGGACTCATTAGCGCCACCTTGGAAACCGGCTCCATCGGCAAAGATGTCGATGGTTAATGTGCTCGCAGTGTGAGGAATGTTTTGGAACACCGGATCCAAACTGAGATCCCAAGCGCTATCGAGGGCATTCGCTGGGCCAGTGCTCAGAAATCCTAAATCACTGTAGGGGCGTGGTGTCAGAAGCCCCCCCCATTGGTGGAACGTAGTCTTCAAATGTGCCATTCACTGGTGTGTTGTCGAAACTGTGTCGAAACAGCAACATTCCATCGATGCGGACGTTGAAAAACTCGGGGACGACCGGGTTATTTGGCGTCGACGCAAAGCCATCCCAGCTATTGATGATTGCCAAGAGGAAATTCAGATCGATGCTAGTGTGAGTCGGGAGATTTGTGAGAGTTAGAGTCGTTGCTGTTTGTGGTACTGTTCCAGAACTAGGCTCCGTTCCGCCGCTCGCGTTTTCCAACAGATTCCCGCCGAAGACATTCATTCCCGTGCCTAACAGCCTGTTGAAAAAGCCGTCGTTGGGTTGACGTGTGTGACAGGGCGCTATGATCTGCGACCTTGAGGGACTCTCGAGCAGGAGGAGCTGGGAATGGCGATGGGACATTGGCAGACGGAGCAGCAGCAAGAGTTTTG
>SXKJ01000328.1 GCA_005778115.1 Planctomyces sp. | reverse complement strand
CATCGGCGTCAACGCGGTCGATTACAGCGGCTACCCCGACTGCCGGCCGGAGTTCATCCAAGCGTTTGCCGAGGTCGCGCGGCTCGGCACCAAAGCGGGAGTCGAACGGACTGGCCGATTCGTGATTCACTCGCCGCTGATCTCACTGTCGAAAGCCGAGATCATTCGTCGCGGCGTCGCGATGGGAGTCGATTACGGCCTGACGACCAGTTGCTACGACCCCGACTCGGCTGGCCGGCCCTGCGGACATTGCGATTCCTGCCAACTCCGACGAAAAGGATTCGCCGAAGCGGGTCGCGTCGATCCGCTGCCGTATCAAGCTTGACCTCAATTGTCCTTCCCCCCACTAAGCTTGTCTCAGTGGCTTGCGGGCCTTTGCACAACGCTTCACTCGTAGTGCAGAGGCCTGAATCCACTGAGGCAAGCTCGGTGGGGTTCTGACATCACAACCCCTCATGCCAACCGCTTCACGACGCATAAAACTGATGTTGGTCGTCCCGACTCTCGATCAATCGGGAGCCGAGAAGCAATTGACGTTGCTCGCCTGCCGTCTGCCTCGAGAGGAATTCGAGGTGCATGTCGTCGCGCTCACACGCGGCGGGCGGTTCGCGGACGAGTTGGCCAAGCACGGCATGCGATTGACGGTGCTCGGAAAGCGTTGGAAGTTTGATCCCGTCGCGATGTGGCGATTGCGAAAACTGATCGCGGCCGAGCAACCCGACATCGTTCACACCTGGCTGTTCGCCGCGAATGCTTACGGCCGGTTGGTAATCGGCCGGCGGATTCAGCCCCGTCCGAAGCTGATCGTGTCGGAACGTTGCGTCGATGTCTGGAAGGCGGGCTGGCAATTGTGGCTCGATCATAAACTGATCGACCGGACGGACCGGCTCGTCGGCAATTCCGTCGCGGTCGCCGAGTTCTATCAGTCGATCGGCTACCCCGCGGATCGCATATCGGTCATCCATAACGGCATCGACGTCCCGGAGCCGACTCCGATCAACCGTGACGCGATCTTGGCTGAACTGGAGATTCCCAAAGGCTCGCAAGTCATCGGCTTCGTCGGCCGGATGGCGAAACAGAAACGAGTCGAGGATCTGGTCTTCGCAATGGCCTTGGTCGCGATTCTGCGACCGGAGCCTCATCTGCTGCTGATCGGCGACGGACCGGAACGGGACAAGCTGATGAAGTTCACGCGCGACATCGACATCGACCATCACACGCGATTCACCGGTCACCGCGCGGATGCCTCACGCCTACTGCGTGTCATGGACGTCTTCTGGATCGCCAGCGGTTTCGAGGGGCAGTCCAACAGCGTCATGGAAGCGATGGCCGCCGGCCTGCCGGTGATCGCCAGCGACATCCCGCCGAATCGTGAACTGGTCATCGACGGCGAGACCGGTTTCCTGGTCAAAGTCGGCGACCGCGTTGGCTTCCAACAGTTTGCCGATCGACTGTTGGCCGATCCCGAATTGGCTCGTCGCTTGGGAGACGCGGGCCGCGAACGCATGCGGCAGCACTTCAGCATCGACAACATGGTTGAGTCGCACGCGCGGCTGTATCGCGATGTGCTGGCGTAGGACGGGCACTCTTGCCCGTCTGTCTCTTCGCGTTCGATGACGGGCAAGAGTGCCCGTCCTACGCCAGCACGTCTTCGACCACATGCCCATGCACGTCGGTGATGCGTCGGTCGATGCCGTTGTGGCGGACGGCCAGTTTCGTGTGGTCGATGCCCATCAGATGCAGCACGGTCGCGTGCAGGTCATAGCTCCAGGTTTCGTCTTTCGCGGTCTTGTAGGCGAACTCGTCGCTTTCGCCGTGAGACGCTCCCGCCTTGATGCCGGCTCCGGCCAGCCAGGTGACGAACGTGCCGCCGTTGTGATCGCGGCCGGTCGCTCCTTGAGTGAACGGCATCCGGCCGAACTCGGTCGTCCAGATGACCAGCGTGTCCTCGAACAGCCCGCGCTGTTTCAGATCCCGGACCAGCGCGGCGATCGGCTGATCGACCATGCTGGCGATGAACGGCAACTCCTTGTCGATGTTGGTGTGGTTGTCCCAGTTGTTCGAAGCACCGCCGGCACCGCTCCAAACTTGTACGAACCGCACGCCTCGCTCGATCAACCGCCGAGCGGTCAAACAACTCTTGGCGAAGTCCGCCGTCGGAGCGGCCCCGGTCCCATAAGTTTTGTGCGTCTCTTCGCTCTCCTTGGTGAGATCGAGCGCCTCCGGCGCTGAGAGCTGCATCTTCGCGGCGAGTTCATAGCTGGCGATTCGCGCGTCCAGCCGAGAGTCGCCCGGTCGAGACCTCTGATGTTCGCGATTGATCTCCGCGAGCACTCGCAGCCCTTCCGCTTCGCTGTCGCGAGTGATGAAGCTGGCCGACTTGGGTGGGAACAAATCGCTGATCGGGGTGGGCGCGTTCGCCTTGATGATCGTCCCTTGATGATCCATCGGCAGAAACGCGGAGGAGAAATTTCCGGCGTTGTTGTACGGCAGCCCGCGTGTATCCGGCAGCACGACGAACGTCGGCAGGTTGTCCGCCAGCCGGCCGAGTCCGTAGGACATCCATGCCCCCAGACACGGAAAGCCCGGCTGCGTGAACCCGGTGTTCTGCATGTAGCTGGCGGGTCCATGCACGTTGGTCTTGGTCGTCATCGCCATCAGAAAGGCCAGCTCATCGACGATCGTCGCCGTATGAGGCAGAACGCTGGTGACCCAGCGACCGGATTCGCCGTGCTGCTTCCATTCGAACGGCGACTTCATGACCGCCCCGGGCACGCTGGTCGCCGCCGCTTTGAGTCCAAAGTCTACTTTCTCGCCATGCTTCTTGATGAGTTCCGGCTTGTAATCAAACGTGTCCATCGGACTCGCGCCGCCATTCATGAAGAGCTGAATGACCCGCTTGACCGTCGCCATGTGATGCAGCCCGCCGTTGAATTCCGGTCGAGGCGCCGGTCGCTCAGTCGCCCAACTTTCCGTCGTCAGCAACTGGTGCAGCGCGAGTGCTCCGAAGCCGCCACCGGTCGTTGTGAGGAATTCGCGGCGTGACGAAATCGAATCTGCGTCGATGTGGCGAAAACGCGACATGGCACTCTCGTGATTGACATCTAGGCGAGCGGGGACAAAACCAAAGGAATCTACCGAACTCTCTCCGCACGAGCACGCGCGATCTCCACAAGTTTTTCTTGCGGAGGATACCGGTCGGTCCCCTTGCTCGTCAGAATAACTGGCCTTTGTCCACATTGGGAGATCTTTCCATGCGACTGCAATCGTTCTTCGGTTTGAGTTCTTGCCTGTTGTCCGCCAGTGTCGTGTTCGCGCAATCGCCAGAGCCTCCCTGTGCGTGCAAGCAACCCAAGGCGTCGCGACTCGCTCAGCCGAGTGTTTCCGCGTCGGCGATCACCTCGCCGATCCCCGTCCAATCAGAACCGTTCGTGATGGATTCACGGTCGTTTCTCGCACCTCCAGTCCACGTCCGAACGGCCCGCATTGAACTCGCACCAGAGGAGAAGGTTCACGATCTCGCTCCGCTGCAGGTCAGCATTCCAGAACGTCTTCTGAACCAACTGCTGACCGATGAGCGTTCCGAAGTCGGAGCCGTGCGCGATGTGATCGCAAACGCCGACGTGATCGGCCGACAGTCCACCGCCACGCGAGTCGTCGTCGATGTGCGTCCTAACTCGAGTTTCGCAGAGTTGCATCTCGTGCTGACCGGAGCGGTGCATAGCGACACGGTTGGCCTGACGTCGCAAGCGGCCGTCAACACGCTGGGACGGCACGATGTGCTGGCGGTCAAGCCGGTAATGTTCGACGGACACCAAATCACCACGCGCCGCCCGCGCGTGTGGGTCGACATTCACAACGAGCATGTCGCGGCCAAGACCGCGTATGACGGGACTCTCTTCGGAGGATTCGCACGCAACGTGGCGATCTCCACTGCAAAGCGGCAGCGAACGCAGGTCGATGCGGAGACAGCGGAGCATCTCGCCGCACAGCTCGGCCCCAAGTTCAACCGCGAGGCGGATCAGCAGCTTGGCCGATTCAATCGCGAATGGCGTGACGGCGTAAAGGCTCGATTCGGCAGCCTTTGGCCACAGCAATTGACCGCTCGCTCGACTGACTCGCAGTTGCTGATCTCTGCGGCTTGGGCCGATGCCCCGGCACTCAGTCAAACAGGTACGACACACACGGCCGATGCTGACTCGGTCACGATACGTGTCCATGAATCGGTGCTCAACTCGGGACTGCGAACGCTCAATCTGAGTGGCAAGACGCTGACCGAAACGGAATTGCGCGAAACGTTGGAAGCATTCGTCGCCAAACTTGGAGGTCGCGTGCTGCGACGCGAAAACAAATTTGCCGGCCAACCGCTGCCTGGAACCAGTCCGCTCATTCGGCTGGGTGAAAAAGATCCCGTGAGGATCAGCATCGTCAAAGGGGAGTTGCGTCTTGTCGTCGTCGCCAGCATCGAAGTCGCTGGTCACACGGTGCTCGCTCAAGACGAGATCACGGTGCCGCTCTCCTCAAAGTTTGAGCGTGGTGAATGGCGAATGACCACTGGACAACTCAAGTATGCCAAAGCCGACAATGGCGTGTCGCTCGTGGGCATGGTGGAGACGTTGGTTCGCAATCAATTGGCAGCAGCGTTTCCGGACGTCGTGCTCCCCGATTCGCTGCCACTGCCAGCCAGCGTGCCGACACAACCGATGGCATCCCTGCGGCTCGCTAAAACGGAGGCGTCTGAAGGTTGGCTGACGCTCTCTATGACGTTCGGAGCGACGGCTCAGACAATTCCAATCCCTGAGCCGCAGCCAGAAGAAGCCGGACCGTTCGAAATCGTGCCGCCACGGCTCATCGCCCCACCGCGACTGGAGTCACGCCGCGATTCGCGCGGCTTCTTCGATTGATCGGAGGTAGCCGAACTCGTGAGAGTTCGGACCGAATTCTCACGCCTTCTGCTCCTGAATTCTGTGCGGCTACTTTTCCGGATTCGGTCCGCCCAGCGTGACCGGGACATTCACTTTGCGTCCCTCGCGCAACACGGTGACGATCACTTGATCGCTCGGCCGTTTGCTTTCGACCACGCTCAGAAAATCGCTTTGCGATTTGACCTCTTCGTCGTCTACGGCCACGACGATATCGGCCGCTCCGTAATCAATGCGTGTGCCCCCCAAGATGCCCGTCTTGCGAACCATCTTCGGGCCGTGCAACCCAGCCTTCTCGGCCGGCCCGTTCGGTTGCAGTTGAGCGACCAGCAATCCTTTCTCGGTTCTCAGCAAGCGCACGCCGATTTCCGGTCGGATGACTTTGCCGTGACGAATCAGCTCTGGTACGACGCGGGCAACAAGGTTGGAGGGAATCGCGAAGCCGACTCCCGCGCTCTGCCCGGTCTTGCTGGCGATTGCCGTATTGATGCCGATCAGCCGGCCATGTGTATCGAGCAACGGGCCGCCGGAATTTCCCGGATTGATCGCCGCGTCGATCTGAATGATCTGCTTGATCGAGCGATTCCGAATCTGCAACGAGCGATCGACGCTCGAAATGCTGCCGGTCGTCAGCGTTCTTTCCAAGCCAAAGGGATTGCCGATCGCGAAGCACTTCATGCCGACCCGCAGATGGCTGGAGTCTCCTAACGCGACGGGATACAGCACTTCCGGCGGAGCCTTCACGCGAATGACGGCCACATCGTTTTCCGGGTCGGCCCCAATGAACGAGGCGTCATACTGCTTGCCATCATGCAACGTCACGACCACATCGTTGGCGTCCGCGATGACGTGAAAGTTGGTGACGATGTGCCCGGCCTTGTCTAGGATCGAACCAGAACCGGTCCCCTCGGCCGTGACTTCAAACGCCAGCAGCGCCGAGTGCGAACTCTTCGTGTTAATGTTCACAACGCTCTTGTTGATCGCCTCGTAGACCGCGACGTTGACCGCCTCGTCCGGCGTCAGTCCTTCGCGATTGAACACGTTCGGCAAATTCGTCGGCGCGAACGATCGATTCTCTTCCAGAGAAAACGAGGCCCGCGTGGCTCGCTCGCCGGTTTTTTCCTGAGCACCTACCGGCCGCAACAGGCTCTCGCTCTGCAACGTCACTGCCAGCACCGCTCCAAGAAACGCCGACACTCCGCAACCCAACCAGAAACGCATGGCATCCTCCGATGACGATCACTCTCGAAATGACCAGACGAGCGGGGCGGCGTCAGCCCCCCGGTTCCTCATCGAACGCACCGGGGGGCTGACGCCGCCCCGCTCGCCTGTCTCGATTCTTTGCGATTCGAGAATAGGGGCAATTCCGCGTTTGGCTCAAGACGGCTTCGAGCCTACTTCAGCAGGCTCTTCTCGACGACGGCCCGCGCCATGTCGAAGCAGGGATTCCATTCGATCTCTGGCTGGCCGTCGCGCAAGCAGTCGCGGACTTTCTGCAGCGTGTTCCGAGCCATGTGCGGACAACGATTGCAGGCACAGGTCTCTCCGCTGGATTCCATCAGACCGGGGATCGGAACGTAGTTGTGCTGCGGAGCGATCTTTTGCAGCGGATGAATCATGTTCGCTTCGGTCGCCACGAGAAACGTCTGCGGTTCGGCGATTGCCGAGACATGCTTACGCATCGCCTCGGTGCCGCCGATGAAGTCGGCGTGTTCGAGAATGTTCACCGGGCATTCCGGGTGAGCGATGATGCGGCTGCCGGGGTTGTTCCGTTTGGCTCGCAGCATGTCGGTGATGCTGAAGACCTCGTGAACCATGCACGAGCCGGGCCACAGGATCATCTTGCGGCCGGAGACCTCCGACAGATACCGGCCAAGATGCTGATCGGGCACGAACAAGATTTCCTTGTCGGCCGGCACGCGGTCGATGATCTCACGAGCGTTGCCGCTGGTAACGATCCAATCGACGAGGCTCTTCACCGCCGCCGACGTGTTGATGTATGCGACCGTCTCGAAGTCCCGCCCTTCGGCCCGCAGCTTCTGTTGGAACTTCGCCAATTCCTCCGGCTGACAGCTATCGGCCAGCGAGCACCCCGCCAGCATGTCCGGCAGCAACACGCGCTTTGTGGGGCTGAGCATCTTGGCCGTCTCGGCCATGAAATGGACGCCGCTGAAGACAATCGTCGAGGTCGTCACCTTCGTCGCGTCTCTCGCCAGCTTCAGGCTGTCGCCGGTGAAATCGGCCACATCTTGAATGTCCCCGTCCACATAAAAATGTGCGAGGATCGTGGCGTCTTTTTCCTTCTTCAACCGTTCAATCTCGTCGATCAGATCGAGCGGGTCTTCTTCGGCGGCGAGGGCTTGTCCCAGAATCGGCAATGTTGCTGGCATGTTGTTTCCTTGTAGAGCACGCGGCTCGCGTGCTTTCTCTTTAGAGTCAGATTATAGAGCCAATTGCCTTGAAGGATACTCGACCCGATGCGAGAGCTGATCCTGCTTGTCATGATTGCCGTCGGTGTCCTTTTGGACGGCGTATCTCTCCGTCTGAGGGCTAATCCCAAGCCTGCAAATCCTTGGTTATTTACTCGTAGTTGGCGACGCTTCTTGTGCTCGTTGTTTTGTTTTTCTTTCTCCTCAGGTGAATGATTCCAGAATGCAAACACTCGTTAGTTCTCTCCTCGACTCGGATGACCCGCAGCTTTTCCACATTGCGACTCACGGCCCAGGCCCGGTGGGGCGGATGCCGTTCACCGAAAGCATGTTGCTGGATGCTCCATCGGGCGACTTGTTCGGAATGACGCAGAATGCTGGCATGGGTTGGGAAGCATCGCAGTTGGGGCGGCCTCAGTTTTTGATCGTCAGTACTCAAGGGGGCATTCGGGACGAAAATGGCAAGCCGATTGCGTTGGGGTATCACACCGGACACTGGGAAGTCGGCTTGCTGATGCGGGCGGCGGCTGAGGAATTGAATCGGCTCGAAAGGCTGCCGTTCGCGGCTTATGTCAGCGATCCGTGTGACGGGAGATCGCAGGGGACCGTCGCGATGATGGATAGCCTGGCGTATCGCAACGACGCGGCGATTGTGTTGAAACGATTGATTCGTTCTCTGCCGACTCGGCGCGGCGTCATTGGGATCGCGACCTGCGACAAGGGACTGCCTGCGACGATGATGGCTCTGGCGGCTCAGCATGAGTTGCCCTGCGTGATCGTGCCCGGTGGAGTCACGTTGCCGACTCGTGATGCGGAAGACGCCGGCAAGGTGCAATCCCTGGGAGCACGCTTCGCTCACGGCGAAGTGACGCTCGAATACGCTCAGGACATGGGTTGCCGAGCCTGCGGCAGCGCGGGAGGCGGCTGTCAGTTCTTGGGAACGGCGGCGACATCGCAGGTCATCGCCGAAGCACTCGGCTTGGCATTGCCGCACACCGCGTTGATGCCGTCGGGGCAGGCGATCTGGTTGGATGCGGCTCGCCGATCGGCTCGCGCTGTCATCGCGATGGAGGCTGCGGGGCTGACGATGCGCAAGTTGCTCACCGACGATTCACTGCACAATGCGATGGTGGTTCATGCGGCATGCGGCGGCTCGACGAATCTGTTGCTGCACATTCCGGCGATCGCGTTTTCGGCCGGGTTGAAGCGGCCGGTCGTCGATGACTGGAATCGGATCAATCGCCAAGTGCCCCGTCTGGTCGATGTCCTGCCGAACGGGCCGAAGGGACATCCGACCGTGCAGTTCTTCCTGGCGGGGGGAGTTCCCGAAGTGATGCTGCACCTGCGCACGTTGGGCCTGCTGCGATTGAACGCTTTGACGGCGACGGGGCGGCCACTGGGCGAAGTGCTCGACTGGTGGGAACAATCGGATCGTCGCCGCGAACTGCGAGCGTTGTTGCGCTCGGCCGACGGCGTCGATCCCGATGATGTGGTGATGTCGCCGGAACGTGCTCGCGCTCGCGGATTGACGAGCACCGTCACGTTTCCCGTCGGCAACATCGCACCGGAAGGCTCGGTCATTAAGAGCACGGCGATTGATCCCAGTGTGGTCGATGCCGACGGCGTGTATCGCAAGCTTGGCCCCGCGAAAGTCTTCACGTCCGAACGGGACGCGATCGCGGCGGTGAAGGGACGCGGCTCGAAGACCATCGAAGCGGGAGACGTGATCGTGCTGATGTGCCGAGGCCCGCTCGGTGCCGGTATGGAAGAGACGTTTCAGCTCACCTCCGCGTTGAAATATCTGTCGTTTGGAAAAGAAGTGGCGTTGATCACCGACGCCCGCTTCTCCGGCGTTTCGACCGGTGCCTGTATCGGCCACGTCGGTCCGGAAGCCTTGGCCGGTGGTCCGATCGGTAAGCTCCGCGACGGCGACATGATCGAGATCATCATCGACCGTAAAACGCTCGACGGCAGTTTGAACTTCGTTGGTGAGGCGGATCGTCGATTCACGCCGGAAGCCGGAGCGAAGATCCTCGTCGAGCGTGAACCTGCTCAGCCGTTGTTGCCCGATCCGCAATTGCCCGATGACACGAAACTCTGGGCGCTACTGCAACAACTCGGCGGCGGGACTTGGGGGGGGGGCGTGTATGATGTCGATGCGTTGGCAAAGATCATTTCAGTGGCAAAGTAGGTCAGCCTTTCCAGGCTGACCCGAATGCTTCACACAACGTCGATCTCCGAAGAAGTCAGCCTAGAAAGGCTGACCTACGAAAGGCATTCATGTCCGACTTACTTCAAACGCCACTGCACGATTGGCACGCCGCGCATGGCGGGCGGATGGTTGAGTTTGGTGGCTGGCACATGCCGGTGCAGTACCGCTCGATCACCGAAGAGCATCACGCCGTGCGCCGCGCGGCGGGACTGTTCGACATCGCGCACATGGGACGGTTGCGGTTCACCGGAACGGACTCGGTGAAGTTTCTCGATCACCTGCTGACGAATGATGTCGCCTCGTTGAAGCCGGGACAGGTGCGATACTCGCTGATTTGTGACGACGCGGGGGGCGTGCTGGATGACGTGCTGGTGACTCGGCTTGAGGGCTGGCATCTGTTGGTGGTGAATGCCTCGAACCGATTGAAAGTCGTTGACTGGGTCACACAGCATCGCACCGGCTTCCATGTGTCTGTCGAGGATTGTTCGGCCCAGTGGTCGATGCTCGCGCTGCAAGGGCCGAAGTCGGTGGAGTTGCTCGCGCCGTTGGTCGGCGAGGATATCGCTCACTTGCGGTATTACTTCGGCTGCGAGATTGACGTTCTGGGGCAGCGCGGCATCGTGACTCGCACCGGCTACACAGGTGAGGATGGCTTTGAAGTGATTGTGCCTCGCGATCACGGCGTGAAGTTGTGGGAGACTTTGATCGACCGCGGAGCCTCCACCGGTTTGCTGCCGTGCGGACTGGGCTGTCGAGACACGCTGCGACTGGAAGCCGGGATGCCGCTCTACGGACACGAGTTGTCGGTGTCGATCGACCCGCTCTCGGCGGGACTATCGTTCGCAGTGAAATCACAAACGAAAGACTTCATCGGAAAGGACTCGTTGATGGCGAAGCCTCAGCCGCGCGCTCAGAAGCGAGCCGGGCTCGTGTTGGATAGTCGGAGAATTGCTCGTGAAGGATCGCAGGTTCTCGCGGGACAGGTCGATATCGGCGAAGTAACTTCGGGGACGTTTTCGCCGACGCTCGAAAAGTCGATTGCGATGGCATACATCGCGCGCGAGGCCGCGAACATCGGGGCCAGAGTCGCCGTGAATGTCCGCGGACAAAGCGAATCGGCAACGATCGTCGAACTGCCGTTCTATCGGCGGCCGCGCTCGTAGTCGCTCGTTTAACGGCAAGCCGAAGGCGACGGCGTTTGGCGTACAACGACGCCTTCGGCTTGCCGTTAAACGACGTATCGCATCTCAATGCTTAAAGTGGCGGCGGCCGGTGAAGATCATCGTCATACCATGCTCGTTCGCGGCGGCGATGACTTCGGGGTCGTTGCGTGAGCCGCCTGGTTGAATGGCGGCGAGGATGCCGGCCTTCGCGGCTTGATCGATGCCGTCGCGGAAGGGGACGAAGGCGTCGCTCGCGACGACTCCGCCTCGGCAACGGTCGGCGGACTTCTTTGCCGCGATCTCGGACGAGTCGAGTCGGCTCATCTGGCCGGCACCGGTGCCGGTGATGGCACCGTCTTTCGCGAAAACGATGGCGTTCGATTTGACGTGCTTGCAGAGTCTCCACGCGAATCGCAGGTCGCGCAGTTCCGCGTCGATTGGTTGGCGATCGGTGACGACCTTCCATTCGGATTCTGGATCGGCGACGTCGTCGCGTGTTTGAACCAGCAAGCCGCCACTGACTCGGCGATAGTCCATGCTGGCGACGGTGGCTGAGCTTGATGACGGCCAGTCGCTGACTCGCAGGAGGCGGACGTTGTTCTTCCACTTCGGCTTGGTAATCAGCAGTTGGAATGCTTCGTCGGTGAAACCGGGGGCGATGATCGCCTCGACAAACCGTTCCGGCAGGCAGAGTTGCTCGGCCGTCGCGAGATCGACGACGCGGTTCATGCTGAAGATACCGCCGAACGCGCTGACCGGGTCTCCGGCGTAAGCCTTCTCGAATGCGGAAGACAACGTATCGCTGATCGCGCAACCGCACGGATTGTTGTGCTTGATGACGACGGCGGCGGGTTGGTCGAACTCGCGCACAATCGCCATCGCCGAATCGAGATCGAGCAGATTGTTGTACGACAACTCCTTGCCGTGCAGTTTCTCAAAAGCGGCGAGCGTCGAAGTGTTGGCGTTTCGCTCGACGAAGAATGCGGCGGCTTGATGTGGGTTCTCGCCGTAGCGCAGTGGCATACGTCGCTCGAAATCGAGATGCAGCACGCGTGGGAACTTCGCGGCGTCGACGGTGACACCTTCGGGAACTTCTTCAGCGACGAGCTTGCCGACCATGCCGGCCATGTAGTCGGCGATGGCTCGGTCGTAGCGAGCGGTAGAGGCGAACGCGGCGGCCGCCAGTTCGCGTTTGAATTCGTGGGTCAGCTTGCCGGCGCGGAGTTCGGCGAGTACTCGCTCGTATTGCGAGGGGCAGGTGACGATGCCAACGTGCTCGTGATTCTTCGCGGCCGAACGGACCATGCTCGGCCCGCCGATGTCGATGTTCTCAATCGCCTCTTCGGTCGTGCAGCCGGGCTTCGCGATCGTGGCCTCGAACGGGTCGAGGTTCACGACGACCAACTCGAACGGAATGATGCCGTGAGCGGAGATCGCCTCGGCATGATGCGGCACGTCGGGCCGGCCGAGGCTCGCTCCGTGAACGTTCGGATGCAGCGTCTTCACGCGGCCGTCCCTG
>SXKJ01000327.1 GCA_005778115.1 Planctomyces sp. | reverse complement strand
GCTCGCGCAGCCCTTGCGACCTCAACACGACCAACGAAAAATGCCCCTCACTCGCCCCGAAACCGCAATGACTCCATCAACTGTTCACTGCCGGTTTTGACGCGCCCATCGGTGGCCGGGTTCAACGCGCCCAATGACACCGAAGGTTCCAGCCGAAAGTTAATCAATCGCGAAGTCGATCTCGCGGCAGCCGTCGAATATGTGCTGGAAGCTCAGAATCGTCCAAGGCAAGCCGGGCCAGCGAGTGGTTGTTCGGGGACAACCACTCGCTGGCGCGTCGTGCTAATGTCGCAAGCGCGGCACGCGGCTCACACACTGAAGCGCACCACGATTTCGTCGCCGTCGCGGATCGGGGATTCTTTGCCTTCGATGCGGAACAGGCCGGCGGCTTTGACCTCTTTTTCAGAGCCGAGCCGCAGGAGGTCTTCGGTGGACATGATCTCGGCGCGGATGAAACCGCGAGCCAAGTCCGTGTGGATCGCACCCGCCGCTTCGAGCGCGCTGCTGCCACGCTTCAGCAGCCAGGCGTGGACCTCTTTTTCGTCGCAGGTGTAGAAGGTGATTTGCTCGGTGATCTCGAAGATCGCTCGCAGCAGTTTGCTGCGGCAGGATTCGGTCAGGCCCATCTCTTCGGCGAAGAGTGCCCGATCCTCCTCTGGCAGCGAGGCGACTTCCAATTCGAGTCCGACCGGGCCAGCGATCGCCGTGATGCCGATGGCCTTGAGGTCGGCGATCTGCTTCTCGTTGACCGTAGAGTCAGCCGTGTTGAGCACGACCATCTTTGGCTTGCGAGTCAGCAGTGCGAACGATTTCGTGGCCTTGTCTTGGACTTCGGTGAACGGGATGCCGCGCAGTGTTTCGCCGTTGTTAAGTTTGTGGACGACGAACTCCAATGCACCGAGTTCCGCGTTGAGTTCATCCTTCTCAGTGGCAGGGCGAGGTCGCAGCAGATCCTTCTTCAATTTCTCGATGCGGTTGCCGACGACTTGCAGGTCGGCCAGGATCATGTCGTCTTCGAAGGCACGCGCTTCGGCGACCGGATCGACGCCGTTGAAGACGCCGATGACCTGAGCCAGCGCGGAGGACTCGCGAATGATCCCCAATCGCTGAGCGTTGTGCGTGTTGTCCCCCTTCGTCAGGCCGGGCGTATCGAAGAGGTCGATCTTCGCGGGGGAGATTTTCTTCGGCTTGTGGAACGCGACCAGCTTGTCGAACCGCTCGTCCGGCACGGTCGTGATGCCGACTTGGCCCAGATGCGACTTCGACACATCCGGCTTGTGCCCGCTGAGCAACTCAAACAGCGTGCTCTTGCCGCTGCCTTGGTATCCAACCAGTCCGATTTTCATGATTGCCTCAACGTAGCCGTCATCGCTCCGCGTGACGAGCCGAGTGGGTGACAGGTGCAATTCCTTAGGGAGCGTTCGCCGCTCAAACTGAATGCGGCTCGTCACGCGGAGCGGTGACGGCTACGTTGAATTACGAAAAGAACTGCCACTTGCCGACTGGCTCGAAGGCGTTTCGGAGGTGGCGGATGTCCGGATCGCTAGCGTCATCAGGCCAGACGATGGCGACGACGTCGAAGCGGGCCGAGTGTTCCAGGAGTTTGTACTTCTTCAAGTACGCCAGCGCCATGTTCGTCAGCTTCTTTTGTTTCTCGAAGTTGACGGCTTCTTCCGGCCGGCCGGCAACGATCGTTGAGCGAGTTTTCACTTCGACGAAAACGATCGTCGTGCCGTCGAGCGCCACGATGTCGATCTCGCCCCACGGCGTTGAGTAGTTTCGCTGGACGATGCGGAAACCCTGCCGTTTTAGATATTTCGCGGCGGCTCGTTCGCCGCGATCTCCAAACAGCTTGTTCCACAGGCCCGGCATGGCAGTGGTCTCGAACGATTCAATGAAAAATGAGAAATGGAGAATGGAAACTGCAAAATGGCACGATCCTCATTTTGCATTTTCCATTGCCGCAAATCTACTCGGCACCAGGAACGCTGACTTTCGCTCGGCGTTCAACCAGCTTCGTGGCTTTACCGACGCGCTTGCGGAGGTAGTACAGCTTGGCTCGGCGCGTCTTGCCGTGGCGGACGACTTCCAGCTTGGCGATCTTTGGCGAGTTGACCGGGAAGATTCGCTCGACACCTTCACCGCCGACGATGCGGCGAACGGTGAACATCTCGCGGGTGCCGGCTCCACGGCGAGCGAGGACGACACCCGTAAAAATCTGGACGCGCTCTTTTGTCCCTTCCAGGATTCGGCAATGGACATCGACCGTGTCGCCCACTTCAAACTTCAGTGGGTCAGGACGCAGGTGCTGGTCTTCGACCTCTTTGATCAGCTTGTTAATCATGATTCAGGACTCCTGTTAGTCATTGAACCGCAGGGCGCTCGCCCCGGTTCAACCGGACGCTAGCGCGTTCCGGCTGATGCCTGCGACATGGTTAGTCACGTCGCTGACGTTTCGGTTTCTTGGGTTTTGAGTCTTCGTCAACAGTGCCCGGTGGGACCAGATCGCTGCGACGCTCTTGAGTTCGTTTCAAACTTTGTTGGTTTTGCCAACGTTGGATTTCGGCGTGATTTCCGTTGAGCAGCACTTCGGGAACTTCCATGCCGCGGAACTCGCGAGGTCGCGTGAACTGCGGGTATTCCAGAAGTCCGCTGTCGGAAAACGATTCGTACTTGTGAGAGGTCTCATCGCCGAGCACGCCCGGAATGAGCCGGATGACGGAATCAATCAAGAGCATCGCCGGCACTTCGCCGCCGTTGCAGATGAAATCGCCAACCGAGACCTCCAGTGGCTGCAATCCTTGTCGGATTCGATCGTCGAATCCTTCGTATCTCCCGCACAGCAGCAGCAGCCGTTTGTGCTGTGCGAGTTCTTCCACCAACTTCTGATCGAGCTTGCGGCCTTGCGGCGTGAGCATGATCAACTGACCGGGTTGTTCTGCGTCGGGCTGAATCGCTTCGACCGCATCGAACACGGGCGGGCACATGATCAACATGCCCGGTCCGCCCCCATACGGCGTGTCGTCCACCGACTTGCGTTTGCCGGTTGCCCAATCACGGAAGTTCCAGACCTTCACGCTCACCAGCCCACGTTGGATCGCCAACTTGAGCAGGCTCTGCGAGAGATAGCCCTCGAACATGTCCGGGAAGAGCGTGAGGACGTCGAACCGCATGAGTTTGTAGTTCCGGCTCTAGCCGGTCCCTTGCAACAAGACCGCAGCGAAGCCTGACCGCCTGAAGGCGGAACTACGAACGTTAGCTCGCCTCTCCGCCTTCGGCCGGAGCTTCCTCTGCCGGCGCGTCGGCGGCGGGCGCGGCCTTCGGCGGTTTCTGTGGAGTCAATGCGGGGGCGGCACCTTGGTCCGTCCAGCGATTGGCCTTCACCTTCTTGATGAGCGTGGCGACGCGATCCGACGGCGTTGCGCCGACCGATTGCCAATACTCGATCCGATCCATCTTCAACTTCACGCGAGCGGACTTGTCTTTGACCATCGGGTCGTAGGTGCCGACCTCTTCGATGGACTTGCCCTCGCGAGCCTTCTGACGATCGATGATCACGATCCGGTAGAACGGCCGATGCTTTCGACCCATTCTCGTCATACGAATGCGAACCGACACACGATGCTCCTTGTAAACAGCAGGAGGAGACGGGACGAGCAGCACCGCACCCGTCAGGAAGCGGCCCGCTCACACCACCGAGCCACTCCCTGACGGTTGTGGTGCGGGCGATGTTTTGCGTCTCTGAAGACAGTGATGACCAAACTCCAGCCGTGCTACCAAGGATGCTGGACCACAAATAGTCCAGATCCTGAACTCAGGCGAGTTCAGCGACATCACTCGGCTTACACGGGCCGGCCGGCCAGAAAGACGAGCAGTGTGACGGCATCGCCCCGCCGACTCAACCGAACTCAGCCGAAAAACTGGGCGATTCACAACCTGCCTCCACCCTGCCCGACTGCTGATGTTCCCTGAAAGCCGATTAGCGAGACACGGAACTGCACGGTACATTGATTCGACTGCCCACCTGCAATCTCCCGCCTGAGGATTCTTTTGATGTTGGCAAACGCTCCTCAAATTCGACGGTCGATCTCCCGGACTCTGGTTCTCGCGGCTACCCTCTTCTCACAAGTGGCATTCGCGGCAGGACCGCTGACCGTCCGCCCCGATTCGGTCACTCTGGCTGACCCATTCGCCCGCCGTCAGTTGCTGGTCGAGGCGGACGGACAGGACGTCACTCGCGGCGCAAAATTCTCCACTTCTCAACCCAACATCGCGTCCGTCGATGAGTCCGGCTACGTCCTGCCAATCGCAGACGGAACGGCGGAAATCACCATCAGCCTCGAAGGACAGATCTCGAAGGTGCCGATCACGGTGAAGGGGATGGCCAACGCTCGCCCGGTGGATTTTTCGACGGAGATCGTCCCCCTGCTGAGCCGCTTCGGCTGCAACGCCGGCGGTTGTCACGGCAAGCAAGGCGGGCAGAACGGATTTCAACTGTCGCTATTCGGATTCGATACCGACTTCGATTACTCAGCCTTAGTGAAGGAAGCCCGTGGGCGGCGCGTCAACGTCTCGAACGCGAGCGGCAGCCTGCTGATTCGCAAAGCGGTCGGCTCGGTACCACACGGCGGCGGACGCCGCATCGAAGTCGGCAGCGAGCCGTATCGACTGCTGTTGAATTGGATCGAATCGAATGCCCCCGCCTCGTCACCAACAGTCCCGCACGTCGTCAAGCTGCATGTGTTGCCGAAGGAGCGGGTAATGCGAAACAACGTAGCTCGGACGCCTACGTCCGAGCAATCAGCGAACCGAACGGACGTAGGCGTCCGTTCTACGAACTCACAACAGCAACTTGCGGTTATCGCCGAGTACAGCGATGGATCGCAGCGAGACGTGACGCGGCAAGCGGATTACTCCAGCAACTTGGAAGTCGTCGCCTCGGTCTCACCGGATGGGCTCGTGAAGACCACCGGCCAATCGGGCGAGGCGGCGATCATGACTCGCTACATGGGGCAGGTCGCGGTGTTCCTCGCACTCGTCCCGCATGGCGAGCCGCTTAAAGAGATCGCCAACTTCACACCGAAGAGCGAGATCGATCGGCTGGTCGTTGAGAAGTGGAAGAAGCTGGGACTCAAACCATCATCCCTCGTCGATGACGCGACGTTCCTGCGGCGAGTCACGCTTGATCTCTGCGGCCGCTTGCCGACCTCGGACGAAGTGCGATCCTTCTTGAACGATGCGACCTCGCCGAAGCGCGAGACTGCGGTTGATCGGCTGCTCGAGTCGCCGGACTATCCGGCGTTCTTCGCACTGCGTTGGTCGTCGATCCTGCGGAACTCGGATCTCGCCGGAGCCAACCGCGCGGCATACGCGTTTCACAATTGGATCAAGGACCAAGTCGCCCGCAACGTTCCGTATGACGAGTTCACTCGCGGCGTGATCGCAGCGTCTGGCGAGTGGCAGGATGCTCCGCCGATCAATCGTTACTGGCAGATGCGTGACGACCTGCTGCATCAATCGACGGCCGACACGGCTCAGGTCTTTCTCGGCCTGCGGCTGCAATGTGCGAAGTGCCATCACCACCCGTATGAGCGGTACTCGCAAGAGGATTACTACGGCCTGTCCGGCTTCTTCACGCGGCTGGGCCAGAAGTCGTTCGGCGAGCCGCCTCCATATTTCAATGCTCCGAACGTGACTCGTGGCGATCAAAACCCGCTGACCAAGCAATCGCCCAAACCCAAATTCCTCGACGGCGACTACGCCGAATTCTCCTCAGAACAAGACCCGCGACACGCGCTGGTCGATTGGATGGCGAAGCCCGAAAACCCCTACTTCGCCCGCACGCTGGTCAACCGACTTTGGGGCCACTTCTTCGGCCGAGGCATCGTTCACGAAGTCGATGACCTGCGTGAGACGAACCCGCCATCGAATCCCGAACTGTTGAAATTCCTCACGGCGGATTTCCTCGCCCACAAGTTCGACATCAAGCATGCGATCCGGCAAATGGTGACGAGTCAGGTCTATCAGTTGTCCTCGCAGCCAACTCCGGACAACGAGCATGACCGGCAAAACTACGCTCGCTTCTACGCTCGCCGCATGATCGCCGAGGTGTTCCTCGATTCGGTCAACCAATCCATCGGCGTCCGCGATCGCTTCAACGGCGTCGGAACTTCCGCACGAGCGGTCGACCTCCCGCACGAGAACTTCGGCTCGTACTTTCTCGACGCCTTCGACCGGCCGAAGCGAGTCACCGCTTGCGAGTGCGAACGCTCACCCGGTGCGACGCTGGCTCAAGTGCTGTTGCTGTCGAACTCGGAAGAGATCGAAAACAAGCTCGCCAGCAACGACGGCAAGATCGGCAAGTTCTTCGCCGAGAAAGAACGCCGGCCGCTGAAGGACTTGGTCGAAGAGCTTTACCTCAGCTCACTGTCTCGCTTGCCGAGCAGCGATGAACTCACCGCATCCACGAAGTACCTCGATGGAGAATCTGACAAACGGCAAGCCGTTGAAGATTTGCTCTGGACGCTGCTGAACTCGAAGGAGTTCATGTTCAATCATTGACTCGATCGTGAACTCAGATGGCGGCGTGACACCGGTGTCGGTGACGTTCGCCAGACTCAGGGGCCGGTCGATGTCCTTCCCGCGCGCGACGGCGAGCACCAGTCGATCGTCCGCAGCCGCTCCAGCCATCGCAGGTCCATCTCGTCGAGCACGAGCTGCTCATTGGTCTGCACCCACTCGCCAGACCCTTCGCGCACGTCAACGATCGGAGAGCTCCGTTTGTCAAAGCGAGCATGCTCCCTCATCGGCTCTCGGAGAACTTCCGTGTGCCCAACGACCTCGAACCCCTCGCCTTGATTGGCGACTCGCCGCGGGTGGCCCAGCTTCGCAGAAGCTGGGTGCCGTAGGCACAGGAAACCCGGAGTGGACGCTGATTGTGCGATCTGACGCTGTTCTTTGGGTTAGACGCCACACGCAGGTTTCTAATGCTTCGCACACAGCTTGAAGCAAGCTGTGCCACCCGCGCATTGATCGCGAGGCTGACTTGTGGTTCATTGTGGTTTGCGGTTGATCGGCCAACGACACGGTTAACCGGGCCGCGGCCAACCAGTTTTGATTTCAGAAACCGCGCGGCCCGCGGCTCCGGTTGAACCGATTGTTCGCGGAATTGTCGTCAGTGGAATTGGGCCACAGTCGCAAAGTTCCCGTCCGATGGGTCGTAGAACACAAAGGAGGCACTGGTGTCGTGAAACAGCTCTGGTGCGTCAATTGGAACTTGACCGATAAAGACAAGGGGCTTGCCGTTGCGAATCGGCCAATCGGGGTTTTGAATCTAACTCGGCGGTTTTGAAACGAAACGAAAGTGCTCCATTATTCGTTCTTTGATGGCCTTGGCTTTCTTGGCGTCACTCAGGCCGTTGTCTTTCGGGATCACATGTTCGGAAAGAAAGTCCATCGGAGGGTCAACATATTTGGGAATCGCTTTGAGCAGCAGCCGGTACGTGTTGAAGTAACGTTTCGACGACGTAAAAGTGGCTTCAGCCTTCTGAAGAAAGTCCTCAATGATGCCTTCGGAATTGACGAGACCGCCGAGCGATGTGCGATCTTGCTTGTTCTGGAGTCGCCGAAAATGACTGCTGATTGCTGGGTAGCGAGGGTCCTCGAAGGAACTGAGCAGAGTCTTCATTTCTTCCGTACCGAGTGCCGCATCGAGCGACGGACCATCCACACGTTCCTCAACGAAACCGATGAGGACATCAAGTTGCGACACAAACTTGGCCACTTCCGATCGCATAGGACCTTTCCGCGAACAGTGAATTGAGCAGCGCGCGGCCTAACTCGGTCCGGCACTGGCGGCTGATCAATCCTGTGTGGGTGCAGAGTGCCCATGAAAATGCGGCTTGTCAATCAATTCGGTGGAGACATCTCCTGCTGACGTTGGCGTGTTCCGCGGCGCGCTGCCTAACTCTGTTAGCTCTGCACGCTGCTGAATTCTGTGAGAAGCTGTAGTCGTCGGCACCTTCCAAGGCTGGAACTGCTCGGCCGAGAAATACACCACCGCCTGCTCCGCTCCCTGCAAGCCGAGTGAATGAGCCGGAGGATGGTCGCGAAGCAACTCCAGGGACTGAAGAACCTCGGTGTTCTCAACCTGTTCCCGCACGCCGATCAGCGATGCCGGCCTGATCCACCTGCGGTATTGCCCCAGTTCCAGGAACTCGTTCTGAACCTAACGCAATTCACCGCAGCGGGCGTCGTCGAGTGATAAACGGCGTTGCCAAAATGCGCCAGTCGGTTTTAGGGCAGTTAGTACTGCCGCCGCTGGCGTGACGACGGGATGTTGAGCTTCTTGCGGTACTTCGTGACCGTGCGGCGAGCGAGGACGTAGCCGAGCTTTTTCATCTCTTCGACGAGTGCGTCGTCGCTGAGCGGATCATCCTTATCTTCCTTGTCGATGACCTCTTGCAGCTTGATGCGCACTACAGCCCAGGCGACGTCGTCTTCGCCGTCGTCGGTCTTAGTGCCTCCGCCGAAAAAGCGTTTCAACGGGAACAGACCGCGCGGGGTTTGAATCCACTTATCATCGACGGCTCGCGAGACGGTCGTCACATGGACGCCGACCACGTCCGCGACCTGCTGCATCTTCAGCGGTGCGATGAACTCCGGGCCTTTGTCGAGGAAGTCCGTCTGCCGATCGACGATCGCCTGTGCGACTCGCTTGAGCGTGTTGTGGCGCTGCTCGATGGATTCGATCAACCACTTGGCCGATTCGATTTTCCGTTTGACGAATTCTTTGGTCGTCGCGTCGCAGCCGTTGCGGATCATGTCGATGTATTTGCGGCTGATCCGCAATTGTGGCAGCGTCTCTTTCGAGAGCCGCAAAACGTACTTTCCGTGATCGTCCTGTTCGAGAAACACATCGGGGGTCACTGTCTGCACCGGGACATGCCGGAAGCGACGGCCAGGGTGCGGGTCGAGATGCTCACGCATTTCCTCGCGCGCCATCTTGATCAAGTCGATCGAATAGCCCGTCTTACGTTCGATGACCGGCAGGCGGTTTTCGGCCAAGTCCTCAAAGTGAGACGTGATGATTGTGATCACGACGTCTCGCAGCGGCATGGTGTCGGTCACTTGCAGCAGCAGGCACTCGCGCACGTCGCGCGCACCGACGCCCGGTGGTTCGAGTTTTTGAATGAGCTGCAAAACCTGCAATGCTTCGTCGTTGGTGATCTGATGACCGAAGACTTGAGCCAGTTCCGGCAGCGAGCTTTGCAGGCGACCGTCCGCATCCAGGTTGTAGATCAAGTAGTCGCCAAATTCGCGCCACTCCGGTGACATGTCGTAGAAATGGAATTGCTGGAGCAGGTGCTCAATCAGAGTCGGCTCATCTTCTTGGAGGCTGGCCATCTGATCGAGATGGCGCTCGCCATCTTCAGAGACTCGGCTGGCGGAGTGCCTCGAATCCGAATTGAAGCTGTCGTCGTTCCAGTTCTCGTGCATTTCGAGGAGACGCTCGAAGTCTGCCTCGTTGTTGCCGTTGTCTTCGACTTTCAGCTCGCGAGCCTCGACCGGCGTCTCGGTCGCGTCCTCTTTAGCCTTGGCGATCTCCAGGTTGCGTTCGGTGTCCGATTCGTTGCCCAAGTCGTGCTCGGCCAGGAGTGTCGGATTCTCGATCAATTCCTGGTCGATGCGCTCCTGCAACTCCATCAACGGAAGCTGCAGAATCTCCATCGACTGGATCATCCGCGGTGCCAGCTTCATCTGCTGGCTCATCCGCATCTGTTGTGAGAAGTTCATGTGCATGACAGGGACTCGAACCGATCAATTTGAAATTTCAAATCTGAAATCTCAAAACTAAAAACTTTGCCGGCCGCGCATGGCGTCGGCCAGCATTTCTTTGTTCGCAAACTCTAGCACGCTCCCGGTGGCAATCCCGCGAGCGAGTCGCGTGATCTTCACCGAATCGTTGGCAAGGACGTTGCTAATAAACAACGCGGTGCCATCACCCTCAAGAGTCGGATTTGTGGCCATGACCAATTCCGTCACACCGCCACGGCGGATGCGCCGGACGAGCGCATCGATCGTGAGTTGCTCCGGTCCAATCCCCTCCAGCGGAGAAAGGCGGCCTTGCAGAACGTGATAGCAGCCATCGAAAGCGTGCGAGCCTTCGATGACCAGCACGTCACGCGGTTGTTCGACGATGCAGAGCACCTGATGATCGCGGCGCGTGTCACGGCAGATGTTGCAGAGTTCGCTCTCGGTGAGATTGAAGCACTCGCGACACGGGCGAACCCGCGTCTTGACCGCTCGGATTGAGTCGGCCAGTTCGAGGGCCTCGTGTTCGTCGGTCATCAAGACGTGCTGAGCAAGCCGCTCCGCCGACTTCCGGCCGATCCCAGGCAAGCGCGCGAACTGATCGACCAATCGGCCGACTGCCGGCCCGAAAGGATGCTTCTCAGGTTCAAACATCTGCTTGCCCATTATCCACCCACCCCGCCGAGCATGTCTTTCATCGCGCCGAGATCCATGCCTCCCGCCAATTGCGAGAACTCGCCGGCGGCGGCTTCCTTCACCTTCCGCAGAGCCTCGTTGGTCGCAGCAACGACCAAGTCTTCCAGCATTTCGCGATCGGCGGGCCGCAGCAGCGACTCGTCGATCCGGCAGCCGAGCACTTCCTGGTGGCCGTTCATCTCGACTGTGACCAAGCCACCACCCGCCGCTCCGGAAACCGTCAGCCGGCCGAGCTTCTCTTTGAGCTCGCCCATTTTGGACTGAGCCTCTTGGGCCTGTTTCATGATCTGGGCGAGATTGGCAAGTCCTTTGAACATGGCATTCCGTAGGTCGGCCTTCCCAGGCTGACCCTTGCTGCGAGAGTTTCGTTCGCAACGCGGGTCAGGCTGGAAAGCCTGACCTACGTTTCCTGGCCCGATGGTCGGGCCAAGCTTTCCTTTTTCATGACTTTGGCGTTGAACAGTTCAATCGCCTTCTCGACATAGGGGTCGCCGTCGGTCGAGGTATCCATTCGGCGAGCCCCTTTGGGAGCCTGAACGGATTCCCCATTGGCGGCCGGTTCGTCGGAGACCCCGAAGACCACTTGGACCGGCCTTCCAGCCAGCCGAGCGACCACAGAATCGAGCCGTTGGCGAGCGTCCGGTTGCTCGGCCAGCGACTTGGCGAAAAGGTAGCTCTTAGGAAACTCAACTTCCAGGCGGTTTGGCCCGCGAATTGCCAGGCGGCTAGCCTTCCGCAGAGCATTACCCACATCATCGCCAACTTCGGAAAGGACTTGCGTCCAAAAGGCGGATTCTGATCCGGCCTGAAAGTCCCCGCTTGACGGCTTCAAAACCGGTGCCGGAGGTGCTGCGGCTGGCTCTGGAGCAGGTTCATCGGGGGGCGGAGGCGGCTCGTCCGACAAACCCGAAGCGTCGGCGAGGGCGAACGCTTCTGAAGGCTGGGAATCGGGAACGTCCTGGAGCGTTCGCCCTGGCTCACGCGTCGGGTTAGTTTCGTCTTGGGACGTCGGACTGACTTCGGCGGCAGCCGACGCCGGGCCGCTGCTAGGAGCACTCACGGGCTCAGGCTTTTTTTTTTCTGGCTCAGTGGCCGGAGCTTGAGCGGCCGACAGCGGGCGATTGGCCGACGGGGAAGCCAGCTCGGTCAGCAGCGCGTCGAGCGATTGCAGTTGTTCGAGCAGCGTCAGCCGAATCAGTGCGAGTTCAACCAGCGCCCGTCCGAAGGTCGCTCGCTGCATTTTGAGCTTCGCCTCGGAAACGATTTGCAGCGCGGCAACGATCGTGTTGAGCCCCCAAGTCCGAGCCTGTTTCCCCAACGGCTCGCGATTCGATTCCGAGACGCTGATCATCGGAACGTTGGTCGCATCGGCGGCGAGCACCATTAGATCGCGCAGGTAGTTCAGAATCTGATCGGTCAGTTCGCCCAGTTGAGCCCCTTCGGCCAGGGCATGGCTGAAGAGGGCGAGCGTCTGATTTCGTTGCCGGGCGATGATCGAAGCAAATAGCTCCATGAGCCGCTCGTCGCTGGCAGTGCCGAGCAGGCGATTCACTTCGGTCGCCGTGATCCGCTTATCGGCGCTCGCCAGCAATTGGTCGAACAGCGACTGGCTATCGCGCATCGAACCGGCCGCTCGGCGAGCGACCAATTCCAACGCGGCCGGTTCGACTTCCATGTTCTCCGACTTCGCGATGTCAGCCAGCCGCTCGATGATCTGTTGCAGCGCGATCGTGCCGAAATCAAACCGCTGACAGCGCGACAAAATGGTGTCAGGAACCTTAGTCGGCTCGGTGGTGCAGAACACGAACTTAACGTTGGGAGGCGGCTCTTCCAGTGTCTTGAGGAGCGCGTTGAAGGCCGCCTTCGAGAGCAT
>SXKJ01000326.1 GCA_005778115.1 Planctomyces sp. | reverse complement strand
TGAAGACGTTTCCGCCTTACCTCTGCGCTCTTCGCTTCTCTGCGGTAAACAAGGAAGTGTCCGTCACTTTTACCGCAGAGAAGCGAAGAGCGCAGAGGTGGTGAAACTGCCGGACATTTCGAGTTGTGTAGATACCAATGACACAAGGTCGGTGACGTAAAGGATCATCGCGTCTTCGGGTTATTGGCGACTTCCAGTAACCGAATCGGTCGCCCGGTCAGTCCCTGCTCTTGGGCCAGGTGATGCAGCCAGACGATGAAGCCGGTTTGGGGATGAAAGTGCAGTTCGTGGAGCGCGCGTTGAGTTCGGTTGCCGATCTTCATCGCGTATTGATCGGCAGGGAGTTGAAAGAACGTGTGTAGTTGAAAGCTCGTCGCGCCGCGCAGGAGATACTCGACCGCCATCCGCCCCGTCGTGATGTTGCCGGTCGCCGACCACGGTAGCGTGGACGCACCGGCTCGCAGTGCCAGCCACCGGTCGAGCACTCGCAGGTTGCGATCGCTGAGGTCCGGTCCTCCGAAGGCGACGCCGCGCTGGCCGTCGAACTCACGCTGCGGATCGAACAGTCGGTTGGCGTAGACGAAGAAGTCCGGCCGATCGGCTCCGGAGTTGTGAATCGCTTTTAGCATTTCGATCTGAAAGTCGTCGTCGAACAGAGCGTTGAACATCTTCATTCCGACACGCAGCTCGCCGATCCCGCTGGCTTGAGCGGACTCACGCATCAGCTTGGGAACGACTCGCAGCCATTCGAGAATCTTTGTTTGCACGGCCGACCGATCGCTCCCGGCCAGCGTCGGACTGAAATCCTTTTCGAGCGGCATGGGTGTCCCGCTCGGCTGCCACGCTTCCAGCAAATGCCGCGTCGTGAATTCGTATTCGCCGTACCGCCAGTCGGGTTCGCTCGGTGATGGCAGGTGATATTTGGACGAGGGGACAATCAGCGTGCCGGTGCCGTCCCCCAATTTTCTCGCGTCGCGGATCAACTGCAAATACGCCTCCAACGACTGCCACCAGCCGCGCCCTTTCCATGTGATCGTCCAACCTGGCTCGCCTGACTGCCCGACGATTGGCTCGGCCACCATGCGAGCTTCGGGGATCGCCCACGCCGCCATCGACTGACCGCCATGCTCGTCCTGTGCGATGACGGTCTTGAGCACAACGAAGCCGAGACCAGCGGCCACGTCTTCTTCGACCTGCCGAGCAGTCATCGACAACTGCCCCGACGCTTTTCCCCACGGATTCTTGAGCGTGACTCCGGCATACTCGGCCGTCACGTCGAGGTCGTATTCATCGAGCAAATATTGTTCGAGCGGTGTCGGCAATCCAGAGGCGGCGAAGCGTTCGTAATCACGCTGCACGGCGCGGCGGACGGACTCTGGAGCGCCGGTCGGTTCGGAATGGTTGAGACGCGACATGATGTAACCCGAAGCGTCCGTTTTGAAGTTGTGCATTTCGAGCTGCGAAGCAGCGTAAGCAGATAGCCTTGGGCGCCAGCCCAAGGATTCAGATCATCTTCGTTCGCACCGAACCGCGAAGCCGCGGCAGATTCAGCAACGTATCGAATCTGCCGCCGCTTCGCGGCTCAACGCAGTCATAGACCCTGATTCCGTGGGCTGACGCCCACGGCTATCCACTGTCGTCGCTTCGCGACTGCCGAACTGTGCAACTTCAAAGAGCGTCAGCGAGGGTAGGCGCTCACGAAATTGTGACACTCTGAGGCGTTCGACCTCACTGACGCTTCGGGTTTCTAAAATGCGTACTGTGCCTGCCGATGTGACTCACACCAAATCTAACTTGCGATGCCGACGATCCGGCGGAGCGTTGCACTTGGCACAGATGCCGTAGACCTCCAACCGATGTCCGCTTTTGTTGAAGCCGTGCTGAGTACAGATCTTGTCTACGATTGCGGAGATCGCCTCGTTGGTGAACTCAATCAGCTCACCGCATTTCGCACAGATCAAATGGTCGTGCTGTGGGTAACCGTAGTCATGCTCGTAGACTTCGCTGCCGTTGGGTCGCGCGACTTTGCGCAGCAGACCGGCGTCTTCCAGCAGTTTGAGCGCTCGATATACGGTGGCTCGGCTGACCCGCCGGCCGGTCTTGTCGCGGGCAACTCGCGCAATCAGGTCTTCCGCGTCGAAGTGCTCGTGTTTGGCGAAGACCTCTTCGACGATGATCGACCGCTCGCGAGTCAGTCGCTCGCCCTTCGTCAGCAGGAACTCGCGAAACTTTTCGAGAGGAGTCAGTTCACCCACAACACACCTCAGAGTGGTCACACAAAAAATGGCGAGCGGGGTGGCGTCAGCCCCCCGGTCTTCAGCGGCAATCGTGACCACCGGGGGGCTAACGCCCCCCCGCTCGCCTGAGAGTCTTTTTCTCAAACGCTCGGAGTGTGTCGATTACGACTTACGCTTCCAAGTCGATGCCGTTGCTCTGAAACATTTTCATGAGCGCGGCTTCCAGCTTGGCGTCGGTGTCGTAGGTGCCGGCATCGATCTCGCCCTTGATTCGGGCCAGACGTTCGGCTCGCAGCGAGGCATCGGTCCCCTCGGTGAGCTTGCCCATCAACTGGCCGGCGGCGGAGAGTTCGACTTCGTCTTGCGGCACTTCCAGCGGTGGCTTGCTCGCGGCGGCGGTGGGGCCGGTCGCGGGGCGCGCTCCTTGGATGGGAGTGGCGTTCGACACAAAACCAGGGCCTCGGACTTCCATGTCGTTCCTCCTTGCCGGAGTGGCTGGTGAAGAGTTTTGGCGGCGGCGACGGGCGGAACGGGCATCATCTTTTTCGGGCTGCCCCGTCCGCTCGGCGTCGTCACCGTTGGGAGCATGGGCGGGATGATACCGGAAATTTGAAAAACGGTTCAACGGGGCTTCGCTGGCTCCCGGTTCTGTCGGCTCCGAATCAAACGACATGATGAAACCTCAATGTTGGTGGAGGCGAGCGGACGGGACAGGTCTTGGTCGCGACGTTCCGTGCGAATCGTTCCGCATCCAACGGACGTGACCCAGCCACTGCCTCACCAAGGAGGTATCGACTCCGGCAATTTCCGCCGATGAGTCCCCGACTCACGATCTTGGCAAACTTTGACGGCGAGCGGTTCGTCACGCAGTTTCTGCCGATTGCGCCACAACAACTCATTTGGCTGATGCTTGTTGCCGTGAGATCACGCCACCGGGCTCGCCCCGGTGGTTGCTGTGCTTCTCGTCTACGTTCTTAGGGTGCTCCTGAATCTTCTGACCTGTGAGTCGTGCAGACGCGCGTGAACCACCGACACAACGTCGGTGGCGGAACGGCAATCTAGCCAAAGTTTGCCGATTGAGTCGCCGATACCACTTGTAAGGGTCGTAGCGCCGGACTGCGCCGGTGTCGTCCCCCGAGAGCTTTCTCGAACAAGGTGGCCGGCATGTCATTCTCCAAAACCGAGACAAAGCGACTCCGCTCGATCAACAAAGCGACGAGGCGACGGCTGCAATGCCTCTCGATCAGCTTTTTCTTAGGGTCATGGCTATTGGGCTGCGCCAGTGATCCGGAGTTGAAGTATCTCGGCGGCGACAAAGAACTGAGCTACTACAAGGCTGCCGCGACGACGATCGACTATCCCGCCGTTGACTCGCAGACTGCAACGGAAGTGGCTTTTGCCAAACGCCCACGCACCGTGTTGGACCGAGAGAAAGAAGACATCTGGAATCTCTCGCTGAGCGAAGCGATTCAACTGGCAATCCAGAACAACAGCATCATTCGCGCGCGTTCCAACTTTGGCGTGCCGTCAGCGATTCTTTCGGCCGGTGACAATTCTCGATCGGTTTACGACCCGGCGATTCAGGAGACTGGCGTGCTCTTTGGTGGCCGTGGCATCGCCAGTGCTCTCGCGGCATTTGACGCAAATTTCACAACGAGGATGTTGTGGGGACGAGACGAGAATCCGCTCAATGCGAATACGAACGCTGGCGACCCCACCCTCGCGAAAGCGGTGACCGAGCAAAGCCGAGAGACGGGAAACTTCAGCTCTGAACTTTCCAAGCAATTTGGCTATGGCGCGTCGCTGACGCTGAATCATGCCGTGGACTATGTGGGGACGAACCTCTCCGCTCAGAGAGTGTTTCCGTCTGGCTACGAGGGGAACGTTTCGGCAGTCTATCGGCAACCGTTGTGGCAAGGCGCTGGTGCCGAATTCACGCGTATCGCGGGCCCGATCGCTCAAAGCTTCGGCGGGTTGAGCGGCGTCAATCAGGGCGTCGTGATTGCTCGCATCAATCAAGACATCACGCTGGCGGATTTTGAGTTGGGCGTCCTGACGATGCTCAAGGACGTCGAGGATCTCTATTGGGAGCTCTACGTTCGTTATCGCGAGTACGACACGGCCGTCACGAATCGAAACAGCGCTTTGCAATCCTGGCGCGAGGCCCATCGCATTCTTCAAGCGGGTGGCAAGCCCGGCTTCAAGCCGTCGGATGAGGCCCAGGCGCGAGATTTCTACTTTCAAAGCCGTTCGCTCACGGAGACCTCCCTCTCCAATGTCTACACCGCGGAAATTACTCTGCGGCGCATCCTCGGCCTGTCCGTCAATGATGGTCGCATGATGCGCCCCAGTGACGAGCCAACGACCGCAGCCTTCTCGCCAAGTTGGGAAACGTCACTCACCGAGGCACTCACGCAACGCGTGGAACTGCGACGTCAGAAGTGGAATATCAAGAGTCTTGAATTGCAGTTGATCGCGGCGAAAAGCCTGACAAATCCGCGACTGGACTTCGTCTCCGGCTATCAAGTCAACGGCTTGGGGAACGATTTGCTGGGGCACTACAACTCACCGAATCAACACAGCAGCCTCTATGGCTCGATGACGAACGGTAACTACACCGGTTGGAACTTGGGCTTTGAATTTCAGATGCCGTTAGGCTTTCGAGCCGCTCATGCTCAGGTCCGTAATATCGAATTGCGATTGGTGAAATCGCGCGACATCCTGCAAGCTCAAGAAATCGACATCAGCCACGAAGTGGCTCAGGACTTTCAAAACCTCGCGGTGCAGTACACGACCGCGCGGTCGAACTTCAATCGGTATCTGGCCGCGAAGCAGCGTGTGGAACTCTTCCGAGCGGAAGTTGAGGCCGGCACGAAAACATTCGACGTGTTGCTGCGGGCGCTCGCCAGCCAAGCCGAAGCCGAAGTCGCGTACTACCGCAGTTTGACCGACTACAACAAAGCCATCGTCGCGCTGCATTTCCACAAAGGAACGCTGCTGCTGTATGACTCGGTGTGGCTCAGCGAAAGCGATTGGACACCGGAAGCGTACTGCGATGCTCTGCGTCATGCCTGGGCACGGACTCACGCCATCGACGATCCGAATGTCGAGACGGAACCCGAAGAGTTCGTGGCTCAGCCCGGCTGGGCTGCTCAAGAGTTCTCGACTCCCAACAACCTGCCGCCCGAACCGGCTGTGCCCTACGAAACGGAAGTCGAATTGCCGCCACGCCCGGCTCCGCCCGCCGAAGAGATCAAGCCGAGCAAGGCGAAGGGGAACAAGCCTCCTCGACGCGGCGATCAGTAAAACGACTTGGCGAGCGGGGCGGCGTTAGCCCCACGGTTCTATGAGTTCGTGCGCGAGAGACCGGGGGGCTGACGCCACCCCGCTCGCCTGATCTAACCAGGAATTGGCCACGCCATCCCGGCAGAGAAACCGCCATCAACTCGGACAACTTGTCCGGTCATAAACGCGGAAGCATCGGAAGCCAGAAAGATCGCGGCTCCGACCATGTCTTCCACTTCACCGAGTCGGCCAACGGGCGTATTTGCAAGACCCCAGGCGAGCATCGTCGGATCAGACCACAGCTTGCGAGTCAGATCGGTCAGGACAAAGCCGGGTGCCAGCGCATTGACTCGCACGCCACGCGGTCCCCATTCGGTCGCCAAGCCGCGCGACATGGCCGAGATGCCGAACTTCGTCATCGCATACGGCGTCACGTTCTTCAATGGCGAAAACGTATTCAACGAGTCGATGTGAATCTGCGAACCGGACTTCTGCGCGAGCATCACCTTGCCAGTCTCGACCGCCATCCAGAACGCGCCTCGCAGATTGATGTCGATGATGAAGTCGAACTCCTCAGCGGTGTAGGTCTCCGCCGGCTTGCGCTTGTTGACCCCGGCAACGTTCAGCAGCACGTCGATGCGACCGAACTGGTCGGTCACTTCGCGAACGCAACGTTCAATGTCCTCTTTCTTCGCGGCGTCACACACGATGGGCGTCACCGGATTGGACGCCAAACCAATCTCAGCGGCGGCCGCAGCAAGCGTGCTGGACTCGCGACCGGTGATGACAACCTTCGCGCCCCGCGCGGCGAATCCAGCCGCCAGCGCTTTGCCAATACCGCGACTCCCCCCGGAGACCAGCGTGACTTTGTCGGCCACCGAAAACAGCGTGTCAGTCATGAATTCATTCCTCTGGCCCGATTCGTCCACGAATGAGACAGGCGAGCGGGGCGGCGTCAGCCCCCCGGTTTTACTGCAAATGCAACGGGGGGCTG
>SXKJ01000325.1 GCA_005778115.1 Planctomyces sp. | reverse complement strand
TCGTCGTAAACGTCCGCGATTTTATACATCATGTTGTCTAACGCTCCGGTCTCTTCGCCAACGTCGATCATGTTGACGACGAGGTCGTCCACAATCCTCGCTTCTCGCAACGGAGTCGCGATGGATTCACCCTCGCGGATCGCCGCATAGACGTTGTCAAACGCCTTGCGAAACACCTCGTTCCCCGCCGTGTCACGAGCGATCGTCAATCCTTCGAGAATCGGAACGCCAGACGCCACCAGCGTTCCCAGCGTCCGCATGGTTCGCGCGACAATCGACTTGCTCAGAATCTGTCCCATCAAGGGAATCTTCAAAACGAGCCAATCAATCACATACACACCCGTCTTGTTTTTCCGGATGATCTTCAAAATCAACCACAGCCCGATGGGGATCGCCGGAAACAGATAAAAATACCTCACGACAATATCGCTCATCGTGATCAACATTACGGTGATGCCCGGCAACTCCGTTCCGAACCCCAGGAAGATCTGCTTAAACTTCGGGATGATGTAGTACATGATGAAGCCCACGATCGCAGTCGCTACAAAAATGACCGCACAGGGATAGATCATTGCTCCTTGGACCTTTCGCTTCAGGCTTTGCGATCGCTCCTTGAACTCGGCCAAACGCTGCAAGATGACTTCCAACGCTCCGCCCGCCTCCCCCGCTTTCACCATGTTGACGTACAGACCGTCAAATGCCTTCGGCTGTTTTGACATCGCTTCGGACAATGTGTTTCCAGACTCAATATCTTCGATGACGCCAATCAACGAGTTCTTCAAGGGGCCGGGCTTTGATTGGCCTTCGAGAATCTTCAGGCTTCGCAAAATCGGCAATCCGGCATCCTGCAACGTCGAAAGCTGGCGAGTAAAAGCACAAAGATGCTTAGCCTTGACCTTGCCAAACGAAAACCCCTTCTTCTTTCTCGGACCAGCCGTTGGCTTCTTCTTTTTGTCGCCGTCTTTTTTCTTTCCTCCTCGTCCCTTTTCGGAAATCTTGGTAACAAAAAAGCCCTGTTCTTTGATCTTCTGTTGAGCTTCGGCCTCTGACCCCGCTTCGATGGAGTCCTTAACCTCGGTTCCGGTGTTGTCCATTGCTTCGTACTGATATACCGGCATGGCAGACCTCATACTTGTCTTGAGAAACCCGAAGTAAGTCACGTTCGCGCCAATGGAGGCGTTTCCGTCAAAGTCTAATCGATGTCTTCCATGACCGTCTCGCGAACGACTTCGTCGATTGTCGTTACTCCATCGAATATCAATTTCAAACCCGCTTCGCGAAGAGTCGTCATCCCTTGGCCACGAGCCACATTTCGAATCTCGTCGGTGGAAGCGTTGGAGGCGATCATGTCACGAATGTCGTCGGTGACGTTCAATAGTTCGTAAAGGCCGCATCGCCCCTTGTATCCGCTGTTGTTACAGCGAGCACAACCTTTGCCGTAGTAAAATCGATATTGTCTCGCCTGGGCGATCGGCAGTTGAAGCTCCATCAACAATTCGTCACTCGGTTCAAACTCTGTACGACACTCACTGCAAATGCGACGAACCAATCGTTGAGCCAAGATAGATTCGACGGTCGCCGTGATCATAAACGGCGCGATGCCCATGTCACGAAGTCGCGTGATCGTCGATGGTGCATCGTTGGTGTGAAGCGTGCTGAACACTAAGTGCCCGGTCAACGCACTCTGGATCGCAGTCTCCGCAGTCTCGTAGTCTCGAATCTCTCCGACCAAAATGATGTCCGGATCGTGCCGCAAAATCGCACGCAGAACATTCGCGAATGTGACATCGATATCGTGATTCACAGGCACCTGGATTAGACCCTCGATTTCGTACTCAACAGGGTCTTCGGTGGTAATGATCTTCGTCTCGATGTCGTTGAGTTCGTTGAGGGCAGAGTACAACGTCGTTGTCTTGCCGCTACCCGTTGGTCCAGTGACCAAGACAATCCCGTTTGGTGTATGCAAGCACTGCCGAAAGCGCGAGAGGGTCTTTGCATCCAATCCGATCTTATTCAAATCCAATTGTACGACTGTTCGATCAAGGATCCGCATGACGACCGATTCGCCGAACATCGTCGGTAGGACGCTGACACGCAGATCTACTGAATTACCACCTACGTTCAATTCAATTCGACCGTCCTGGGGAAGTCGCCTTTCAGCGATGTCCAGATTTGCCATGACTTTGATCCGAGTCACAATGGCATTCGCTAGGTGTCGCGGCGGGGGAACCATCTCATACAAGACACCGTCAGCCTTTACCCGGATTTTGAATTCATCCTCAAATGGTTCAAAGTGAATATCGCTTGCCTGATCGCGAATCGCGAGTAGCAGAACCATGTTGAGCAATTTGCGAATCGGTGCCGAATTCACAAGTTCATCTTCGGAGCCAATATCATAAGCGCCTTGTTTGCCTTTCTCCTCAGGCATCTCTTCTTCCATCTTTCCAATCACGTCTTCAATACTGTCTTCCTTGTCGGCGTAGTGCCGGCTGATCGCCTCTTCGACGTCCTGATGGTTGGAAACCGCCCCTCTCACGTCGTAACCGAGGAAGTTCCTTAGATCATCTAAGGCACCGACGTTTTGTGGGTCAGCCATTGCGACTGTGAGCACATCATTCTTCAAAGAAATTGGCATGATCTTGTAGATCTCTGCCATCGTCTGCGGAACCAGTTCAAGTACTTTTGGTGGAATGTTAGTCTCTTTCAAATTGACGACTGCCATGCCCCATTGTTCGGCAAGCGCTTCGGTGATTTGCGTCTCGCTCACCACTCCTAACCGGAGTGCGACTCGGCCAATAATCTCTCCTGGGCTTTTCTTTTGCTCCTCTAAAATATCCCAGAGTTGGTCCTCGGAAATATGTCCAAGATCAACCAATATTTGTCCTAAGCGGCGAGATGCCATCGATTAATTCCCCTCCCTCTTAAATCGTCAAAGACATCAGCAAACTGCCGACCCATCAATAAATGGAGCGACTATTCATCGTCTTCCCCGTCGGAGCCTTCGTCCTCAAGGATTCCCTTCTTGGCCTTCGCGATCTTGTCTCGAAGATCATCTGGATTGTTGGCTTTGGCGATTACGTCACGCTCCTCGCATAACTGGTTTTTCCAAAGATTGAAAAGGGCATCGTCCATCAATTGCATTCCATACTTGCGTCCAGTCTGTAGCGCCGAGTTGATTCGAAAGGTCTTTCCTTCTCGGATCAAATTGGCAATTGCTGATGTTACTACCATAAACTCGTAAGCGGCCACCATGCCCTTCGGTTTTCGGGAAAGCAGTTGTTGGCTCAGCACTGCGATGATTGAGGTAGAAAGCTGCGTTCGGATTTGCTCCTGCTGGTTTGTTGGAAACACGTCGATAATTCGGTCGACTGTCCCCTGGGCACCTGTGGTATGTAGAGTACCAAATACAACATGCCCTGTTTCAGCCGCAGTGATCGCAGATTCGATCGTTTCCAGGTCGCGCAATTCCCCGACGAGGATGCAGTCCGGATCTTGCCGAAGTGCTCTCCTCAGAGCTTCAGCAAAACTTGGGCAATCCACGCCAATTTCTCGCTGATTGATGGTGCTTTTTTTGTGGTCGTGGTAATACTCAATCGGATCCTCAAGTGTAATGATGTGATGATCGCAGTTCTCGTTGAGCCAGTTAATCATGCTTGCTAGGCTAGTTGTTTTTCCGCTCCCGGTCGGCCCTGTTACCAAAAAGAGCCCTCTTGGCCTTTGAATCAAATCGACAATGACCGGAGGCAGTCCAAGTTGTTCAAACGTAAGAAAATCAGTTGGAATCCGGCGCAAGACCATAGAGATCTTGCCTTTTTGTTTGAAGACAGACACCCGAAATCGAGCTTTTGTGCCGAAGGCAAATCCAAAGTCCGTTGTGCCTACTTCTTGCAGCTCTTGCTGGTTGCGTTCGGGAGTAATGCTTTTCATTAACGAGACAGTGTCCTCGGGTTCCAATACCTTGGTTTCTAGGCGGACCATATGTCCGCCGACACGACAGACCGGAGGTTGTCCACAAGAGATGTGAAGGTCGCTTACTTTTTCCTTGACGACTGTTTCGAGTAGTTTGTCGATCTGAATTGACGCCATGGTGATAGCCAATGTCTAGAAAAAGGTCTTTTAACTTTTTAGAACGGGGCGTCCCGAGGGCAACCCAATTTGTAGCGAGCGCGTTAGCTGATCTAGTCGACGGCTTTCTGAAGTCGCGCGACCTCTAAGAGTGTTGTGATGCCCTTGAGGGCCTTGTCGGTTGCATCTTCAGCTAATGACTTCATTCCCATTAGGCGAGCTTGACGGCGGATGTTTTGGGCCGGCTCTCGGTTAAAAGTCATTTCACGGAGTTTGGAGTTCATCGTCATTAATTCAAAAACGGCGACACGTCCTCGGTATCCCGTGTGCTGGCAGTGGCTGCATCCGCGCCCGCGCATGAAAGTTGCCGCCGAAGCTTGTTCTGTCGTAATGCTAAAGTTGGCAAGTTCGGCCGGATCGGGCGCGATCGGTTCGCGGCATTTAGGGCAGGCGACCCTCGCTAGCCTCTGGGCCATTACCGCCATTACGCTAGAAGCAACCAGAAAAGGCTGAACCCCCATGTCGATGAGCCGAGTAACAGAGCCGGGCGCATCGTTCGTGTGCAGCGTACTAAATACCAAGTGTCCTGTTAGTGATGCTTGGATCGCCATCTCTGCTGTCTCGGCGTCCCGAATCTCCCCGACGAGGATGACGTTTGGTGCTTGTCGCAACATTGCGCGAATTATGGATGCGAATGTTAGCCCGATGCTCGATTTCACTTCGACCTGGTTGATTCCTGGAAGCAAATACTCGACAGGATCCTCGGCTGTGATTAGTTTTCGATCCGGTCGATTTAGCTCTCCAAGAGCACTATAAAGTGTGGTGGTCTTTCCACTGCCCGTCGGGCCCGTGACCAAGAAAATCCCGTTGGGACGACGAATGATATTCTGGAATTTACGGTAGTTCTCTTCGCTGAAGCCAAGATTGCGAATCCCGACTTTAATACTGTCGCGGTCAAGGATGCGCATGACGACGGCTTGTCCATGCACGGATGGTAAGATGCTGACCCGCAAATCGAATTCTTTGCCGTTAGCGCGAGTCTTTATGCGGCCGTCCTGACATCGTCTTTTTTCTGCAATATCCATATTGGCCATGATCTTGAGCCGCGATACCAAGGCGGCGAGAAGTCGCCTTGGTGGGCTGTCGCGTTCCACTAAGACACCGTCGATCCGGTAACGGATTCGGACGCGGTTCTCGAATGGTTCAATATGAATATCACTGGCTCGCATATTGACGGCTTCGGATATGATTAGGTTTACAAGCCTAACGATTGGTGCATTCTCGTCATCTCCGGTGGCCGTCTCGGCCTCCTTAAGTTCCGTTTGGGTAATGTCGATCGCGGTTTCGGTGAATTCAGAGAGCATTGAGTCCACTGACTCAGTTTCGCTTTGCCCGTAATGCCTATTGATGGCCGCCAGAATTGCCTCGTTTGAAGCAACTTTTACTTTTATCTCTCGATTTAGGATAAAACGAAGCTTGTCGATGACTTCAAACTTCATTGGATCGTTAATTGCAATTATGAGAGAGTCCCCTTCTAGGCCAAGTGGAATTACTACGTTCTCGCGGGCAACTGATTCCGGTACCATCTCAACGACAGTCGGAGGAATTTCGTATCCGCTAAGATTGACTGTCTCAAAGCCGAATTTTGATGCCTGAAGGTTGCTTATTTCATTGGCATCAACGTATCCCAACTTTACTAACGCTTCCTCCACCCGAATTCCTAGACTGCCTGCAAGATGTCTAGCTTCTTGGACTTGCTCTTTTGAAACGGCACCACCGTTGATCAGCTTATTGAGGATATCGTCCGACATTTTTCAGCCTTCGCCGCCGGGAAGTTGGAGGATTCACGCCTTCATTTTCTGCCCGAACGCCAAGAGAGTCAAGGAATTGGCGTGAGACAGCAGTATTGGGGTTCAAGGGGACTCTTGGGGTCTGATGTTTGAATTAAGGGTTCATCGGGAGTTTTGGGGGCTGGTGATATTGTGGTTCAACTCGCGAGGGGAATTTGGTGTGGTGAAGAGTGAGTAGCCGGAGTTTGAAGTGATCGTAGCGACGGTAGCCGTAGGCACGGCGTTGGAGGAGGCCGATCTTGTTGTTTGTGCCTTCCAGCGGGCTGGTGGAGATCAGCTGGTCGTACGAGTTCAGCAAGCCGACGCGATGTCCGCGCAGCGTGTGGCTCATGGTGCGGAGGACACGGATACCGGTGCCTTCGGCGCGTTGGCACCAGCCGTCGAGGAAGTTTGCCGCAGCGGACTTGGAATCTTGCTGCCAAAACTGACGCAGCTCGTCCTTGAGTATAGTACGCCTGAGCCAAAGGTTCATTCAGCTTCAGCGCCTCGGCCAAGCGTGAGCGTCATCGACACGAGCCGCCTGCTTCGAGTTCTCCGGATTCTTGACGAGCAGCCAGCGCACGCCCCTGAGCATATCGCGTTGCTGTACGACTTAGAGTTCGCGGTACATCTCGCGTCGCAGCGTGGCCAGCTTCTCGTTTATCAGCTTCGTGACGTGGAAGCGGTCGAAGACCAATTGTGCCGGCCAGAGATGTTTCAGCACGGCCGCGACGTGGCGACCGCTTGAATAAACACGCCGGCACGTTTCAGCCGGGAAAAGAAGGCCGTCAACGCTTTCTGGCCGCGGCCTTTGGAGACAAGCACGATCGCGCCGCTGTCCAGGTCATAGGCCAGTGTGAGAAACCGATGCAACTTGCCGACATGCACTTCATCAATCGCCAGTTGCTTCAAGTTCTGAAGCTCCGGGCGGCCCAGCCGTTGCCGTCGCCGCTGATCAATCTCCGCAACGGTGTCCTACGACAGATCACATGCCTCAACAACGTCTTGAATCGTCACCCGCGACAGCCAGCCGCAGACATGCGACTCAAAGTTCTTCGTGTAGCGTTTCTGTCCGCGAGCGGACTTTGGCTGATGCGCGTCTTCGCTCCACAGTTCAGGCAGCGGACTCGCGGGGACTGCATCACGACCAGCACCGGCTTCCCGGCAAACGGCGTGTCATTCCAGCTTCGCAGCTTGCGTTCGTGAACCTGCACCTGACGGCAATTCTGTTCGGCTCAGGAGTTGCTTGGTGGTCCGGTGGTTTTTTCTTGGGGTTGTCGGAGATGGCGTTCGAGTTCTTCGGCCGTGGCGCAGCCGTTGAAGTAATGGCAGAGCATTTTGTACGTCCGATTGTTGGGCTTGGTTCCGGTCCACAGGCCGATCAGCAGGGCGGCGATGATCGCGCAATAGACTTGCAGCATTACGCCGGCCGGGCTTTCGGTCAGCAGGTGGCGGCAGTCCAGCACGCATTTCAGCCAGCGGTGATGATAGGCCAGCGCGACCCATTCGGCCGGCAGGTCCAGCGCGTTCGTCGCCAGCACCCACACGTGATTCGGCTGAGATCCTTGGACCTGCACGACTCGCAACGGCTGTTTCAACAGAGCATTGTGCTTCTGGGTACCCAGCCGCTTGAGAGTCACATCACGCACGATGCCCGCAGCGTGGTGAACTGCCGCAGCCCGCGCAGCGTCGTGACCGTCGGATTGAAGAAATACAAAATCATCAACGTCGCGTATTGGTCAAAATACAACTCGCGATTGCCCGCCCAATCGCGTCTAGTTCCCACCGTCCGCAACCATTCCAGCATCCCGTCGTGCTGTTCAAAATACTTGAACCCCTGCAATTTGTTGGGATCGAGGCTTCCATCCTTGATTGACATCGCGAATCCTCCCGAAAAACGATTCGCTCAAATAACACATCCACTCCCTTGCGCAAGAAACTTGCCGAACAGAATTGGCCCTCTCCCCCGAAGCGGGGGAGAGGGAGCCGGAACCACACCATGCCACGCTCAGTCCGCATCGGAAACGCTCATGGGTTCTGGGGTGATCGCATTGAAGCGGCAGCCGAGATGCTCGCGGCTGAGCCGGCCCTCGATTACGTGACGCTCGATTTCTTGGCCGAGGTGTCGATGTCGTTGCTGGCAGTGCAACGCTCACGCGAACCGAGTGCCGGTTGGCCGCGCGATGTTGTTGAGGTTGTCCGTTCGTTGATTCCGTACTGGAGCAGCGGTGGTCGTTGTCGGCTGATCACGAACGGCGGCGGGCTGAATCCGCTGGCTTGTGCGCAGGCATGCCAGCAAGTGTTGCAGGATGCCGGCTGCGGCGATCGAGTCATCGCGATTGTAGATGGCGATGATGTGCTGGAATTACTCCGTGCGGAAACGGTCGATGCTCCGCGACGTCGCAACCTCGACACCAACGAACCGCTGAGTTCCGTACGCGATCGACTCGTCACGGCGAATGCCTATCTGGGGGCGCAGCCGTTGGCAGAGGCGCTCGCACTTGGCGCGGACATCGTCATCACGGGGCGCGTGGCCGATCCGAGTTTGACCGTCGCGGCGTGTGCTCACTTTCATGGTTGGGCCTGGGACGATTGGTCGCGTTTGGCTGGAGCGACCGTTGCCGGGCACTTGATCGAGTGCGGCACGCAGGTCACGGGCGGCATCTCCACTGATTGGCGGAGCGTTCCAAACGTGGACCGCATCGGTTTTCCCATCGTCGAAGTGGCCGAAGATGCCAGCTTCGTTGTCACGAAGCCGCACGGCACGGGAGGGTGGGTCATCGAGCAGACGGTCAAAGAACAGCTCGTGTATGAGATCGGAGATCCCGGCGCGTATCTCTCTCCCGATGCGAGTGTCTCGTTTCTCTCGTTGCAGGTCACGGAGGAAGGTTGCGATCGCGTGCGAGTGAGTGGTGCGATCGGGCGACCGGCTCCTTCAACGTATAAGGTCAGCGCGACTTATCGGGGTGGCTTTCGAGCTGCCGGGGAACTGACAATCTGCGGAGTCGATGCTGTGGCGAAGGCTCGACGCGCCGGCCATGCGGTTCTGGAACGATTGCGGCATGACGGTGCGACGTTTCGCGAATCGGTTGTCGAATGCCTTGGGGCGGGAGCCTGCGATCCGCGCGGAATGTCCGAAGTAGCGACCGAGCATCTGACCGAAACGGTGCTGCGAATCGCTGTCGCCGATGACTCGCGGGACGCGGTCGAGCGATTCTCTCGTGGGTTGATGCCATTGATCACCGCCGGGCCACCTGGCACGACCGGCTACGCAGCCGGTCGCCCGCGCGTGCAGCCGGTGTTTCGCTATTGGCCATGCTTGATCGAGCGGGATCGAGTCACACCGCGTGTCGAAGTGTTAGCTTCTTCAGACCCGAAGCGGCAACAGGATTCTGTGAGCGGAATGACGCTAGCCACCGGTGGCGCGGAGTCGATGTCCCGTGCAATACCGGCGGCTAGCGCCGTGCCGCTCACGAATTCGGGGCGTCGTTCAAAGTTGAGCGACATCGCGACAGCTCGTAGCGGTGACAAGGGGATTCACGCCAACATCGGTGTGATTGCTCGACGAGCCGACGACTTTGATCGTCTGTGTCGACATGTCACGATTGAACGAGTTGCCGCACATCTCGGCATCGACGACTTGGACCGAATCCAACGCTATGAGCTTCCCAATCTCGAAGCGTTGAACTTCGTGATTCGTGGCATCCTGGCGAACTCGTTGCGCGTGGATGCTCAGGGCAAGACGCTGGGGCAAGTGTTGTTGATGATGCCTCTCACGGAGTGTTTGTGAAAACCAGGCGAGCAGGGCGGCGTCAGCCCCCCGGTGGTCAGCATTGGCCGCGATCACCGGGGGGGGGGGGGCTGACGCCGCCCCGCTCGCCTGGATGAAACATAAGAGGAACCCACGATGAGTGATCCCGTGCTGCTTGTTGAATGTCCTGATGATGCGACCGCGCTACTGACGCTTAATCGACCGGATCGGCGCAACGCGCTGACGGTTGCGTTGATGGAGCAACTTTGCGAAACGCTCCATGTGCTGGCGACGGAACCGAGCCGTCGAGTGGTGATCTTGAACGGTGCCGGTCCCGCATTCTGTGCGGGACTCGATTTGCAGGAGTCGGCGGAACTCAGCACCGCCGAGCATGGTGCGGAATGGGTCGCGCGCACGTTGCAGACGTTGTCGCAGAGCCCGCTCGTGACGATCGCGGCCGCTCACGGAGCCGCCTTTGCCGGTGGAGCCGGATTGCTTTCGTGCTGCGACTTTGTGATGGGGACTCCTGAATTGCGAATCGCTTTCCCCGAAGTGCGGCGCGGATTGGTTCCGGCACTCGTGGGAGCGATTCTGCAAGACCGTCTGCGTGACGCCGATCTACGTGAGCTGTTCTTCATCGGCGAACCAATTGATGCCAATCGAGCACAGGCGATGGGACTCGTCCAGCGAATCGTGCCAGCGGAGCGGTTGCTCGACGAGGCTCGCACGTTGGCCGCGACGATTCTGCAAGGCGCGCCGGACGCGGTCCGTCAGACCAAGCGATTGCTTCAGGAACTTCGCTCCACCGCGCCGGCACAACGGTTGTCTCAGGCTCTGGAATTCCACAAACGCGCGCGATCGAGCGACGAAGCCCGCGAAGGGATCGCGGCGTTCTTCGAGCACCGTGCTCCCAAGTGGAGATAGGCTTCACCAAATCTATTGGCGAGCGGGGCGGCGTCAGCCTCTCGGTCTCTTCTTCGCGTTGCTGACCGCATGACCGGGGGGCTGACGCCGCCCCGCTCGCCTGGTTCAATCGATTCAGCGCGGGAGACAGCGTAGCCCAACTCCTTGTGGGTCTGTCGATTCGATGTTTCCAACCAACGATCACTGAATCTGGAATCACCCGACCCACAAGGGGCCGGGCTACAGGTTGCCTAACACAATGAATTGGCCAGCCGTGGCAACGTCACCGAGGCTGATTGACACTCTTTGGGTGACTCATACAATCGCCCGCTTTCCTCCGGGCATTTCAGGGGTTTTCTCGTGGACGAAGCGATCCGAAAAGCTGATGTGCTGATCGAGGCACTGGCTTGGATTCGCCGGTTCCGCGGCAAGCATGTGGTCATCAAACTGGGTGGCAGCGCGCTCGAAGAGCAGGACGCGGTGCGCAGTTTTTTGACCGACGTGATCTTCCTGCAATCGGTCGGGCTGCGGCCGATCCTGGTGCATGGCGGCGGTAAGGACATCGACAAGGCGATGGCGGTGGCCGGGATCGTGCCTCGCAAGGTGCAGGGCCGGCGATACACCGACGCGGCGACGCTCGACATCGTGGCTCAGGTGTTGGCCGGAGACATCTGCGGTGGGTTGGTGACGGAGATTCGTCGCCAGGGAGGCAATGCGATCGGACTGAGCTATCGGACTCAGAATTGCCTGATCGGCAAGAAGCTCGAATTGCCCAGCAGCGACGGACCGGTGGATCTCGGCTTTGTTGGCGAGGTGATCGACATCGACCGTGGGTTTCTGGAAGACGTCTGCGCGGCGGGGATCATCCCGGTGATTCCATCCGTGGCGTTAGATGCTTCCGGGCAGATGCTCAACGTCAATGCGGATACGGCCGCGGCGGCGATTGCTCGGATCTTGAAGTCGGAGAAGTTGCTCTTCGTCAGCGATGTGCCGGGGATCTTTTTGGATCGGCACAACCCGGCGACGTTGCAGTCGCATCTGACGGCAGAGCGTTGTCGCGAATTGATTCGCGAGGGCATCATCGACGCCGGAATGGTGCCGAAGGTCGAAGCCGCGCTGGAGGCGCTCGCGGCGGGTGTCGGCAAGGTGCATGTGGTCGATGGCCGTCGTCCGCACTCTGTGTTGTTGGAGATTTACTCCGACACCGGAGTAGGCACGGAGATCGTGCTGTGAGTTAATGCCTAATTTCCAAATCCCAATGCCCAATGAATGACCAAGGTTCAAATCCCAAGGCTCCGAATTGGGTGTGACGATCGGTTGTTTGGGATTTGGACACTCATTGGACATTGAGTTTTGGGTATTGGGATTTTGGGAAGCAACGTGAAGGAGAACACCGTGGATCCGGCAGCAACTCGCAGCAGTCAACAGACCATTGCTCAGTTCGAGAAGTTCGTGATTCCGAACTACAAGCGCCAGCCGATTTGCCTCGTGCGCGGCGAAGGGGCTTACGTCTGGGATGCTGAAGGGAAACGCTATCTCGATCTGTTTCCTGGTTGGGGCTGCGACATTCTCGGTCACTGCCCGCCACGATTGGTGCGCGCGATTCAGGAACAGGTCACGAAGCTGATCCACATCCCGAATACATGGTACACCGAGGCTCAAGGGGACTTCGCGGAGATGCTCTCGACGCGAGGCTTCGGCAAAGCGTTCTTCTGTAACAGTGGCGCGGAAGCGAATGAAGCGGCGATTAAGCTGGCTCGGCTGCACGCTCGCGACGGGCGCTACAAGGTCATCAGCTTCGAGAACAGTTTTCACGGACGAACGTTTGCGACCGTGACCGCGACGGCTCAACCGAAGTACCACGAGGGGCTTGGCCCGTTGCTGGCGGGGTTTCGATACGCGCCGCACAACGATCTCGATGCGGTTGCGAAGATGCTCGATCGTGAGACGTGCGCGATACTGATCGAGCCAGTGCAGGGTGAAGGTGGGATCAACATCCCGATAGACGGCTATCTGCAAGGACTGCGGCGGCTGGCCGATGAAAATGGCTGTTTGCTGATCTTCGACGAAGTGCAGACTTGCATGGGCCGTACCGGCACTTGGTACGGCTATCAACAATGGGGCGTGCAGCCAGACATCCTGTCGATGGCGAAAGGACTGGCCGGCGGCGTCGCGGCCGGGGCGATCCTCTGCAAGAACGAACTCGCTCCCGATCTGCGACCGGGAATGCACGCCAGCACGTTCGGAGGCAATCCACTCGCGATGGCGGCGGGTATCGCCACGATTCAAACGATTGAAGAGGACGGCTTGCTGGCGAACTGCCAAGCGATGTCCGATCGCTTCCGCTCGCACTTGGAGAAACTTAAAGCCGAACTGCCGATCATCTCGGAACTGCGGATTCGCGGAATGATGGTCGGCGTCGACTTGAGCATCCCGTCCACGCCCGCCGTCGCGAAGTGCATGGAGCGCGGACTGCTCATCAATGCGACTCATGACACGGTCGTGCGCCTGCTGCCGCCGCTGAATGTCACCGCCGAGCAAGTCGATGAAGGCTGCGATGTGCTCGCGGCAGTGCTGCGAGAAATGGCCAACGAAGCGACGTGAAATCCCAATTTCCAAATCCCAATGTCCAAGGAATGTCCAATGACAATGCACCAATGACCAAAAACAGAAGCGATCGAATCCAACTTTGGAATTTAGGCATTCGGATTTGGTCATTCATTGGACATTGGGATTTGAAAATTGGGCCTTCTCGATCGGCGTTCGCCGCTTGGTCCGATCAACTATGAAACACCTCACCTCACTTTTGAATCTGTCGGTGGACGATGTCCACGCGATCTTGGCGAAGTCGCACGAACTGAAAGCCGGCTGGAAGCGCGGCGAGCGGCCGACACTGCTGCAAGGTTGCTATCTGACGCAGGTCTTCGAGAAACCGTCACTCCGCACGCGAGTTTCTTTTGACGCCGCGATGGCGCAGCTCGGAGGAACCGGCAATTTCCTGAGCGGGAACGATGTCGGATTGTCGACGGGCCGCGAGTCGTTGGCGGATATCGCTCGCGTGATTAGCGGTTACTCCGACGTAGTCGTGCTGCGGACGTTTTCACAAAAGCTCATCGAGGACTTCGCGTCGTTTTCGCGCTGTCCGATCATCAACGGTCTCTCCGATGACGATCATCCCTGCCAGGCGTTGACCGACATCCTCACGCTGCAAGAAGTGTGGGGGGATGTGCGCGGCAAACGGCTGGTCTTCGTCGGCGACGGCAACAACGTGGCTGCATCGCTGGCGATGATCACGTCGATGCTCGGCATGAAGATGACGGTCTGTGCTCCGCGAGATTTTGAACTGGAAGAAAGCCTGTTGCAGGCGATCCGCCTGGAATACCCGGCGGCTGACGTCACGCAAACCGTGGACTTGAACGTGGCGATGGCGAACGCTGACGTCGTCTACACCGACGTCTGGGCCAGCATGGGCCAAGAGTCGGAAGCGGACAAACGCAGCCGCATTTTCTTTCCCTATCAAGTCAACGTGCGGCTGATGGCGAAAGCTCCGGCCGGCTGCTTGTTCATGCACGACCTGCCCGCTCGCCGAGGCAAGGAAGTCACCGATGATGTGATCGACGGGCCAAACAGCATCGTCTTTCAACAGGCAGAAAATCGGATGCACCTCGCGAAAGGTTTGTTGGTCTGGTTGCTCGGTTGAACTCACTGCTTGTGACAGGTTTCGCGTGCCGGCTACGCTGCCAGCCGACGGCCTCCGTGGAGCGGACTTAATGACTCAGCGCAATCACGACCTCGACCCCAACACGCTCGAACGAGACGACACCGAAATTGCGACCGCGTTGAAGTGGTCGCTAGTCGTGTTTGTCTTGTTGGCTGGCGTCGGCGGTGCGATTGCTTTTCGTCTTTTGCGGGTGCCGCCCGTTGTTGTCGCCCCGCCTCCGCCACCACCACCTCCGCTGCCTCCAAAAACCAGAATGGAGACGCCGGAGATTCGCTTCACCGATATCACTGCCGAGTCCGGTATCAAGTTCGTTCATGAAAATGGGGCTTACGGCGACAAGCTGCTGCCGGAGACGATGGGGAGCGGCTGCGCGTTCTTCGATTACGACAACGACGGGGATCAGGACATCGTGTTCGTGAACTCCTGCCGCTGGCCGTGGGATCCGCCGAAAAAAGGTGGCACTGACGACGACAATCGCCAGCCGGTGAAGCCAACTCAGGCGGTCTATCAGAACGACGGGCACGGCCACTTCGGCGAAGTTACGAAGGAGGTCGGACTCGACGTGACCTTCTACGGCATGGGAGTCGCGTGCGGAGATTTCGACAACGACGGCGACACCGATTTGTTTTTCACGGCGGTTGGCCAGAACCGGCTGTTTCGCAATGACAGTGGCAAATTCGTCGATGCCAGCGCAGACGCGGGAGTCGGTGGCGTCGAATCGCAGTGGAGCACCAGTGCTGGCTGGTTTGACTACGACAACGACGGAGACCTCGATCTCTTCGTCGCCAACTACATCGAATGGACGAAGGAGAAAGACCTCTCGCAGAAGTTCACGCTGATTGGCGGCGGACGGGGCTATGGTCGGCCTCAGCCGTTTCGGGGCGTCTTTCCATACCTTTATCGCAACGATGGCGGTGGCAAGTTCAGCGACATCTCGAAAGAAGCCGGCATTCAGATCGTGAATGCTTCCGCGAGGGAATCGAAAGAACCGGCGGCGAAGTCGCTGGGGATTACGTTCGCCGACCTCGATGCCGACGGCCGGTCAGATGTCGTCATCGCCAACGACACGGTGCAAAACTTTTTGCTGCACAACCAGGGGGATCGCTTCGAGGAGATCGGCGTCTTGGCCAGCATCGCGTTCGACCTGCAAGGTGATGCACGCGGCGCAATGGGGATCGACACCGCCTGGTTCCGGAACAGCCCCGCGATTGGCATCGCCATTGGGAATTTCTCCAACGAAATGACCGCGATGTATGTGGCGAAGTCCAACGATCTGTTATTTCGCGACGAAGCGGTCGCGAACGGCTTAGGCCCGGCGTCTCGGATCGAGCTGAAGTTCGGCGTGCTGTTCGCCGACCTCGACCTCGATTGCCGGCCGGACCTGTTCAGCGCGAACGGGCACTTGGAAATCGAAATCAACAAAGTCCAGTCGAGCCAGCATTACGAACAACCGCCGCATTTGTTCTGGAACTGCGGTCCCGATTCGGCCAACGAGTTTGAACTGGTCCCGTTGAAGAACTGTGGCCCCGACTTCCTGAAGCCGAATGTCGGCCGGGGGGCGGCCTATGCCGATATCGACGGCGATGGTGATCTCGACCTGCTGATCTCGACCAGCGGCCAGGCTCCGCGATTGCTCCGCAACGATCAGAAGCTCGGCCATCATTGGGTGCGGTTCCAATTGACCGGCGGCGAAAAGATCAACCGCGATGCGATTGGCGCGGTGGTCGAAGTGCAGACGGGCAAGGTGACTCAACGCCGGTTGGTCATGCCGACTCGCAGCTATCTGTCGCAGGTTGAATTGCCGGTCTCGTTCGGACTCGGGTCGGCGGAGAAGATCGACGAAGTTCGCATTCGCTGGCCGGATGGTTCGACGCAGGCACTGAAAGACGTCAGTATCGACACGCTGCATAAGGTGAAACAAACACAACGCTGATTGGGTTTGGCGAGCGGGGCGGCGTCAGCCCCCCGGTGCTTTCGAAGCAGGACCGGGAGGCTGCCGCCGCCCCGCTCGCCAAGAACCATAAGACAGGAGACTCGCTTGGCTGACGCGAAACGCGAACAACTGAAGGTCATGGAGCAAAAGGCGATTCTCGTCGCCGTGCTCGAAACCGGCAGCCGCATCGACAAGGACACGGCGCTCGATGAACTGCATGGTTTGGTGAAGTCTGCCGGAGCGGAAGTCGTGGGTGAGATGGTCCAGAAAACCAATCAGCCCAGCGGGGCCACGTTGCTGGGGAAAGGGAAGGTCGAAGAGTTGAAGCAACTGATCGAAGCCAGCGGGGCTCAGGTCGTGATCTTCGACAACAACCTGTCGCCATCGCAGGGACGCAACCTCGAAGAAGAACTCAACAGCGTCATCGTCGATCGCAGCGAAGTGATTCTCGACATCTTCGCTCGGCGAGCACAGACCTATGAAGCGCGGTTGCAGGTCGAGTTGGCTCAGTTGCTTTACTATCGACCCCGGTTGAAGCGGATGTGGACGCACCTCGAACGGATCGAAGGTGGCGTTGGAGCCGGACGCGGGCCGGGCGAAAAGCAGATCGAAACCGACAAACGCTTGATCGACCAGCGCGTCGATGAATTGAAGGCGAAGCTCAAGGAAGTCTCGAAACGCCGCGAACGGACCGTCGCGACACGCGACGATCAGCCAACAGTCTCGCTGGTCGGCTACACAAACGCCGGCAAGAGCACGCTGATGCGGACGCTGACCGGGGCTGACGTGTATGTCGCCGATCAGTTGTTCGCGACGCTCGACACCCGCACGAAACGCTGGCAGGTACCGCATTGGGGTGAAGTGCTGCTCAGCGACACGGTAGGCTTCGTCCGCGACTTGCCGCACCATCTGGTCGCCTCGTTCAAGTCCACGTTGGAAGAAGCTCGGCAAGCGAACCTGTTGCTGCATGTCGTCGATGCCAGCCACCCGGAGGCCGAGCGGCAGATCGACACCGTCCATCAGGTGCTCGAAGAAATCGGCGTGGATCGGACCAACATGCTGCTGGTGCTCAACAAAGTCGATGCCGTCGCGGATCGTAGCGCCGTCGATGTGCTGCGCGTGAAACATCTCGACTGCGTGTCCATTTCGGCTCGCGACCGAACGGGACTCGACAAGCTGGAGTCGGCAATCGTCGCCCGGCTAGGTGACGGCCTCGTGATCGCCGAGGTCGTCACGAGCGTGGCAAACGGCAAACTGTTCAGCTTCCTTTCACAGTGCGCTGACGTGACGGATCGGGTCTACGACGAATCGAACCGGGTACGGATCACCTGCCGCATCGACCGGCGTTATCTCAACAAGTTGCGTGCGGAAGGGGAGGTCGTCACGCTGAAAGACACCTGCGGCCGAGACATCGTGAGCAACGACGACGATGCTTGATTCGCAGTGCAACTCATTCGTCTGGCCCCATTCCTCTGGCAAGGTTGGATTCGGCAGAGGAATGGGGCCAGAGGAATGAAAATGAAAAAGCCCGGCGACTGAGTGAGTCGCCGGGCTTTGAGTTTCGTGGGGCGGGTTTTCAACCTGCCCGTCATTCATGTTCTGGCGGGGCAGGTTAGAAACCTGCCCCACGTCGGACATCAGATCTTCTTGGGGATTCGCATGGCGTAGAACGAACGCCAGACGAAGACGAGTCCGATGACCAACATCACCATGCCGATGAACGGCGTGTAGTTGGTCGTTTTTGCGGCGTCCGCGGCCTTGAGGAACTCCAACGAGATTTCCACGGCCAACAATCCGAACAGCGTCGAGAATTTGATGATCGGATTGAGCGCGACCGAGGTTGTATCCTTGAACGGATCTCCGACGGTATCACCCACGACGGTAGCGGAATGCAAGTCGGTCCCCTTTTCCTTCAGATCGACTTCGACGTACTTCTTGGCGTTGTCCCACGATCCGCCGGCATTGGCCATGAAGATCGCTTGAAACAGACCAAACACCGCGATTGAAATCAGGTACGCCACGAAGAAGTTTGGGTCGAAGAACGCGAACGCCAACGTCAACGTCATCAGAGCGATGAAGATGTTCCACATGCCGCTTTGAGCGTACTCGGTACAGATGCGGACGACGGTGATCGAGTCATTGATGTCGGCCTCTTTCTTGGTGAGGTCCATGTTCTTCTTGATGAATTCGACGGCTCGGTAAGCACCGGTCGTGACTGCCTGCATTGACGCACCGGAGAACCAGTAAATCACCGCACCACCGCAGATAAAGCCCAGCAGCACGGGGGCGTCCGTCAGGTTGAGTTGCAGCAGCGACTTGCCGTTGATCATCGTCTTCTGGAGTAACAGGATGATCGAGAAGATCATCGTCGTCGCACCGACCACGGCCGTGCCGATCAGCACTGGCTTGGCGGTCGCTTTGAACGTGTTACCCGCCGAATCGTTCGCTTCCAGGAAGTGTTTGCCACGCTCGAAATCGGGGTCGAAACCGAAGTCACGCTTAATCTCTTCTTTGATGCCAGGGATGTGCTCGGTCTGCGCGAGTTCAAACACAGACTGCGCGTTGTCTGTCACCGGGCCGTAACTATCGACGGCGATCGTCACCGGCCCCATGCACAAGAAGCCGAAGGCCACGAGACCGAAGGCGAACACCGAAGCATG
>SXKJ01000324.1 GCA_005778115.1 Planctomyces sp. | reverse complement strand
TGATGACTTGAGCTTCCGCAGGCTGACGAGCGATCATCTCTTCCGTGATTCCCAGCGACATGCTCCCTCTGTCGCGAAAATCTCGAATTCACACCAGACCATTTTCAACAACTCATCGCCCCGGATCGTGAAGGCTTACTTTTTTTGCGTACCGTTCACGGCGTGCTGATGGCTGGCATCACTTGTGGTTCTACGGACGTGGCCCCGCTGGCCCCGGCCTGTTTTCGTGCCTCTTCTTGAACATGATCGGAATTTGGGGTTTCACTCGAGCTCCTCGCACTCTCACCGGCAATGAAGCTTGTTTCGTCGGACGGCGCGTCGTCACGAATTCGGTTTCTCTCGGGTCGTATGGAATGGGCGGCCCCGGATTCCTTGGACTCCGCTTCGATCAGGGATGGATTGTCTATTCCTTGTGGGCGGCCGCTGGATGGCTCACGCTAAACAAAAAACTGATTGAGGAATCATTGTTTCCGAGCGAGCGGCCGCAACATGACCCATTGCACATCGCCTCCATCAACACGCTCAACGGTGCTGTGCTTGAATCGGTTGATTGCGAACCTGATTCATATAACTTGATCTTCCGAAACGACAACCACGAACTCCGGTTGTCGCTGCGACGCGACGGCCGAAATGTTCCGGTCTGGCAAGGAACGGGCCACCCGAAAGTATTTGCAGAGCACGAAAGACTCGAGAACGCGATCCTCATTTCGAGAGTCGGTCGCTTGTGGATGTGGGAATAGCTCGACGGACAATTGGTCCTTGTCGGACTCTTTTCGCGAGGAAACGTCGATGAATTTGTTCCAATCGTCAATCGTGGTTGGCGGTCGCGCATTCCAATGGCTGTTCGTACTGTTGCTGCTGCTTGGCGGCTTGCGATCAATCGGGACCGCCGAACCTCCAACCCTCGCCTCTCACCCCGCGAACGTCTGGATCAAGCGCACTCCGTTGCCGGACGCTCCCATCTCGCCGCGGTTGGGGTATGAGGGGGCGTGTGTTTGGGATCGGCGGCAGCAATTGCTCGTGAGGTATGGCGGGCACAATCAAGGGGGTGGCGGCGAGCAGGGGGCGGAGGTTTGGACGTTGGATTTGGTGACGGCGAAGTGGACGCTCAAGGAGCCGAATACGTCGCCGCCGGGGGTCTGCTGCAACAATCAAAATGTTTACGATCCGACGAGCGGGCGGTATGTGCGGTTTCCGTTCTTCAGCGGCAGCCACGGGTGGCAGTGGGCTCGCGAGCTGTATTTGAATGACTCGTCCGTGTGGACCTACGACCTCGGTGAAAACCGCTGGCGAAACCGGCGGCCGTTGCCGACGCCGAAGCTGGCGCCGTATCGCTGTGCCTCGTGGGACAGCGACGATCAAGTCGTTGTCGTGTTCGGCGGCGAGGGGAGCAGCGAAGGGACGTTGATCTATGACCCGGCGCGGAATGAGTGGCGTTGGCCCAAGCCGGCGTACGAACCGCCCGGCCGCAGCGGTGGGAACATGGCCTACGATGAGGCTCGCAAGCTGCATGTGCTGTTCGGTTCGCAGTTCGACAACGACGTTCACACCTGGGCCTACGACGTGCGCCGCAACGAGTGGCGCGATATGAAGCCGGAAGTCCAACCGCCGACCGACAAGAACGACGCGGTGCTGACCTACGATCCGATTCATCGCGTCGTGCTGGCGATCATCAAGATCACGACCGGCAAGGATGAAGACGCGAAGCACGAATTGCAGACCTGGGCCTACGACGCGGGAGCCAATCGCTGGCAACGAATGAATCCAACCGCCGAACCGGAATCGTCCAGCAACCGCGCTCGAAATCTGATCTTCGCTCCGGAACTGAACCTCGCGATCCTCGAAAACTGCACGAGCAAGTCGCGCGAGCAACAGGTATGGACGTATCGATTCGGCGAGGTGCCTGGTGGCCAGTTGCGGACACCGTTGTCGAAACCGCGATCGGTTCCGCCGCTGGTTGAGGATGGAGTTGTTTCGGTCATCGAGCCGCAGCAGGTGGAAATCCGTTGGACGGCAGCTTCCCGTAGCCGAACTCGTGAGAATTCGAAGGTTCCCGCGAAAGACGGAAGTCTCACGACGTCCGCTACGATCACCTATCACGTCGAACGCGCCGTCGTCGAAGCCTACAGCGACGATCAACTCAAGCGGCTCAAGTCGCGCACGCCCCCGCTGGCCGAACCGATCGTCGGAGCAATCCGCCGCATCGGGCCGTTTCAGCGGCTGACGACCGAGCCGCTCAAGACGACTTCGTTCGTCGACACAAAGATCAATCTGAACGAACCACAAACGATCGACGGCGAACCGAGCTACGACCGACCATTGCACAAAGACCATCTCGCCGAGTCCGGGCGCGAGTATCGCAAGGCAGTGTTCGCCTACCGCATTCGTTCGGTCGATGAAGCCGGCAAGGAAAGCGGCCCGTCGTCGGCACTCTTCACGATTCCCTCATCACCGCAAAACGTCTTCAGCCGTGAAGAGGGAATGACCTGCCAACTGAAATGGTCGCCGAATCCCGAACGAGACATCGCCGGCTATCGCGTCTATCGCATGGATGGCCGGTACGACAAAGACCCGGTCTCGCGACTGACTGCTGAGCCAATCACCGCGACGACCTTCCAAGACGAATCCGCCGGAAAGCAAGCTCGGAGGTATTACATCGTTGCGGTAGACGCTCTGGGACAAGAAGGTTTCCCGTCGTCCCCGGTGTGGTTCCAGCGCGAGTGGCGTGACTTTTATCTGCCGTTCATCGGCGATTGGCATCAGTAGCCACGCTCGCCAGAGCGTGGGCGAGCCGCCACAAAACCCACGTTCTGGCGAACGTGGCTACGGTGTTCTCCGATTGGAAAGCCTTCCCCATGCAGTACCGGACACTCGGCCGAACCGGGATCAACGTTTCCGCGATCTCGTTCGGAGCGGGACCGGTCTCCGGGTTGATGACTGGTGCGGATGCGGATGCTCAACGCGAGGTCGTCGCGGCTGCGATCGAGGCCGGAATCAACTGGTTCGACACCGCGCCGGGTTACGGAGCGGGAAGCTCGGAAGCCAACCTGGGTCGAGCATTGTCCGAGATCAAGCCGGCCCAGCCGATTCACATCGCGACCAAGGTGCGCATTCCGTTGGACTCGACCGAGCCGATCGGCGACATCATTCGCCGCTCGGTGGAGGAGAGCTTGCAGCGGTTGAAAGTTGGCTCGGTCGCGCTGTTGCAATTGCACAACGGGATCACAGCGGGACGTGGAGAAGAAACTGCGTCGATCACATCCGACGACATCCTCGCGCGCGGCGGAGTCGCCGATACATTCGACCGGCTGCGCGATGAGGGAATCATTCTGCACGCGGGTCTGACTGGCACCGGCCAGCCAGCGGCGATGAAGACCGTGATTCGTTCCGGTCGATTCGACACCGTGCAGACGCCGTACAACGCGCTCAATCCCAGCGCGGGGGCGACTGCTCGTCCACGTTCTGGCGAACGTGGCTACGAAGACACCGACTACGGCAACATTCTGGCCAATTGCGCGGCGATGCGAATGGGGGTGTTCGCCATTCGGGTCTTCGCGGCCGGTGCGTTGCTCGGCCAAGTGCCGAGCGCTCACACGCTCAAGACGCCATACTTTCCGCTCGATCTCTATCAGCGGGACGCTTCGCGCGCCGAGCAGCTTCGAGCCGAGCTCCGCGATGGCGAGAGCATGACCGCTTTTGCTCTGCGCTTCGTGCTGTCGCATTCGGCCGTGAGTTCCGCCATCATCGGCTTCGGCTCGCCGAGCCACGTTGCCGAATGTAGGTCAGCCTTTCCAGGCTGACCCGAACCGCGATCGACGCGGTCTGCCAATTCGGGTCAGGCTGGAAAGCCTGACCTACGACGAGATGTCCTCCATGATCCTGCTTAAAGACCAAACCTCGACCGAACTCGCGCAGGCATTGGCCGATCTCGCGCTGCCGGATCGGCTTGTTCGTCAGTTGCACGCGGCGGCGGTTCGACGCGGTGCGACCGAGATTCCGTTCGACCTGCCGACCGTTTCGCCGCGAGTGCTTCAGAAGGTTCGCGAGCGAGTCACGATTCCGCGTCTGAAACTGCTCGACAAAGTTGTCTCGCCGCAAGATGGGTTCGCGAAGTATCTGTTTGAAGGGGCCGGCGACGGACGCTTCGAGGCGGTTCGCATTCCGTTGCTGCACCGGCCTGACGATCTGAAGTACGTCATCTGCGTGAGTTCTCAGGTGGGCTGTGCGCTGGGATGTGCCTTCTGCGCAACCGGCCGCATGGGCTTTCAACGGAACCTTGCAACTTGGGAAATCGTCGATCAGGTCACGCAGATTCAAATGGACTCCGAGCATCCGGTGCGCGGTGTTGTCTTCATGGGCATGGGCGAGCCGATGCTCAACTACGATCGAGTCATTCAAGCGGCGCGAATCTTCTCGGAGCCGTGCGGGATGGCGATCAATGCCAAGGCGATCACGATCTCGACCGTCGGAGTTGTACCGGGCATCCGCCGCTTCACGGCCGAGCGGCATCCGTATCGGCTGATTGTGTCGCTGACTTCGGCCAAGTCGGAACAACGACAAAGTCTGCTGCCGATCGAACGGACCTTCCCGTTGCCGGAATTGCTCGCGGCCGTGCGCGAGTATCACGCGGTGACTCGCAAGCGAGTGACGTTTGCCTGGACGGTGTTGGCCGGAATCAACACCAGCCGCGAAGACGCGCGGGCTCTGGCCGAACTGACGGAAGGGTTGCCGATCCTCCTCGACCTGATTGACGTGAATGATCCGACGGGGCAGTTTCGACGTCCCTCGACCGAGGAGGCTGATGCCTTTCGAGACGCGCTGCGCGAAGAACTGAAGATGCCGGTCCAACGCCGTTACAGCGGAGGACAGGACATTCACGGGGCATGCGGGATGCTCGCGGCTGTGGAGTCGTAGTGCCGATCAAACGAGACGCAGTGCAAAGTGCAGAGTGAAGACTGCAAAGTGCAAAATCTGAATGAAACAAGATTCTCCTGCTCGTCACTTTGCAATCTTCACTCTGCACTTTGCACTGAATTGTTCACTCCCGCACTTGCTTCACGAGCTTGTGGACCGACGCTGAGATTCGGTCTTCGATGCCACCCTCCCAGCGGTATGCGGGGCGACCGTACTCGTAAAGGTTCGAGCCTCCTTCGTAGCCACCTTCCTCCCACACTCGGCGCGAGGGGATGTATGAGATCATGTCGTCGGCGTAGCCCATGACCCAGGTTCCTTCGCCAAACTCCCGTTTGAAGCGGAGGGCGTAATCGACCACCGTCTCGGCCCCCATGCCGACGACCAGCATCTCTTTGCCAAGCCGCCAGGCATGAATCGGATACGGATAGGCCGACTCGAATTTTTCTCCCGCATCGAGCTTCTTGAGCAATCGCCGCGACCAACGACCTTTGATTCCCGACTCGTCCTTCGACAGTTCCATCAGCTCTTCGCGCGAGACGTTCTTAAGATACGGCAGGTCGATAATCTCGAACGCGGTGCGCAGTCCGGACGAGACCGGCTTCAGCGGTTGCTTCAGCGCTTCTTCGACTCCGACCGCCAGCATGTGTCCGTACTTTTCGCAAAACTCGACCTTGCGGCGCGGCAGCGGGTTTTGGTCGCCGCCGCAGGTGTTGACGAACATCGCCGTCGTGCCGGGATGAGCTTTCTCGATTTCCAACTGCGCGAAGCCGGGATAGTCGCCGCACCACGTCAGGAAGCTGAGCGTCGTCGGGTGGCAGGCGTAACCGAACAGCACCGCTTCCAGCTTTCCATCCGGCCGAGTCACCGTCATCACCGGCACCGAGTGATCGACTGGCCCGACGAGCGGCGTCCCTTTCGCGATCAGGTCGGGCACGTCTGCCTCGCGGTTGTTGCGGCGGTTGACGCCGAAGGTCGCTTTGCCTTCTCCAATCGCGAGCGACGCGGGAGCCAGATTCTTCAGCGACTCGCCGACCATCGCGACCGTCTTCGCGACCATCTGAGTCGTGTACTCTTCGACGAGCGCTTCTTGCTCGGCTTCGACCGGGTAGTAGTCGATCAGATCATCGCCGAGCCGCGGGCCGCAATGGTTGTGCGAGAACGTAAACATCACTTGCGTCCGTTCCAGCTTGAACTGCTTTTGAAGCTGCTCGAAGACGCGATCGCTCATGACTTTTGGCACGCCTTGGAAATCGCTGGTGATCAAGACCGCGCGATGGCCGGCGTTGTCTTCAAGTGCCAGCGCTTTCATCCACAGATCGTGCAGCTTGCCGTCTGGAGCCCGCTTCGATCCGTAGCCGGCCAGCCAGACTGATTTCTCCGGGGTGATGACTGCCTTCGCGACACCGGCTTTCCAGACAGGCTGAGCGTAAACAGGTTGCGCGAGGCCAGCGATCAGGACAACCAGGAGCCAAAGCGAGTGACAGCGAATCATGAGAGGTTCCTCTTTTGGAATGCGTTCGAGGTGGGCGTTTGTTTTTCAAAAGGCAACAGGCGAGCGGGGCGGCGTCAGCCCCCCGGTATTTTGATTGCCCGGTGCTTTAATCGCCAAACCGGGGGGCTGACGCCGCCCCGCTCGCCTGGTCCATGAGGGTTCATGCCAAGATGTCATCAATCACTTGGCCGTCGTCGATCTCCAGCCGCTTGCGGCCGGGGATGTGCAGGCGGCGGTTGTCCAAGCCGAGCAGATGCAGCACGGTCGCGTGCAGGTCGGTGACGTAGTGCCCTTCGCCGAGTGCGTGATAACCCAGCTCATCCGTCGCGCCGTGGACGTAGCCCTTCTTCAAACCGGCACCGGCCATCCAGATCGTGAAGCCGTTGGGATGATGATCGCGGCCGTCTTTGCCGCCGCCGCGCAGCTCCAGTCCTGGAGTGCGGCCGAACTCGGTGCAGAACACGACCAGCGTGTCGTCGAGCAATCCGCGTTGTTTCAGATCCTGAATCAATCCCGCGACCGGTCGATCAATCGTCGCGCACAGTCGCGTGTGATTGTCCTTCAGCTTCTGATGCGAGTCCCAGACTCCGTATGGGGACGGGAAGACTTGCACGAATCTCACGCCACGTTCGACCAATCGCCGCGCTGCTAACAGTCGCTGACCGGCGACCTTCGTGGCGTCCGTGTCGATGCCGTAGAGCTTCGTCGTGGCTTCGGTCTCTTGAGAGAAATCAATCGCTTCGGGGACGGCGGCCTGCATTCGGAACGCCAGCTCATAGGCGCGGATGCGAGCTTGCAGCTCTTGGTCCTCCGGGTATTCGACCGCCGTGAGCGCGTTGAGCTTGTTGATGAGGTCATACTCTTGCCGTTGCTCTTCGAGCGATTGCCCCGCCTTACGTTGCCCGAACGGCAGCGGATTCTTCGGGTCCAGCGCGAGCGGCACTCCGGCATGTTGCGGCCCCAGATACAGCGAGTCGATCGACAACCGCGTATCCGATCGAGTCGGCCCGCCGAGCACCGCGAACTTCGGTAAGTTCTCGTTGAGCGTGCCGAGTCCGTAATGCGCCCACGCGCCGAGGCTCGGCTGTTGTTCGTCGAGCCGATGCCGGCCGGTGTGAATCTGATTCTCGGCCGCGTGGTCGTTGTCCGTCGTCCACATGTTACGGACGAAACACAGCTCATCGATTTGCCCAGCCAGATGCGGCCACCAATCGGTCATTTCGATGCCGCTGTCCCCGTGCTTGCGCCAGCCAACCTGCATGGGATAGATCGTCGGGTACACGTCCCGAATGTTGATCTCTTCGGCCAGCACCGAGCGGAACCGTTTGTTGTGCAACGGTGACTTGAGGGGGTTCTCGAACGGCGTCTTGTCGAATGTCATCCCCGCGTATTGATTGAGCGCCGGTTTTGGATCAAACGTCTCGACGTGCGAATAACCTCCGGACAAAAAGACCCAGATGATCGACTTGGCGCGCGGCTTGATGTGAGGGGGCGAGGGGGCGAGGGGACGAGGGGGAGAAACCGCAGGTGTGTCGGCAGCGCGCGTGATGCCGTCGTCTGCCAACATGGCTCCCAGCGCGAGGCCAGTGAATCCCATGCCCATGTCGGCGAGGAATGCCCGGCGGTCATGAGAGCAATGATTGCAATTGGTCATTGGAATCGCCTTGTCCTTGTCATCCAACGGATGCCTCACTGTTTAGCGCCTGGCTTCAGGCGATTGAGGAATTCCGAATGCTCTTTCACCACGGCTTCCCAGTGTGGTCGTTTTTTCTCTTTCAGGAAGTCCAACGTCTTTTCGAGTCGCCGGCGAAACTCATCGAATGAAACTCGTTCGCTGAATTCGCCAGGGCCGAGTTTGTCGCGGCTGCCGGAAAACTTCATATCGACGGGGACGAGAATCCACGCTTTTTCCGTGAAGACCCACGGCACAGGCGGTTGCCCGTGCCAAGTCCAACGAGTCGGCTTGTTGACATACATCAGCACCAAGTCACCCGGATCATCGCGAGTTAATCCGGGCACATAGCTGTAATGCGACTTCAATTCTGGGAAATACTCGATACTCGGCAAGTCCTGCATCGAGGCCCAACTTTCTCCGCGGGTATTGGGGAAGTCGCGGGTCTTGTGCTCCGTCTGCCACCGATGGAAATCACCATCGACCTGTTTGTGGCACAGCGGTTGAGCCTCGCTGTCAATCAGCAGGTCGATGCACGCGCGGAGTACCGGTCGCCACGTAAGAAACAATGCAGCGATCACAACGATCGCGATCAGCAGCTTGCGGACTTTGCGGCGATTCATGTTGAACCTCTTCGCTCACCGGATCGTGACAAAATCATTGTGGTTCAATAGTGCGCGGACCAAGCTCTCTTTCTTGCCACCGCCTGCTGAGTCGGACAAGAACAGCAAACATGCGGCAGTCTCAGTGGCAGTCGGCGGGCGGGACAAAATGCGCTCAAAGGCGGTGAAGATGAACCGCTCGGCAAGCGGCTCGGCGATCGAGACTGTGATCGCCGAACTGACTTGATGTGCCAATTCGCTGTTGGTCAGTGCCAAAGCCTGCTGCGGAACGATGCTTCGCGAGCGGCGATAACATTCGAGCGCGTCGGGCGCGTCGAACAGTTCGCCCATCGCGCTCTTGCCTCCTTGTTCGGGGAAGACGCTGTAGTACAGGCTGCGGCGGAAGGTTGTGAGGGCTTCGGTATTCTCCAGTTCTTGCCCGCCGATCATTGGGTCGAGTTCGCCAGCCGAGTAGAGCAAGCTGTCGCGCACGACCTCGGCTTCCATGCGGCCGGGGTTCATGCGCCAGAGGAGTTTGTTTTCAGGATCGGCTTCGTAGGTTGGGATTCCATCCCGACCTGCTTTCGTGGTTGACGATGCTGCCGCTGCGGAAGAGGTCGGGATGGAATCCCAACCTACGGAGGAGACTCGCCGATACGCACTGCTCGTCACGATCAGGCGATGCAGGTGCTTCATGCTCCAGCCGGAGTCCATCAGTTCGACGGCCAGCCAATCGAGGAGTTCGGGATGCGTGGGGCGTGCGCCGTTGCGGCCGAAGTCGTAGACGCTGCTCACCAGCGGCGAGTGGAAGTGGCGCGACCAGATGTGATTGACGGCAACACGCGCGGTCAGCGGGTTGTTCGCGCTGGTGATCCAATCGGCCAATGCACGACGTCGTCCCGTGCTGGTCTTGGGATAGGACGGGCTGAGCGACGAGTACGATTCCATGTTCGCCTCTGCGGCTGCGGTTCGCGCCTTATCGAGTGCCGGACGAGCCGCAGCGAGTTGCTTGTTCGCCGCGTCGAGTTCTTTGGTGCGATTCGCGTCGGTGGTTGGCTTTGCCTCGGCGACCGCCACCGCGCGTTCGGCGGCCAGCACATCGGCTTCAGCCTTTCGCAAAACGGCATCACGTTCCAACCGGTTGGCTGTGCGTGCGAGCGTTGCGGCATCGGCCCCGGGAGTTTCGCCGTGCTTCGCGCGATCGGCGGCGATGCGAGCTTCCAGGCTCGCCAGTTCCGCGCGAGTGGCAATGTGCTTGGCTTCGGCGGCTCGCAGCGGCAGGTTGGTGGCTTCGATGGCTCGGCGAGCGGCTTGCAGTTTCTGCAACACGTCACGCAGCGATTCGTTGCCGGCGGTGGTCGAGACGATTGATGTGGCGGGAGCGACTCCGAACGATGAGTTTGCCCAGCCGTCGATGCCGGGAACATCGCGGCCCTCGGTGTAAGTGGGGGACTCGAAGTCGAACGAGACCAATCGCACGGGTGGCTGACCTTCACGGATCGGGGCGGTCAGCGTCACGTCGTCGAGCACCACAACGCTGCCCGTTCGCGCATCGAACGAGATCGCCTTCGTTGCATCACCGACCGGATTCCATCCATTGAGCGCGACCGGTACGCGATCGACCAGCAGTTTGTCGTCGGTCAGCGAGCGGACTGTCAGCAGGCAACGATCGGCTTTCGTCTCCAACATGAGCGACACTTGAAAGCGTCTCTGGCCGGCGGCGAAGTCGTATCGTCCGGTCTCGAATTCGGTGAACGATCCCGGCTGGTACGAGACGATGCGTCCCTTCTCAAAGGCGACGTAGCCGGCGGTCAGTCCCTTCACGACATCTTTCGCGAATTGGAAATTCACATGCGCGTCGTTGAGAATCAGCCATTGAAAGCTGAGCGTCGTGCTGTCCTCGAGTGCTTTGAGTTGCTGCAAACCGTTCTGAAGGATGCGTCGCCCGGCCGTCGCATCGAACAGCAAGGATTGTCGGCCCGCGAGTGCTCCGGGACGTCCCGCTTGCTCGGCCTCGCGAACGGCGGCGGTGTACGCGGACTCGGCTAGCGCGAGCTGGTCTCGCAGCGCTTGTGGGACATCGCTCTGCGGCTGCTTCGCGGCAGCCAGGTCTGTCTCTGATTGTGTGACGGCGGTGCGAGCTTCGGTCAGCAATGCTTCGTGAAGGCTCGGTCGCAATCCAGGATAAAAGGATCGCGGAGAGAGCTCGATCGGTGTGGCCTTCGCGGGCGACTCACTGAGAAACGCCGGCACTCCGGGGGGCATCGAGCCGCGCTCTTTCACGCGGTTGCGTTCGTCGCCGCCGGTATAGAACCAGGTCGGAGCATCAGGCGTCTTGTCGAAGATTCGCACGAGTCCGAGCCGCTGGATCTTGCGGAGCTTGCTGTAATTGTATTCCTCGAACGGCCCCGGATCGGCTTCGCCCGGCACTCGGTCTTGGCGAATGCTGATCGGTTCGAAGAACGCTCGCAGCCGGAAATAGTCGTCCTGCGAGATCGGGTCGTACTTGTGGTCGTGGCAGTGAGCACAGTTAAACGTCAGGCCGAGAAACGCCTTGCCGGTGTGCTCGACGGTCGCACGCATCGAGTCGTTTGGATTGAGCGCGTACCAGTTTCGAATCAAGTAGCCGGTCGCGACGACGGCTTCGTCGTCTTCGGGACAGATCTCATCGGCGGCGAGCATCTCGCGGAGCATCCGGTCATAGCCGTGATCCGCGTTGAGCGATCGGACAATCCAATCTCGCCAGCGCCAGATTTGCGGAGCACTGTTCCAGACATCGGGGACATGCCGGCGACCGTACCAATCGCTGTAACGCCAGATATCCATCCAATGCCGCGCCCATCGCTCGCCATACCGAGGATCGCGCAGCAACCGATCGACGACCGTTTCGTAGGCCGACGGCGAATCATCCGCGAGGAACGCTTGCAGCTCCTCACGGGTCGGCGGCAGGCCGATCAGGTCGAGGTAAACTCGCCGCAGTAAGACGTGCTTCTCGGCGAGCGGCCTCGGAGTCAGCCCGCATTCGGCGAGCTTGGCAAGCACGAACGCATCGACTTCGTTTCGGAGATCAGCTTTGAGATTTGAAATTTGAAATTTGAGATTTGAAATGTCCGGCACCGCCGCCCGCACGGGCTTCTTGAACGCCCAATGCTCACGCGGGTCAGGTTCAGGCAATTCGTTGTCTGGCGACCGTGCGCCTTGCTCGATCCAGTTTTTGATGAGCGTGATTTGCTCGGCGGTGAGTGGCCTCCCTTCGGCAGGCATGCGGGTCGAGGCGTCGGTGGAGGTGATGCGTTCGATCAACGGGCTGTTCGCCGGTTTGGTCGCTACGACGGCCGGGCCACCGTCGCCTCCCTGCCGAATGCTCGCGCCGGTGTCGAGCCGCAACTTCGCTTGCTGTTTGAGTGCTCCGTGACACGCGAAGCAACGCTCTTTCAGGATCGGCTTGATGTCTCGCAGATAATCGACTGGCTCGGCAGCGCTCGCCGTGAGCGCGAGCCATGATCCCATCACACCGCTGGCCAGCAAGGTTCGAGAGTGAAACATGGTGTCTGATCGCCGCTCGTGGGAATGGTCGCTGTTTTGGAGAGTCGCCATCATATCACCCATGCGGCGATCCGAAAGACATTCAGGCGAGCGGGGCGGCGTCAGCCCCCCGGTCCCGTCGCGAATGCACCGGGGGGCTGACGCCGCCCCGCTCGCCTGTCTCGATTTGTGGTGGGGTTGTTCTGTGTCTAACGTGTTGACGATTCACGGTGCCGGGCTGATCTGCTTAATGCTGCTTGCCGGCTGCGCGAACGAACCGCCACCGACGTCAACGATGGACTTTCATCAAGAGGTCGCGCCGATCTTCCGAAGGCGGTGCTTGAATTGCCATGGCCTGCACCAGCAACAAGGTGGGCTGCGACTCGATGAGAAAAACTTCGCCCTGTTGGGCGGACTGTCCGGCAAGAAGCTCATCGGAACGTCGGTCGATGACAGTGAACTGCTGCGGCGAGTCACCAGCGTCGATCCCACGATTGCGATGCCCAAAGAGGGGGGCCGATTGAGCGAGAGTGAGATCAACACGCTCCGTCGCTGGGTTCAAGCGAGCGCTCCGTGGCCGGACAAGACTCCCCCTTCTGGCCGAGACGAGTTCCTCGACCGATACGGCAACGACTTAGCGAAGCGGCTGGGAGTCATCGGCGGCGAACCAAAGATCTATTTTCTGCTGGCATTCACGATCCTGGTGGGCGTTGCCGAACGAATTCGGCGTGTGCCGGCCGACAACGAGCAATGGTCGCGCGGGCTGCGACGTCGAGTGCGCAGCATCTGCCCGCAGATCTCGGTGGGCGGTTTTCTGACGGTCGTTCTGGCCACCGTCTTGTGGGATTTGGTCCCGTTCACGATGCGGCAGTCGTCTGAACTGGCCAGCAACGAACAGAAGCTGGCCGAAGCCACTGCCACCAGTGAGACTCGCCCCTTCATGCTGAATGGAGCCAGTCTCACTCCGTTGCGGCCGCGAGGCGCGACCGGACTAGGGGGCACGTACTATCGCGGCAACGACGAACGCCACGAGAAGTTATTTAACGGCGGCGACTACCGCACGGCGATCATGCGGCTATCGCTGATCGACGAGAACGATCAGCCGGTCACGATCGGCCGTCCGCTAACTGGCTCGCAACTCTTCGTGCGGCTGGAGATCGAACGAGCGGCAAACGCGACGCCTTCGCTATTCACCGACCAGATCATGGAGGACATGCTGATGACTCGTCGCGCGGGCGATCGCAAGGAACCGCTCGCGACCGATGAACCGGC
>SXKJ01000323.1 GCA_005778115.1 Planctomyces sp. | reverse complement strand
GTTTCTGGCGTATGTGCAACAGCAACTCGTCCCCACACTGACACCCGGCGACATCGTCGTGCTGGACAACATCAGCAGCCACCACCGCGCCGGTGTCCACGAAGCCATCGAAGCGGCTGGCTGCACGCTGGCGTACCTGCCCCCGTACAGCCCCGATCTGAACCCCATCGAACAACTCTTCTCGAAGCTGAAATCCCGACTCCGCCAACACGGCGAACGCACGCTCGACTCCCTCTGGACCCGCATCGGACAACTCGTCTCCGAATTCCTCCCCGACGAATGCCGCAACTATCTCAACCACGCCGGATACACTGCAAACTAACCGCGAAAGTGCTCTAGCTCGACAATGCGCCGAGCCGTGCTCAGCGTCAAACACTGCCCCAGCGGCCTTAGCAACCGATGGATGGCCAAGGTGCCGGTTGTTTTCATGGCGTGGTTCTCGTCAGGTCTCCAGGAAAGGCTCGATCCGATCAATCGCGGCTGTTAATCTTCGAGAGCAGACGCAGGATCTCGACGTACAGCCAGACCAGCGTGACCAGCAGACCGTAGCCGGCGTACCACTCCATGTATTTGGGAGCTCCGTGGGCAACTCCCTGTTCGATGAAGTCGAAATCGAGCACCAGATTCAGTGCGGCGATCACGACGATGAATGCATTGATGCCGATCGCCATCGGGCTAGAGCCGTGTAAGAAGGTGAAGCCACCCACCCCGCACAGGTGCATGATCATGTTGACGAGGTACAGGATCGCGATCGCTCCGGTGGCGGCGAAGACACCCAGTTTGAAATTCTCAGTCGCCTTGATGAGTCCGGTGCGATACGCCGTCAACAGGCTAAACAGCGTGCCGAACGTCAGGCAGACGGCTTGAAAGACAATACCCTGAAACCTGGTTTCGAACATCGCCGAAATGACGCCCAACACCAAACCTTCCCCAACGGCATAGACTGGGGCGAGAACCGCCGCCCATTCTCGTTTGAACCACAGCGCAATGCCGGCAATCAGCGAGCCAGCGAAACCGCCAATTAGGTACGGCGTGACCGCCTGGACGCCGGCCTGTCGCAACTGAACCCAGGAAAACCCCGCAGACGCGGCCAGCAGGATCAGCAGCATCGCCGTCTTGTTCGCGGTTCCTTGCAGAGTCATGGTGTTGGACCGTTCGATGGCATAGCTGTCGAACGTGTCGAACGTAGACGAGTTCAAAGCGGGATTGGCAGTTCGCATGAGAGATTCCTTTGCGGTTGTCGATAAAGGCGATGGTTTGCGGCAGGATGATATCCCTTTTACCGCAACGAATGAAACAGGCGAGCGGGGCGGCGTCAGCCCCCCGGTTCAGCGGGCGAATGCACCGGGGGCTGACGCCATCCCGCTCGGCAAGTCAATTTGCTACAGCTTCGGCAACACTGGCGGCTTCGGCTTAACCGCTTTCGGCTGAGCCGGCTTCGCGGGCTCGGGGACGAACAATGGTCGCGGCTTTTGGGGTGCCGCGTTCGCTTTGTTCTGGGACGGCGGAGGTGGCGGCGGAATGAATCGCTCCTCGACGCGGATACCGAATGGGGACTGCAACTCGCGAGTGGCCATGATGGCCCAAGGTGTCCCCGGCGCTTCGGCAATCACTCGGTTCAACAAGTCGGTGGCGAGTGCCGCACCCTTCTTGCTGGCGACGCCGGAGTTCTTCACTTCGGGAGTCGGATGGAAGATCCAGTGGTTCGAGCGGGTATTGATGTCGGCCTCGGCCAAATTCATTTTCAAATTGGCGAGCATGTAGTTGTATTCGAGGTTGCGAGTCTTGTTGGCCAGCAGTCGGCCGTAGTTCAAACAAAAGGCCATGCGCCAGCGGAGCGACGGTTCGCGGTCGAGTTCTTTTTCGATGCCGGGGGGAAACGCTTGCAGCATGGCATCGAGCATATACTGGCTCTCGGCGACTTCCTTCTGTGCGTCGGTGGCAATTTGGCGGAAGTTGTTCGCAGAGACTCGAATATCCATTCGCGGCGCGCCTTTGACTTTGAATCGTTGGCTCGACTGAGCGGCATTTAAGACGCTGACTCGTAGCGGATGTTTGCGGACGTCCTTCGCGAAGTCCTCGATCTCACCGAAGCTGTAATCGGGAGCAAACGTCCGCAGCGTGGCATCGTCGAAGGTGCCGATCGGAGCGAGGCCGGCCATCGTGGTCATGTTCGTCAGGAAGTAAACGCCCCCCGTTTCGCTCACCAACCGAGCCAACGCATACGGTGCGAAGCCGGACGAGAGGTACTCGTATTGAGGACCATTGAACCAGAACGGCAGGTTGACGTTTTCGGCCATCGCGGCTTCGGGCCCCAGGTCAATCGGGAGTTGATACGTCTTGCCGTCCTCAGGAGCCACATAGGGCACAAAGCCACGCCGCTTCCCGAATGGAGCGGTCGGGCCGATGACATACGCCTTCGCTCCGTACCGATTGCAGATCGCGATCGCGTCCAAGTGAGGCTTGCCGAAATCGTCACCCGCTTCGTCGGTGATCGTGATCAGCATGATGCGGCGATGCTGCTCGGTGCGGTAGTTCGACCACGCATTTACGACTTGCTTCACGGCGGTGAAAACGTTTTCGATCCCGGAAGTATCGGCTTGTAAGTTCTCGATACCCGATTCGATGTCCTCGAACTTGTCGGTTGGCTTGAGGATGAAGTTGGTCTTCTCGCCGTACATCACGACTCCGGACAGCAGTCCCTTTTCGTGGCGCGGAATCGTAGTCGTGTTCTCCAACGCGCCGAGTTCCCCGTAGATGCGGCGCAATCGTTTGGCGACCGCCTCACGCTGCGTCTTCAAGCTGGCTGAGCCATCCAGCAGCCACACGACCAGGACTTTGCTCTCTTGCAGGTTTTGAGCGATCTCCCAGGTAACTCGGTCGAGGGCCGATTCGATCTGCACGAGTTGCTCGCCGGTCGAGCCTTTCACAACTAGCCGGTCGTCGAACTTCAAGCCTTCGGGAACGTCGTAGGCCGGCAGCTTGGCCTGATCGACGCGAGCTTCATCCAACAACTGCTTCGCCGGAGCGGCGACCTTGGGGGTGCTCTGCACGACGGCCAAGCCGAGGCTCATCGCATTCGTGACTTCGCGGACGTCGAGTTCTCGCTCATCCGGATTCGCCAACTCAAACGGGATCGCTTCTTCGATCTCTTGGCGAATCACGTTCTCAGCGAATTTAGTCTCGAGCACCGGTGCCATCGATTCGCCCGGCTCTTGGAGAAACCAACCGGCGAGGTTCGTCATCAGCCACAGATGCAGCAGCAAGCTGACCAGCAATCCTCCGAACGCATTGCGTCCCGCCTTGAGATTGGCGAGATCAACATCGTCATCGGCCAACTCCAGCAGGATGACATCGTTGTAGGGCAGAACGTTCTGGCTCATCGGGACAACAGCAGGAAAAGGGGCGTATGCCGCCGCCGCTTGCCAATTGTCCTGAGCCACAGATTTCGGAGTCATGACGCTCACAATGGGATGCCTCCTTGAAGGGATCGACTGCCCGGCGGAAGTATAACCCCCAGGCGGCCCATTTGTGTTCGTCAAAGTTTGGCAAGTTGAGGCCCGGCTGAGAACCCTGCGCTCATAGTGACCCGATTCATCGGGTCCGGGGCGTGATCAGCCACGGCAACGTCGTTCGACCCCATGAATGGGGTCACTACGAGCGCGATCCTAATTCCGGCTGAATGCTGGGGGGAATCCTGGTGAAATTCCGGTGGCTTGTTGCCGTTGTCTCTGCCTTAGGTGAGCCAGAACCAGATCGCTGCGGACATCGACGTCCGCTTCGGCCAGCAACACTTGGGCGTCGGCGGTGCTCAGCCCCAGCGAGTGGGCCAGCAGGTCGCACAGCATTCCGACTGACAGATCGGCATCGAGTAACTGATGCAGCAGCGGGTCCGATTGAAGCTCTGGTAAGACCTCGATCGCACCGGCCAACAGTTCTTGCTGACGATGCCGCCGGTCGATTGTCGGCACTGAGGGATACCAATCGGGCAGCAAAGTCAATTCGGCGGTGCGGTACAGCAGGTCGGTGTCGAGTTCCGATTCGATGCGTGCTCGGCAAAGACCGTGCAAGGCAAGGTTGAAGCGGCCGTCGGGAAGTTTCTCTTCAACGGCGATGCGACCCACGCAGACGATGGGATGAATCTTTGCGGACTTGGTCTCATAGGCCGGTTCTTGATTCGGCCCCAGCAGGGCCATCGCGATCAGCCGGTCGCCATCGAGAGCGTCCGCGATCATGGCTCGGTAGCGTGGTTCGAAGATGTGCAGCGGCAACCAAGTGTGCGGAAAGTGGACGACGTTCGGCAGAGGAAACAACGGAGCTTGTCCGGTAAACAGTTTCAGCTCGTCTTGAACGTCAAACGTGTCGCTCATGAAGTCAATTCCTCAGGAGGTGCGATCTTCGGGACGAGCTCGTCGCGAAGCTGAATGTCTGTCGGATATCGGTCTTTGTGGTCGAGCAATTCCTGAAAGCAGCGCTGATAGTCGGTCAAAAACGTGTCGAGGTTGATCCCCATGAAGCTCGGCCGATACGGATCAAGCTTCTGACGGCAGGAGTCGTAGAGCTTGCGGGCTCCACCAAAGTTCTCGTTGCCGAAGTGGAAGAGCGAAACGGATGCCTGAATTAGCCCTTGCAGGAATTTCTTCTCAGCTCCGAGCGACTCGGACCACAGTTCCTCCCACACATCGTGGGCCTCGAAAAATTCCTCCTCGTTGAACAATCGCAGTCCTTCGAGGTACTGGGGGGCGTATCCATCCGGCATGTCTTTGATCCTTAAAAGGCGACGGCTGTTCCACTCAATTAACCCGAAGAGGCTGTGATTTTTTAGAAGCCGAACTTCAAGAAAGTTTTTTGGGCGCCATAAGTTCTGACATGAATGAATCCAACTCACAAAATGAAGTGTCGGCCGCTCAAGCTCGGATCAAGCGGCCTCATCGGGATC
>SXKJ01000322.1 GCA_005778115.1 Planctomyces sp. | reverse complement strand
CAGCCCCCCGTTGGATTCACAAGAGACTGGGGGGCTGACGCCGCCCCGCTCGCCGGAACATCTCATGGATGACCGTGCGAAGAATCAGGCTCATCCGAGTCGAGAAGTGTTTGCTGAGTTTGAGCGAACAATCCCGCTACGAAAGCCGAGCGTCACTCAAGAGCCCGCTGCTACCACCGAGGACGACGAAGTCGTCGTTGCTCCAAAACGCGAGCCAATCGCTCCGCGACCGCTGCCAATGATCATTCCGGCGGGAACCTCCGCGCCTGTGATTGAGCCGGGCGTTCCTCGTTCTTTTCCGCCTGTCTCCGCGAAGGAGTTGCCTGACGTGACAGACATCATCACTACCGCGCCGGATTCACCGGACCCGAACCTCGAACAGGTCGCTCGCCCGCGCGACGTGGCTGTGTTGGTCGAGCAAGTGTTCGAGGATCTGAGGCAACGACGTTTAGACCAGGCTCGGCAGCGCACTGCATGGCTGAAGCAGATCGTCACCCGTCGCGAGTCGGCGTTGGAAGAGACTTCGCCCGTGAAGCTGTCCAGTGACGCTTCGGAACCACGCCGCTTGCACGTCGATGAGCATGCGGCTCCCGTCAACACAACGCCGTCCGAAAAGTCGCTCGACGACAATGAGATCACGAATCGTCCTTAAGGAGTTGTCATGTCGTCCGCCAAATCAAACTCCGTTCCATCTCCGGATTCCGTGCATGACGTGTGGCTGCGTCAGCGTGCCGAATTGGAGAACGATCTCTTCGATGGCTGGCAGCCAATCACCGTCACGGCCGCGCCGCTGATCGTGAATGAAATCGGTGAGCGGGAGGCGTCAGCCCCCCGGTCTCACGTGGAACCTCCTGTTGCTCCAATCGTCGTTCCGACCGTCGAATCCGTTATTGAACTCACCGGGGTGCTGACGCCGCCCCGCTCGCCAGAAGTGTTTCCGCTGGCCAGCACGCTGGATGCGGACAAGGCTCAGCATGTCGAATGGCTCAAGCAGGCGAACGATGGAGCGTTGCGGCAGCGGATCGAGCATCAACGGCGTGTGGAGGAGAGCCTCGCCCAACAGCGCGAGGCGTTCAATCAAGACTTGGCTCGGCTGCGAACGGCGTTCGAGCAAGAACTCGCGGCGAGAGACACGGCTTGGACGGCGCAACGAGATCAAGAGTGGGCCGCGCTGCAATCGGTGAAGCAGGTTCACGAACAAGCCCAGCGACGACTCCACGAAGAGACGGCGACACAGCGAGTCCGCGAACGCGAAGAGCTGATGCAGTGGCGTCAGCAAGCGGAAGCGGAATTGGCCGAAGCTCACCGATTGTTCGAGCAGGAACGATTGCAGCAGCAGCAAGAGTTTGCTCGGCAGCGGCAAACCGAGATTGAACGGCTCCGTCGCGAGCGAGACGAGTTCGACGCGCGCGTTCGGCAGATCCAGTCAGAACTGACCATCGCACGACAGCGGCAGGAAAACGATCTGCGGCACGTTCAAGATGCTCAAGCCGCCCAGATGCGAGCCGAGCGTGCCGAACTCGACAAGCTACGAGAAACGTGGCTGGAGAAATTCCGCCGTGAGCAAGTGGTCCTGGAGAACGGTCTGCAATTCTTCGGTCAGCACTTGTCGCGACTCAGCGAGGAATTGCGTGCCGCCCAGCGCGGCCTGCAAGCGGTCGCCGAATCCGCGACGGAAGCGCATCCGACGTTGCCCTTCGCGACACCAGTCGCCGCTCCGATCGTCGAGGCACCAGCGCCGCCGGTTCTCACACTGCAAGACATTCAACAGCGACTGCAAGACCTTCCACAAACTCAGCGATTTGCCGCCTGAACGTGAACCTCCCCACGGAGACAAACCAATGCGACGACTGACGATCTTAAGCCTGATGTGGCTTACCTGCGCGATTTCGTGCGCGGTTGGATCGTCTGTTTTCGGCGACGATCCCGATCAACTGGCCGCTCAAGCGATCCACGCGGGGCAGACACGTGACCTCTCAGCGATCCCCGCTCTGGCGAGTGGATTGAACGACGAATCTCGGCTGCTCCGTCAGTCATCGGCTTGGGCACTGAGCCAAATGGGGGATGCGGTCAGCGATTTCTCTGCGGAGCTGACTGCGGCGCTTGCGGATCAGGATGCGAAGGTCCGCTGCGCGGCCGCCACATCGTTAGGACATCTCGACCGCAAAGCGTGGCGTGCGGAAGCCGCGCTGTGGCAATGCACTTTGGATCGGGACGTGGATGTTCGCTGTGCCGCGCTAATCGCGCTGCGAACAGTCTCGACCTCGAAGCACAGCGCCGCGCTAGGGGCGTTGATTGAGTGCCTGCAAGCGGCCGCCACCGACGTGCAATCGGAGGCAATCGCCACCGCGGTCGTGGTCCAATCGCAATGGGACGATGACGAAAAGAAAATGCTCGTGCCACACTTGGGCCGAATATTCGCGACCTCCAACGACGACCTCCGATTAGGGGCAGCCGTGTTACTGGGTGAACTGGGTTTGCCGGCCGCTCCGGTGATCCCCGCGCTGGCCAGCGCGGCGGACGACCTTGATGAGCATGTCCGCGCGGCGGCCCTGCGAACGCTGGGACATCTCGCCGATGACATCGATCAACGCTGGAATCAACTCCAGGCAGAACATCGCGCGGCATTACGTCGTCCCTGCGACATCGCCGCGAAGATGCTTGCCGGTCATGGAACAGACTCCGCCGAAATCGCACGGCTCGCCGAACAATTTCGGCAATTGACGGATGGCATCCAATTGGTGTCCGGTGAAGAACATGGTCGCTCGCAATCGACAGCCAGCGATCTGGCGAAAACATCTGCGGCACACGCCGCGATCTCGGAAGCGAATGCGACTTCGGTAAGTCCTTGGAAATGGATACTCGCCGGATTGGCGTTGTGCCTCGGATTGGGATTGCTGTGGTTCGGCTTGTCACGCCGCGCGGCGATGAAGACGAAGACGTCAACGCTCGTGACTACGGGCTGGGGGCAGGCTCTGCCGAATTCAGAATTGGCGGAGTCGAACTCCGTTGACGAAGGACGATCGCCTCTACCAATTCTGAATTCGGCGGTGTCTGACTCCTCGCCGGGGACGCGCGCCGATATCCCGCAGTTGCTGGCGGCGCTCACCTCCAGCGTTCCCGATGTGCGACAAGCCGCAGCGGTCTCGCTGGGACAAATTGGTTTGGGTGCGATTGATGCCGTGCCGCAATTGACTTCGGCGTTGTCCGATTCGGAACCGCGTGTACGAGCAGCGGCGGCGTTCTCGTTGTCTGCGTTCGGGCCTTACGCGATGGAAGCGGTTCCGGCATTGCGTGCGGCGTTGTCCGATGAGTTTTCCGCCGTGCGGACACGCGCGGCATTCGCGTTAGGACAAATTGGATCGGCCGCTCGGCGAGCCGGTGAAGAGTTAGCTCGGTTAGTGTCCGATCCCGATGTGTCGGTGCGTCGAAACAGCGCATCGGCCTTAGGGGGCATCGGGGCGGACACTGCCGTCGCTCGCCCAGCATTGCTGCGGGCACTCAGAGATTCCGATGCCGGCGTACGACGCTGCGCGGTGACGGCACTGGGATTGATCGACGTGGTCGGTTCGGTTGCGGAATTGCAACAAGCGTTGCATGACTCGGAAGCTGAAGTGCGACAGTGCGCGGCCGCCGTGTTGGGTGTTGGCATTCCTGCCAACTCACAGGCGAGCGGGGTGGCGTCAGCCCCCCGATCAATTGCGAACGGCGTGACTACTGTGACTGACGCGACGACCGGGGGGCTGACGCCGCCCCGCTCGCCTGATTCCAATCCGGCGAACTCTTTGAAGCTGTTTTGCCCGGATCAGGCAGTCGCGGAGGAACCAGCGACACACGACGAACACATTCCCGATGCGACCGACTTCATCGCTCAGTTGGAAGACACCGACAGCGACGTCCGTTGGCGTGCTTCGCAAGAGCTGACTCGGATGGGTGCGTCCGTCGTGCCGGAGATGATCGCCTCGCTGAGTCATCGCAATCCTGATGTGCGGCGGTTGCTGATTCACGCACTGGGACGAGTGGGATTCGAGGCACGTCCAGCCGTGTCTCCGCTGTTGATCGCGCTGCATGACGTGAATGCCGACGTTCGCAGCGCGGCTGCCGATTGTCTGGGGCAGTTCGGAGTCGTCAGCCGGCCGATGGTGCAAGAACTCATGCAGTCGCTGACCGACGCGAACTCCGAGGTGCGACGCTATGCCGCAACGACATTAGGCCGTTTTGGTCAACATGCCGGCGAAGCCATGACCGCCTTGCAGGTCGCGGCCATCAGCGACGTCGCCGCGAAAGTCCGCGTCGCGTCACAAGCGGCGCTGCAACGAATTACCGAGTCGCTTGTGGGAGCGGCCTGAGTCGAGATCAAAGGTCAGAGGTCCGAAAACAGGAGACAGGCAGATGACAACGCGCATCCATTTTGGTGGCCAGAGTTATTCGAGTTGGTTGTCCTGGGCAGCGTTGTCGCTGGGCTGCGTGCCGGGGTGCGCGAGCTGGGATCAAATGGCTCAAAACATCGCCCATCCGTGGCGTGCGAGTGGAGACATGATCGCACACACGAGCGAACGGGTCGAAGATGCCTGGGAGTCTGAATCGCCGCGTTCCTCAAAAACCAGAAACATGCCCGCGCAACAGTTGGCAAGCAATGCCCCGCCGGCGACATCCAACGCAAACGCTCGGCCGTCGAACGTTCCGTCACAGGCTCCGGTCAAGCCGCTGACTCCGGCTCCGACCAACGTCGAGTTGCTCCCTGCGCCACCGGTCAGTCTGACCTCGGCAACGGCGACTGCTCCTGTGGTCACTCAGGCCGCGCCGACGGCCAAGGCTCCCGTGACCGAAGCTCCGGCCAACACCACTTGGTGCCGAGTCCGTGTGCGCAACATCGGCAACCAGCCCGCAACACAAGTCGCCGTCATCATTAGTTCGCCCGCGAATGCACCGCTCGTCTCGAAAGAAGGCGAGACCGTCTCGGCTCCCACGACGGGCAAGATGGAATTCGCGCCGGTGGCTCAGATGGTGCCGAACGAGGAAATCATCCTGCTGGTCGGCGTCGCGACAACGGATGAACGAGCCAATCGCCTGCGCGTGCAAGTCCGCGATGCTCAAGGTGGCTCGAACCAAGAGTTGCAGGCGCGATGGAAGATTGCCATCGAAGCGGCGGAGTAGTCTGATTCTCGATTGCCGATCTTTGATTTTCGATTGAAACGCAGTCCGCCTTCCCAATCAAAAATCGGCCATCGAAAATTACTTAAACAGTCCGCCGAGCGTTTCGATGAGCCAGCCGTTCGCCGCACTGTAGCCTTGATGGCCCCACATGCTGCGGACAAGGTCGATGGAGGCCATGCCGCACAGCAGCATGACCACTGACGACACCGCCAGCATCGAGATCAAACCGCCGCCCCAGGGGTATTCGACCGCCACACCGACAGTCGCTTTCGCGGAGGAAGGCTCCAGTTCGGCTTCGTCACCGAACTCGCTGTCCTCTTCAAAGGCTTCGTCGCCGGCGAAGACGTCTTCGCTCTCGGCCACTTCCTCCTCATCGCCTTCGCTGAATTCAAAGGCATCCTCTTCGACTTCCTCTTCTTCCTTTTTCTTGACCATCGCGGCCCCGCCGTCGTCGGTCTCGTCTTCGTCGTCGAAGAGAAGCACGCTGGTATCGCCGGTGCTGCCACCGTCCACCGCGCCAATCTCGAAATCGCTCTCGGCCTCCTCCGGTTCGTCTTCCATTTCGAGCGACGGGACTTCGAGCATCGTGTCGCCCATGCCGTCTTCCTCATCGGCAGGCTTCTTCTTGCCTTTGGGGATCTTCATGGCCGGCATGGTTTCGGTGAGCCGTAAGTCGCCGTCGTCATCCTTCAGCGAGATGCCGCTGTCGGTGCCGGTCTCGGCCAACGTGATGCCCGCGTCTTCGTCGTCATCGCCTGACAGGGCAATGCCGCTGTCGTCGTCCATTTGCAGGGCGATGCCACTATCCCCCGCCAGCGTGATGCCTCCCTCTTCCTCGTCCGCGAACAACGAGAGGCCGCTGTCGTCGTCGTCTCCTCTTCGCTTCTCCAGCGACACGCCGCTGTCAGAGACATTGTCCAGCGAAATTCCGCTTTGCGGGCCCACCAGATTGATACCGCTCTGGCTGGTCAGCGAAATGCCGCTCCCTCCGTCGAGCGCGATGTCGCTGTCGTCCATCAGCACCGAGGAGCCTCCGCCACGAATGCCGCTCTTCGGACCAACGCCGCTGCCAGCACCTAAGCTCACGCCGCTGTCGGGCAGCACCGCCACGTCGCTGTCGCTGTCCTTCTTGAGCCTCGACCTCGGACCGGGAATCCGCGAGTCATCCAGCAGTCGCACGTCGCTATCGGAATCGGCACCGATCAACTGCACGTCACTGTCACTCTCCATTCCGATCGGCGCGCCGGAATCTTCGCCCGCCAGATGCACGTCGCTGTCCGAATCCGGCTCTTCGCTGACGAGCATGACATCGCTGTCGCTATCGGGCTTCGGCGCGAGATGACCGGAATCGGAGGGATCCGGCGCGAGCGTGACATCGCTATCGCTGTCGGGCTTGGCGAACCGCGTGCGGCTGCCGTCATCCAGTCGCACGTCGCTATCGGAATCGTTCAGACTCAGTTTCAGTGCGCTGTCCGGTACGGCGGTCGGCATATCCGACGCCAATCGCACGTCGCTGTCCGAATCATTCAGATTGATCCGGCCGCTGTCCGACGACAATCGGACGTCGCTGTCGGATTCTTGAAATTGCAACATGACGTCGGGGCCGCTGTCGTGACCGGCACCCAAGCGGTCATCCATCACCAATCGCACGTCGCTGTCGGACGCACCGCCCCCTCCGAACTCATCGAAGATGCTGCCGGCCACATCGTCGCTATCGGGATCGATGGTCGGCTCGTCACCGCTCAGTTGGCGAATGACCGACGGTGCGCTTCCCAAGCCTGATCCATCCGCAGCGTGGTCGTCGTCCAGCACCGAGCCGTCGTCTTCGCCGATCATCTGCACTTCGGGATCCGAAGAGGTCTGCATGCGGCGACCGAGTTCCTCGATGTCCTCTTCCTTGAACTTGAACGTCCCGCGATCCGCAAAGCCGCGAATCTCTCCTTTCGAGCGGAGTTGATTCAACGCCTCTTTGGTCAGGCCAAGTTTTGCCGCGGCTTCATCAATGTTGAGATATCGTTTGGTCGCCATGACTCACCGACTCCTAATTCGGTCTGATTCATTGTCTTGACTGATGCCACCGGCACAACCGGGCGTTGCAAACCATGCTCGGAAGCGAGGTTGTCGGAACGTGGTATCAGATTCTAAAGGCCGGAATCTCGTGAGCAAGAAGTTTCGTCGCTTCACATCACAAACAGCCGCCGCGGAGGTTCGATGACAACGAGCCATACGCCGGAAAAATCCTCAGATTCGCCTTGGCACGTTTTTCAGATGCGACTACAACCCCGCCCGCTTCGTTCGGCCGAGGGCATCGCCCCTTCCTTCGGGAGTCCTTCCCACTCGCAGTTCTTGGCCTGAAGCGGACCCTGCCTCACCTCTCCCCTCCGATTTCCTCCCCTTCCAACTTCTCCGACAGTCTTCTTCGCGCAAGGCTTTGGTTCGTCACCGCGCGTCGGTCCCGCCCGACACGACGTCGTGATCCGCCGTGGCTTTGCCGCCTCGAACGGAGTCCTATCCCATGTCGCATTCTCTTCGGAACCGATGGGCCGTTTGGTCCCTGCTCGGACTGCTCACCGCGCCGTTGACCGGCTGTATGCACAACGGTTTCGTTCCTAAAACGACGCATCGCCAAAGCCAGGCCCGGTCCCAACAGCTCTGGGGGCAGAACAAGTCGATGTCTCAGTCGATGGCCCAACTGCAACAGCAGAACGATCAGCTCAGAGGCAATCTCAACGTCGCCAACGAGCGGATCAAAAACCTGAACGATGAGCGTACGCAGTTGGCCGAGCGATTCCGGAACGCGGGACGTTCCAGCCCGCTGTCAGACGATGCGAACGCCCGCTTAGAGAAGTTGACTCGCGACTTCCCTGGAATCGAATTCGACAGAAACACTGGTGTCGCCAAGTTGGATTCCGATCTGCTGTTTGAATCCGGCAGTGACGAGATTCGACCGCAGGCAGACGCCGCTTTGCGTGCCGTGGCCAACATTCTCAACGATGGAGCGACCAAGCAGCTCCGCATTCAAATCGTCGGCCACACCGACGACCGGCCCATCGTGAAGGCTACGACCAAATCCAAGCATCCCACGAACTGGCACCTGTCGACCAACCGAGCCAACTCTGTGCTGCTCGCGCTGAAGAAGAACAAGGTGGATGAACGACGGATGCGTGCCGCCGGTGCCTCCATGTACGAATCTGTCACCAGCAGTAAAGACCCGAAAGCCAAAGCCAAGAATCGCCGCGTGGAGATCTACATCCTCGCCCCGGACGCGAAAGACGTCGCCGCGTGGGAACAACCGCGAAACTGAGTTTCTTAGGATAGCCGCGTTCGCCAGAACGCGGGTGGCCCTCACTCTGGCGAGTACGGCTACGAGACAAGCCCGAAACGCGAACAAGGGATCTTTGCCATCATCCCTCGCCCTCGCCCTCGCTCGCGCTTCGGGCTTGTCGGTATCCACGCTATATTGACTGACACGGATTTGAGGTCCAGGCGAATCCTCTTCCACGGTCAATGGTCATCTCATGATTTGTTGTCGCGGCCTACGGCGTTTTGGCAATTACTGCATCCTTGTCATCGCCAGCAGCTTGTGGTTTGCGACGCTCGCGCCAGCCGATGAAACCAATAGTGGCGTCGGCCGTGCGACTGTTCGCGTGGCACCCGGCGGAATTGCCGTCTACCGATCCGGGATGTGGGGCCAGGTCAACCTGGAGTTGCAGAATCCGACCGATGCACCGATCGAATTGCTCGCCGCCACATTTTTTGAGAGCGAGCCGGCGCTGCAATACGGTCGGCGGGTTTGGATCCCTCCCAAGTCCAAGGTGCAATCTTGGCATCCGCTCCGAATCACGCGGACTGGGGCCAACGCTAGCGTCAACATCCGCTCGCTCGTGATGGATGCTCGCCAAGAGCGGGAAGTGTTGCTTCGCAGCGATAGCGGGGCGCTCCAATTCGACGGCACCTTGCGCGTGACGGACGAAGATTCCGTGACCGGGATGATCGAGCCCATAAACCTCCCACCGCCGCCCGAGAGCTTTTTTCCCGATGTGAATCATCAAGCGAATTCGGAGCTTGTCTCCGCCTCGCGATTGGCCTCACAGCGGTCTCGGCGATTGACCTATTTGATCGATCAATTCCTGCCGGCGAGCGAGGAATGTCTGCAGGCGCTCGACCACATGGTTCTGGCCGACAGCCGCCTGATCAACGACAGCGCCGGACTAGCGGCGATTCGTCGCTGGTTGTTCGGCGGCGGACGTCTGTGGGTCATGTTGGATCAAGTCGATCCGCGCGTGCTGGAGCAATTGCTGGGAGATGAACCCGCTTGTGAAGTCGTCGACCGTGTGGGACTGACGACCGTTCGTCTGGGTGTCCCGGAAGCCAGCGAGAAAATCGTTTCGACGCAAGACCATGATCTGCCCGTCGAGTTCGTGCGTGTCGCGGTCACGGGCGTGCGAGTCGATTACACCGTTGACGGTTGGCCGGCCGCCTTCTGGAAGAATTGCGGTGAAGGCCGGTTGCTCGTGACCACCTTAGGCCCGCGCGGTTGGATGCGACTTCGCTCGGCCGCCGATTCGGCCCCCCCCGATACCCCGGGGCGACAACGGCGTGAGGGTCTGCCTCCCGCACCACCGGCGAACAGCGATCCATTTAGCCTCTACGCGTCAACTAAGTTTGCGGCCTTAGACCCGATGTCGAATTTGGCGATGGAGTTCTTCGGTCGTCGCTCACCACGTTTGTTGCCCGACACGGTCTTGGAACCGGTGACTCAGGAATATGTCGGCTATGCGATCCCGTCACGCACGATGATCCTTGGGCTGTTGCTCGGATTCAGTGCGCTGTTGATGGGCTTGGGGACTTGGCTGCGGCGTCAGAGCCGGCTGGAGTTTCTGGGCGCGATCGGTCCAGGACTCGCGTTGTCCATCAGCTTGATTTTGGTATTGCTCGGCCGGCAGCAGAGAAACGCAGTTCCCGCCACGGTTGCCAATCTGCAGTTTGTGCAGCCGATTGCAGGAACCGACGACGTCCGCATTTCAGGAGTGGCTGGAATGTTCTCCTCGGACTCGGGGACAGCCACGATCGGCATTCAGAAAGGGGGCTTGCTGTTGCCGGATAGCGCCGGTCTGGAATCCACCACGCGCCGCATGGTGTGGACCGATCACGACGCATGGAGCTGGGAGAACTTCCCGGAGACCGCCGGACTTCGCAGCGCGACGTTCCAAACCGCTGCCGAGTATCCCGATCGTTTAGAGGCGAGTGCGACCTTCGGCCCGGAGGGACTCGCTGGCCGGTTGCACCTGCCCGTTGAGTCTCGTCCGGCGGATGTGATTCTGGCGACGCGCGACGGCCGAATCGGTGTAGAGGTGCGCGGCGACGGCACATTCACAGCGCAATCGGACAACGTCCTAGCGAACGAACAATTCCTCTCGGCCGAATTGCTGAGCGACGAGCAAGGCCGACGGCGACGTTTGTTGCAACAACTCTTGGCTAATCCGGAACGCCGCGACTTCCCGGAAGCGCCGCACCTCTTTGTCTGGACCGAGCCTTGGGACATCGGATTCCGCTTCGGAGAGAACCGGCGGTCGTTGGGATCGGCCCTGATCGCCGTCCCCTTAAAACTGCAACGACCATCCGTGGGAACCGAGATCCGCATCGCGTCTCCCTTTCTCCCTTATTACGGAGCGATCGGCCCCGATGGCTCACCCCCAACCGGCTGGTGGGATGCCCAGCACCGCCAATGGATCGAGAAGTCGCGGCCTTCCGAGACCTGGCTGAGGTTTCAGATTCCCACAGTGCTGCTCCCGATCGCCATTGAACGTGGCCGAGTCACCGTGCAAGTCAACGGCCCTGTTGGAAAACTGACGCTGTCTGGCCTGCATCCAAAAACCAAAGCCATCGTGCCTTTGAAAACCTGGACCGATCCCGTCGGCACTCTTTCCTTGGAGATCACCGATCCCAATCTCCTGACCGCCTCGGTCGATGGCCGGTTGCTGTTGCACGTTGCCGCCGGAGACGCCGATCTTCCAGAGCTGAATCAACCGCAATCCACGGACAGTTCCATCATGAGCTATTGGCAAATCGAGTCCCTGAATTTGGAACTGAACGTCAAGACGATCGCCCAGTCGATCGCCGTCGCACCATGAATGAGCCGGAACGCGCTAGCGTCCGGTTTGTTGCGAGTCCTTGTTTCCGAACCGGACGCTAGCGCGTTCCGGCTGATCAAAGTGAGACACGCGAAGTGAATTCCGAAAAACCAGTGCTCGTGATCGAACACCTCACCAAACGTTACGGCGAATTCACTGCGCTCGACGATCTGACCTTGAGCCTTTCGGCCGGTCAGATTCTCGGCCTCATCGGACCGAATGGAGCCGGCAAAACCACCGCCATCAAGATCATGGTAGGACTGGCTCGCCCGACCAGCGGCACCGCGCGCATAGGCGATGCCGACTGCGTCGCCGATGCGCGGAGCATCAAGAAGCTCGTCGGCTACATGCCCGATCGGTTCGGCTCGTATGACAATATGCGCGTGCATGAGTACCTCGACTTCTTCGGAGCCGCATTCGGCATCCCGCGTCGCAAACGCATCGCACGCATCGAGGAGGTCTTGGAGACCACCGGCACCGCCTACATGCGCGACAAGTTTGTCGAGAGCTTGAGTCACGGAATGCAGCAGCGCGTCGGTGTGGCACGCACGATGTTGCACGATCCTCAAGTGCTGATCCTCGACGAGCCAGCCAACGGCCTCGATCCCCAGGCTCGCATTGAAATGCGAGATCTGCTGATCCGGCTCGCGAAGCTCGGCAAAACGCTGCTGGTCACGAGCCACATCCTGTCCGAGCTGTCGCGCATTTGCGACCGCGTCGCCATCCTGACGCACGGCAAGCTGCGCGCCTTCGGCACGGTGGCCGACATCGGCCGCATGGTCAGTCAACAACGGACCATCGAAGCCCAATTAACGTCGGCCGAGCAGATCGGAGCGGCGGTCAGCATCATCCGTCCGGCCATCGAACCGGGTGCCGAAATCGTTGAGTCGGCCGCCGAAGCCGCGATCCGATTCCGAACTGCCAACTCCGAAGATCAATTGAGCGAATTGCTCGCATCCCTGGTGCGAGGCGGCGTGCGAGTCACTCAATTCCGCGAATTGCAAACCGACCTCGAAGAAGCCTTCATGTCGTTCACACGCCCGAGTGTGGAACGACGCTCCGCGTCGTGAATTGCGACGCGGAGCGTCGCACCACACTGCATGAGTCCAACACAAACTCACGAGCTAAAGACATGCTGAATCCGATCGCACGACGCGAACTGGTGACAACGCTTCGGCAACGGCGAATGCTGTTGCTGCAATGCGGCCTCGCGCTGTCGTTCTCGCTGTTGGTGATCCTCCGCTGGCCGACCGAGCCTCGCATGGCGCTGTCGGGGACGCGATCGCAGGAAGTCTTTCGGTTGTTCGCATACGGATTACTGACGGCACTCATGCTGATGTTGCCGGTCTTTCCGGCGACGAGCATCGTTCGCGAACGGAGCTCCGGCACGCTCGCACTACTGCTCAACACACCGCTCGGCGCATGGCGCATCTTTTGGGGCAAGCTGCTGAGCGTGATGTCGCTCGCCAGCCTGATGCTCTCCTTAAGCCTGCCGGCCGCCGCCGCATGTTATGCGCTCGGCGGTATCTCGCTGACTCATGACTTGCTCGCGGTTTACGTGATGCTGCTGCTGACGTCGTTGCAGTTTGCCACGCTGGGCCTGCTGGTCAGCACCTACGCGACAACCACCGATGCGGCGGTCCGTTGGACTTACGGACTGGTGCTGCTGTCGAGCGTGATGTCGCTCGGTCCGCATCAATTCTTCCAAGGAACCGAGACGTACCTGGCGGACGTCGGTGAATGGCTGCGCTGCGCGTCCCCCTTTGCCGCTGTGATGTCGCTGCTGGGAGCCGGTGATCTGGGAGCCTCAGGCTTGATCTCCACCAGCAACGTGCCGGGACGCTTCGCCATTGTCTCACTGATCCTGTCGACTGTGTTCTCGCTGTGGACGATCAGCCGTTTAAATCACACGATCTTCGATCAATCTCGCGCGGCGGGCCTGATCAGCAACGACCAGAACTTCGGAATTCAGTTGTGGCGGCGAGTGATGTTCCTCGTCGATCCACAACGCCGGTCGCGCGCGATGGGACCGCTGGTGAATCCGGTGATGGTCAAAGAATTTCGCTGCCGCCGATTCGGCCGCCTGCATTGGCTGCTGCGATTGATCGCGGTCTGCGCCGTGTTGTCTCTGGGGCTGACGTATGCCACCGTGACCGGCACCGTCGATTGGGGCGTGGACACGATCGGCGCGATCCTGGTGCTGATGCAAGTCGCGCTGCTGGTGCTGATCACACCGAGCCTCGCCTCCGGCTTACTCAGCACCGAGCGTGAGACCGGCGGCTGGCCCCTGTTGCAGATGACTCCGATGTCTCCCACCCGAATCGTATGGGGCAAACTGTTGAGCGTGATTCTGACTCTGCTGTTGGTCTTGTGCGCGACTCTGCCGGGCTATGTGGTGATGGTTTACATCGAACCGGGCCTGCGGCTGCAAGTCGAACGAGTGGTAATCTGCCTGTTCGCAACCGCCGGTTTTGCAATGCTGCTGAGCGCGGCCGTCGGCAGTTTGTTTCGCCGCACGGCTCCGGCCACGGCCGCGTCCTATGCCGCGCTATTGGCGGTGTGTGGAACGCCGCTGCTGATCTGGTTGGGACGCGACGCGCCATTCGGCCACGACACGGTGGAGAATGCTTTGCTCATCAATCCGGTGGCCGCCGCGCTCTCCGTGATTCGGCTGCCGGGATTCCGCGACTACGAATTGATTCCCGGAAACTGGTGGTTTCTCGGAATCGCTTCGGCGGTGTGCTTATTCGTTTTGATGGGCCAAACTCATCGCATCTCGCGTCCGCAATAACGGGGTCATCCATGCGATTCTTGTTTACCTTGCTGATAGGACTTTGGCTGACTGCGGGAGCGGTCGCACATGCCGAGATCCGAGCCGACTTCGCGATGGACTCCGATCCCGAACTCATCGCTCCGGCCCCCATCGTTCTCTTGCCGGTCAAACAACGGCCACTGTGGTTGAAGGCGCTGGCTCGGCCAGAGACCGACATGCAACGCCAGGCTGCCGAGGCGATTGCCGAAGCACATCTCCTCGGCACTCCCGGCCTCGACGAAGCCAAACCGGCGCTCCTGCAAATCTTCTCCGCCGAAGGGACGCACCCAACCGCTCGCTGGGCAGCCGCGAGAGCACTCATCGCGTTGGACGCGCGCGAGTCGGCTGACACCTTATTCGCGGCCTCGCAAAAATACGGAACCGACCTCCGGCAACTGATCGAACCGGCCTTGGCCAAGTGGAAGTACCAGCCCATCGGCAAAGTCTGGCAGCAACGATTGGACGGCTCCGAGACGCGGCATCGCGATCTAATGTTGGCGATCGACGGTGTGCAAACCATGAACGACAGTTCGATGATTCCCTCGCTGCTGTTGATCGTGCATAACTCGTTGCGTCCCAGCGGAACTCGGCTGGCGGCAGCGCGAGCGGCGGGGCAAATTCAACATTCCGGTTTTGCAGGCGAGGCAGACAAACTCCTCGCACCGCCAACTCCCTCGATCGTGAATCGACTATGTGCCGCGTCGCTGCTCAAAGAGCATCGCAACCAGACCGAGCATTCCCTTTTGGACCGACTGGCCCAGGACGAAGAACCCACCATCGCTGCCGTGGCACTCACCACGCTCAACGCCACTGACCCTCAGCTCATCCTGCCAATCTGCGAACAGGTCTTAAGCAATCGTGACGCGAACGTCCGACTCCAGGGCGTCGCGACTTACGTAGCGCTCGCCACACCGGATCATGCCGCTCGACTCGCACGCTTATTGGACGATCCGCATCCAAGCGTACGCGGCCAAGTCCGCGAGCGGTTGCTTGTGTTAGCGAAAACTGCCGAACTTCAAGCTGCCATCATCCAATCAGCGACGGACGTCTTGGCCGGCGACAGCTGGCGCGGCCAGGAGCAAGCCGCGCTGTTACTTGGAGCACTCGACCACAAGCCCGCCGCCGCGCGGCTGGTGCAATTAATCGAATCGCCACGCGGCGAAGTCATCGTGGCGGGCGGCTGGGGACTGCGTAAGCTCGCCGTGCCGGACACGTGCCCCGCGATTCTGGAAAAGGTGAAGAAAGAACTCGAACTGCGAAGCAAAGCGGGGACAACGTCGCAGGCTGCTGATGCTCAAGTTGGTTTTTTGTGCGAAGCCCTGGGCCTGATGAAATACGCTCCCGCCGACCCGGTACTGCGAGCCTTCGTTCCCAAGAACTTGATGCTGGGTGAGTTCACTCGCGGCGGAGCCATCTGGGCGCTGGGGCATCTCCACGCCGGGAAGCCTGATGAGTCGTTGGCAAAACTCATGACCGAACGCCTGACCGAACCAGCTTCGGTGATTCCCATGGAGGTCTCCCGAGTCCGTCACGCCAGTGCAATTTCAATCGGCCGAATGAAGGCCAAGTCTCAAGTGGAGCCGATGCGGAAGTACCACGGCAACATCATCCAACTCGGTATCACGTCGATCGCAATCCGTTGGTCGATCCACGAAATCACGGGAGAAACTTTTCCGGAACCCGAACGCCCGGTTGTCAGCGCGAAAGCGAAGTGGTTCCTGGAACAATTGGACTGACTCACCCGGCGGAGCACCGGTTAGGCCAGTGCCGGTTCCAGGACCCCGTCGGCGACCTGCAAACACGCTCGACGACCGGCGGTCGTCAATTGGTACAGCATCCCGCCCGTGCGACCGGCAATCTCGACTTGCAGCAGTCCGTGAGCGATCAGTTTGCCATGCACCCGAGCCATCTGGTCGGCCGGCACGCCATCCACTTCTCGCACTCGCGGCCGAAATCCACGAGCGACGAATTCGGCAGTCTCGGCATCGGCGGAGACCGCGACATCAACGCCTTCACCATAGGCCAGCAGCACTTGCCGCCATTCGGGATGAGCGTCCAACACTACGAAATCCAGGTCGAGCATGACGCTGGATATCGGCCGGCACGACCCCGATGGTCAGTCCGGCGCGCTCCACCGACACGACTGCAACGACCGCTGCGACACGCTTGGGCCGCACGACGGAAACAGCCGTCAATGTCGGTATGACCGCGAAGGTCATAGACCGCCGAGCCCAAGCGAACTCGGTCGAGCATGACGACGAGGACTTCGTCCGATTCAACGACATTCTCTTCAAACGCCTGGGCATCGATCTGATCATCCCGATGCTGGCAAGATCGGTGACAACGTCTCCCGGATTAATGCCCAACACGATACCGCCGCAGATCGTGTCCGAGCCGGCCTCACCTTTCATCGTGTCGTTGCTCAGATTTCGCGGACGATCGTCTATTGCGTCGAAGTGTCTCCCGCGAGGACGTTGAGGAACGTGTCGTTGTCGAGGCCGCCAACTAAGAGGTCGTTGTCGGTGTCGATGCTGGCATCCAGCGTGTCCGCACCAGCATCACCCTTGAGCGTGTCGGCACCTGTGCCGCCGGTGAGCAGATCGTTTCCCGCTCCGCCGGTGAGGCTATCTTTACCGGCTCCACCATTGAGCGAGTCGTTGCCTATGCCGCCGGTCAGCTTGTCGTCACCGACGCCGCCGTTTTGAACCGTGTTGACTCCCGTGGTCCCCTTCTTGGGGCCGGTAGCGTCGAGGGTGTCATTTCCCTCACCGCCGTTGAGCGTGATTCCTGCGGCGAACGCTGGATCGAGACTGTTGACCTTTAGGGTGTCGTTGCCGTTGTTGCCATTGACTGTCAGCCCAGTAATCCCAGTCACGCTGAAGTCCAACCTCTGCACGCCACTACCCGTGAAGCTTTCCTTGCCGGCAGTTGCTGCTGACAGTGCTACCGAGTCGTTGTTGGCTGACAGATCGAAGATCAAGTCGGCAGCTTGGGTACCCTCCAGCGACACATGCGACACCTCCTTGAAAGACACTCGAATCGGCTCCGAACCCGGCGGGGTCTTGGGATTCAGGAGGAATGTTGCATCAAGGCCGATCGGTTGATAGGTGACCGAACTAAACGGCGTACCTGAGTTTTTCAACAGCAGGAAGTCTGCCCCCCCAATGACACCGGCATCGTAAGCAAGCCCGCCGGAGGGGATCGGATTGCCGTTCGTAAAATCGATGAGCAGCGAGTCCGAACCGACACCAGTGTTGACGACGATCCTCGTCAACGCCGCAAGTGCAACTCTACCCGATTCCACGCCGACCGACACGCCAATCGCATTCTTCGGATCGTGAATCACCACATTGCCGCCGGCATCGAGAGAGAGCGTCAGCTTGTCACTGGACGCTGCGCCGATGTCGGTGATGGTGAGCGTTCCATCGCCGCTGAGAGTTGCCTGCGTCGTGGCCGGCACGGCGGTCAAAATCACGTCGCCAGCCGCGCCTTTCGGGTTGTAGTTAATCCGGAAGATCGACCTATCGACCGTCAATGTGTCCCCATCACTCAGCGTGATGCCACGGTACTTGAAGGTGCCAGCCACGCTCGCCATCGTCCCGGTGCTGTCAATGATCTTATACACTTGACCGCCGCCCGCGGCGGGTGGGGCCGAGAGGGCGAAGACCAGTTCCGCACCTCCGAGATTTGTGACGCGGTTGTTGCCGGCCACCACCAGTTGATCGTAATTCGTCGCTAAGTTTCCAGGCGTCGTGCCGCCGATGTCGATCGCGAACGTCGAGCCGCCGAGGAAGTTGACGATGGTGGTGTGGAGGACTCCGGGACTTGTGCCTGGCGAAACGCCGATCGTTTCGCTGTTATTGAGCGTCAAATTCGCACCCGCTTTGGAGATGTTGACGGCCACGGTATTGAGAATGGCCGCACCTCCTGAGAGAGTGCCGCCGCTCTGCACGTTCACGATCCCAAAGACCGTGCCAGTTCCGCCCAGCGTGGCAGTGTTTTGCACGGAGACCACGCTACCGGCGGCTGTCGAACCGTTGACGTCCAGCCGGCCGGCGCTGATGGTCGTCGCGCCGGTGTAGGTATTGACGCCGGCAAGAGTGAAGGTGCCAGTGCCGACCTTGGACAGCCCGCCGGCACCACCGATGACTCCCGCGTACGAGGTGTTCGTGTTATTGAAACCCGTCGTCAGCGTCTGGTTCCCCAGAGTCACAGTCGTGCCGGACACGCCGGTCAGGCTGCCGATCGTTTCGCTGTTATTGAGCGTCAAATTCGCACCCGCTTTGGAGATGTTGACGGCCACGGTATTGAGAAT